>JAZLBB010000066.1:0-30247 GCA_045613465.1 Candidatus Egerieisoma sp.
TGTGATTCTCTTGTTCATATCTTCCTCAGCGGACAATCATATTCACAGACGGCCTCAAATGTCTCCTTGCTTATCTGTCCAGATTTTACAAGGTCACGATATCTGCAATAATCGTCACAAATCTCCTCTCTGATCTTGAGAATCTGCTCTGTCAAGGTCATCTCAGCTGTGTTATTCCTTCTCTGATTTGCCATCTGCTGCCTCCTTTGGTCTTAATGTCAGCCAGCTCTCAAGTGAGTCACTGCACACAGGACACAAGTCAACATATCCCTCAAAACTTCGTTTTGCGACAAAATATCCTTTTCCTTTGTATGGCTCATAAAAAGCCCCACATCTGTCACATTTCTTTGCATCACTCATCTGCTGCCTCCTTCCACTCGTTATAATCTTTTATCAGCTGATCCGGATTGAATGACCTGACAAATTGGATGTCAATGTCAGTGATTCCATAATTCATTTCCAAGAATTCAGTGTCTGTGATGGCTGTCAGATAATCCTCCAGATCAGTCTCAGCAACCTGGAGAGCATTCCATCTCAGATAGTCTTTGCCTCCATTGTATTTTGCTAAAAGCTCATACTCTGTGACCATGTCTGCAATAATGGCCTTAAACTCCTTAGTCATCTGCTGCCTCCAACTTTCTGCCACACATAGGGCAATATTCAATTTTTACACTTGCCACAGCCTCATCAGCTAATCCAACAGACATCCTTGCAGTTTCATAAATGTCAACACTGAGGATTATTGGCCCCAAAACTCCACCATTGAGTGTCTCGAAAATCACACTCTTTTTTGGTGATTCTCCCTTTTTACAATCACAATATTTGCATTCACTCATCTGCTGCCTCCTCATTTTTTCCAAGAATCTCATTCAGTAATTCCTTATATGCCTTTTCTAAGAAAACATCAGAATATGATGTTCTCCAATGGTGCTGCACTTTTCTGATGTGTCTTATCTGTGCCCTATCAAACAAATACAAGTGATCAAAAACAACTTTTGCTCTCACTGACCTATCTGGATGAGCATTGCCAGCAAAATAGCACTGACAATCCTCAAATATATATTTGCAAATAGGACACTTCCCTTTTAAGACATTTTTACTCACTTGCTGCCTCCTTTGTCATTCTCTTTGCTATTTCATAAACCACATTGACAGTGACTCCATTTCCAGCCTGTTTATATAGCTGACTGTCTGAATTCACAAATTGAGCCTTTTCAAAATAGTCATCCGTCCATCCTTGGAGTCTGAAACACTCTCTTGGAGTGAGCTTTCGGATGGCTATGAAACATTGATATTTTTCATACCATACCGCCCAGACAAAAACACCTGGATATATTTCAACGATATGACCCTCATGATCCTTGCTAGGGATATCCCCCTCTTTTGTCACAATCGTCCCCTGATTGCATCCTGTGTCCAATGTTTGTGCCACCCCCCCTCCGACTCTTCCACGTCTTGTGGTGCTGTTGATTGCAGTCAGATTGATTGAATCTCCAGGATGTGCGATTGCGTAACCTTGTTTTGTTGCCTCTTTAACTTCAATTCCAATCCCTTGGATGTCTTGAGTGGTAATTGTGAATGATGGCTCTCCATCATTCTTGAATCTCCTTCCATGCTGCTTTTTGTCAGCTCTTGTTGGAGTGCAACATGGAACAACAACTCTGTTCATTGATTGGTGAGTGTGGACTCCTTCCTTTGCTGGACCGTAGGCAGACAAGCAATGAGCTGTGTCTATTTCCCCACTGATCTGTCCATCTGAAAAAGAGACAGGGATTGCAACAGCTGTTCCATCTTGCTTGAAATTTGTCACTCCAGCATCATATCTGGCTTTGATTGTGTTAGCCACTGGTCGCTCCACCCCCCCTATATTGAAATCAATTCCAAACATTTCAGGAATCATCTGCCTTGTCCTCCATCTTGTAAATGGCAAGATTGCCATCTTGATTTGCAACTCCTTTGTAATCTCTATCCAATAATGTTGAGGCAACATCTGCCTCACTGAGTCCATTCAGGTACCCCCCTTTGCAAGGGATGGCAACATGGTGCTCTCTGCCTCCCCCCCCACATGTGGAGAGTGTCTCAGTGACTCCCTCAGGTCCAAATGTTTGCAGATTTCTGTGATATCCTTCTCTTGTTCCTATCAGGCTTATTCCCTCAGCACGATTTTCTCCATCTGCTGCCTTGAGAGGAAATATTTTTCTGGAACCACATCTTCTAAGATGTCCAATAGTATAGACACGCTCCCTGTTTTGAGGTACTCCGTGCAATTTAGAGTTGAGTATCTGCCATTCGATATCGTACCCCCCCACCAAAATTCAAGGAGTATGGACAAATAGTCAAATCCTCTGTTGCTACTAAGCATTCCCTTAACATTTTCATAGATGAGCCATTCAGGTTTATCCTCTTCCCTGATTTCTCCAAGGATTCTAAATACCTCTCTAATGAGGGATGACCTGTCTCCTTCAAGGCCTTTTCTTTTTCCAGCAAGGGAGAAGTCCTGACAGGGAGCTCCGAAACACCAACAGTCTGCTTTCGGAATATTCCCGGCATCCACTGCTCTAATGTCATCTGAACACCATTCACCATTTAAATATTTCTCCTTCAAAATCTCTTTTTGTCTCTCTTTTATGTCTAATGTGGCAAGGAATGCTCTCTGCTCCTCTGTGATGCAGTGCATGGAGATGTAACTCATCCTTGCATATTTATCCCATTCACAGAATCCAATGCATTTATGACCAGCAAGCTCCATTCCTCTCCGGAAACCTCCCACACCAGCAAACAAATCCAAAAATGTCATAGCTCCATCCTCTCTTGCTGATTTGGCTCTCCTGGGCTGATGATCTTGTGATTTCTCAGGAGTGCTATGAGGTCATATCCGGCTTGAGCCATTCTTGCTCCAAATCCCTTGCGGATTGGCTTGGCATAGGTGTCAATGACCATCCTGACAATCTCTGTGAGAATGTCTCTGCATTCCTGATCTGTGAGTTTTCTGTCAGTCCTCCTCATGATCCACCTCCATGCATGGCAAATAATCATAAGCTGCAAGGTCATAATCCTCTGGATCAAACCAAGGGAACTGACACTCCAATTTGTTCTGCTCATTTTCTCTGTAATAGCCACAAGGCTCACACATTGGCCTCTCAAATATTTGTCTCTGCTCAATGGATGTGTGAGCATAGGCTGGCCTTGTCATAAATCCAGACATTTTCCCAAATATCTGACCATGTGCATGGTCATTTATGAGTTTATCCACATCTGGATTATAATCATGCTTTATTGAGCTAAATTTCTTTGAGCTCATCTCCCTCCTCTCTGCCTCAGGCCATAGCCTGAGGACTTTCAACCATATCATCAGAGCTCTTTTGTGATAAATTCCCAGCTCCAAAGGACATTAAAAATTGTGCGTGTGCTGCATATTCAGCCTCAAGCTGTCTAACTATATCTGTGTAGTCTCTGATCTGATGCTCCAGCTCGTCCATCCTTTTCTCAACAGTCTGGATGACACAGTCAGGAGCTTTTTCAATTGGCTCTCTTATAACTTTCTTCATCATGAACTCCTTATATGAAATAAAATCCATCTGGTGGCTCATCTGCTTTGTCTTTTTGCGTTTTTTCTGCATTTTTTCCATTTAAGTCTTGATTATTACTGAATATCTGCTCCTTGATTTGTTCTTGTGCTTTGTCTTTATGCCATTTGTCATATACAAGGCTCTGCTCATTCCAATCCGGATAAAATCTTTTCAGATAGTCTGCTGCCACTTGGAGCATCTGCTGCCTGTCGGTGGAATTATCCATCTTGTCATGGCATATCCGGCAAGCTGTCACAATGTTCTGAGGAATCCCAAGACCACCATGTGATCTTGGAACAACATGAGCCTCAGGGAGACCAGGAGCGCCACAAAATATGCAGCACTTCCTGTCCCTCTCATGGACAATCTGCTTTGTCTTTTTGCTGATTGCACAGGCTTTTGTCCTCTTATGCATCAGACCTTGAGCTCATCATCTTCTCTGTGCTGGATTTTCAGATGCAGCCATGAGTCAGAATCAAGCCAGATGGTCAGAGTCTTGGAATCATAATTGATGGATATCTTGTCCACCTCAAAATCCTCAACCATGGCAATGGCCTCTCTGACAAATTTGCCAATGCGCTCATTAAAGTGCTTGTTGATGTAGGCCTCAATCTTAGCCTTGCGCTCCTTTTTTCTTCTCTCACTCTGAGCCTCAGGACACATGCACTTGTCTGTCGCCATTGAATCAAGCTCTGCCTGTGTAACCTCTCCAATGGGATTGACAAAAATGCTCTGACCGCAAAATGCGCAAGTCCCTGTCTTTGGTTTCATTTCTTCTGACATAGTTTCTCCTCCAATTCTGTGATGTATTTATTATTCAGTTCCTCTACTTTTGCAAAAGAGACTGCATGATTTGACAGCTGTGTGACCACATCCCTCCAGAGCTCCTCATGAATCAGCTGACCATTGAGTCTGATCTTGTGCCAATTGTTGGCTTTCCATCTGTTAGTCCATCCATTGACAAGTGATGCCCTCACAAAATCATCTGAGATGTATATCTTGAGGACTGCTGCCCTGTTGAATCTCTCAAGAGCCTGTGACAGAGCTATGAGGACAGCTTTTTTTGTGGTTGCATTGTTTATACAGACAACACCATCTCTTTTCTCTACTGTTCCATTGTTTCGCACACAGACAATCATGTATCTTGCCCAGGCTCTCCTCTGGATTGCTGGGTTTTTGGTCTTGCCCAGGACAAATATTTCTGTTGTCATGCATCTAATCCCTCCGCTTGAATATCTTTTTGAGTGATTCCCAAATTGTGCACCTCTTGCGCCTATTTGGGTCACTCTTTGTCAATGCCTTAAAATTGCCATCAAATTGCACTCCTTTTTCAGGCCTTGGCTTTTTCCTTATCATGTATTTTTGAAATCTTATCCCCACAAATTCATTGAAACCGCTGACCTCTGAGTCATTTACAAGGTCATACTCATCAGGGACAACCGGATCAGATGGAACTCCTCCGGCAACAATCCTTGTTTTGACCTCTGGCTCTTTGAGGTTCCTTGATCTGTGATATTTGGAGCGCCCTTTGGTCTGCTCCTCTTTGGTCTCGATCTTGCAGAAATATTCTGCTAAATCTTTATAGGCTCCCTCTTCATACATCTGTGAAATCTTGATGTGGTTTCCCCAGAGTCTGGTGATTTCCCTCAGCAAAAAAGGATCCCCTTCAATGACCATATGATGGTGCAATGCCTCTCTCCTCTTGCCTCTCTCTGTGATGGCTATATATTTAAATGGTTTTATCTCTCTGACTTTTCTGCTCATCTTGTAGAGAAATTTCTTGAGGTTCTTTTCTGCCTCCTCATAGGTCTCAGGCCTTGCATCCTTGGGATAATCCAGTGTGATGTGATAACCACAGTCAAAATTCATAATCATGAGGAGCTGGAGCTTTTCTGCTCTTTTTCGCCTGTTATACTCTGCCATGGCTTTTGGTGTGTCTCCACTTCTCCTGTTCCTCTTATGGTGAGGAGCTCCAAAGAGTCTGTGTGTGTAGTTAGACACCAGCACATAGTCTCCGGCTATCTGAACTTTATTGACATACATACCTGACTCCCCTGTCATATTTTTATTGACACGACACATTGTCGATAACTTTAATATTTTTAATCGCTCCATTAAAGACTCTCAAAGTGCCATTTTTATTGAGTTTTCATAGGGATTTTGGTATAATGTTTATAGAGATTTTTTCAACACTATCTCCCCCGTAAACAAAACAACATACATCCCAACAAATGAACCTGACCCCCAGGTTCATTTTTCTTTGCCCTCAAGGAGCATGGTCACAATTCTGACTCTCTCCTCTTTGGGAATTCTTAAAGCTGACATAATCTCATTTAGTTTGCCCATTGGAATCTTTTCAGGATCATCAAAATAGTTGATGATGGTCTGATGTGACCCAACTGTTGTGAGGCTCCTGAGCTTTTCCTTGGATGTGATATTCCTGAGTTTCATGTATCTCGACAACTCTGACTCAAAGATTATGCCCTTTTTGGTCTGATATTTACTCATAATCTTGTCCCTCATTATTCAGTTTTTAAGTTGTTGGAATACTTCTCACTCACAGTCCGCCCTGATGTGAGGCATCTATGAGTAGAAACTTGAACAGACTTGAATGTCTCTGTATTAGATTGTTGAGAATCTCCACACAATCTGATATACTGTGTGGTGGATGTAGCACTAGCCAAGTAAAACATCCACCACGAAAAGAGTTTGTGCTCCAACACAGGCTCTTTTTTATTTGCCATGGAGCCTCTCATAACTTGCGCTCCTGGTCAGTATATCCTCGACATATTCTGTTAAAAATCCATATTCCTTGTATTTTTCTATTGCATCCCATCCGGCTCCGGAGTATAGCATCAGGATGATAGGATTATCATCTCCATACTGCTCATATAACTCAGCCAAAAGGTCTGCTGCCACTGTTATGTTTGCGTAGGGCTCCAGCATATCCTCATCTGTATATCCATATTTTTCAATCCTGTCTTTATGGACTTTGATGTTGATCTGGCATAGCCCCCAACACTTTTTGTTTTTGGCTGTGGGAATGAATCTTGACTCATGCCAGGCAATGGCCTCCAAGAGCTCTGGACAGATTCCATAATCGGAACCAATCTCCTCACAGTATTTTTTGACATCTTTGGGAATCTCATCATCAGGTCTCATGGCTGATGCCTCTGATCTGATGGTCTGGACAGATAGTCCAATGAATAGAATCCCCACCAACAAGAAAACCGCAGTGCACAATTTCATCATGCCCACACAATCTGTCCTTTTCCCCCTAGGACTGGAATGTGTTCCCCTGGGCAGATGGTTGTTTTTAACTTTTTCCATCATTCCTCCTTTTGTAGACATCCAATGAAATCATTTGGACTCTTATTGATTGCCAGGCACATCAACATGAATTCATCTGCTTTCAATTCTCGCCTCATGCAAAAGATATCACTCACAGAGTATTCCTTGAGGCCAGTACGCTCTGCAAGAAAACTCTGCTTAATGCCATTGTTTTTCACATAATCTCTGAGGCATGTTTGCACAGCATTTTTCATATTTTCCCCTCCTCCCTTGTAATTTTATCTTGTTTTGCAAGAGCTGATATTAATATTCTATTTCTAATATATTTGTAATGTCAACTACATTATTATGAGATAACATTTGTTTTCTTGTAAAAGCCCACGTTTTCTGCTAAAATTTTAATGAAAAATGAATACTTGTCCAAGAAATATTTTTTCAAGGTGCATGAGGTAACAATATGAGAATGAACATTGACCAGAGCCAAATCAGGCGCTTATTGGCTTATTCCATTCATATGCTCAGGCTGATGAGAGGACTCACACAACAAGAGATTGCTGCCAAACTTGGCAAATCAGTCAATGCTGTTTCAAGCTGGGAACTTGGCAACACAAGTCCTCCTGTTGATGAGATCATTGAATTGTGCAAGGTGTTTGATGTCACTCCAAATCAATTGTTTGGATGGGATGAATGTCCAGAGCTTGAGGAATACATCAAGAAAACAGAGGATGCTGCTCAAAAGATTGAGGAGCTCAAAAAACAAAAACAGGCGCTTGATGAACAGATCAAGGCCTACGCTGAGTTATTAAACCACAAGAAATAATCTTGTGGTTTATTTTTTTGATTTAAAATTGCATTTTCACAATTTGCATGATATATTTTAGTTGATTCAACTATAAATGTAATCAAGGAGGTGCGAAAACATTGAAAAGTGAATTATCAGAGAGACTTGGACTCTTTCTTGAGACAAGTGGGCTCTCTCAAAAAGAATTATCTCGGATTTCAGGAGTCGCTGATTCAATCATTTGCAGAGTGATAAAAGGTGAAAATGATCTGAGTGCCAAGAATATCCTCAAGATTGCTCAGGCAACAGGAGTCAGCCCTAATTGGCTTTTGGGATTTGGGTCAGAATTTGAAATTGAAAAGTTAGAAAAGGAGTAACTAATGGCTAGTGCTAAAAAACTGCCCTCCGGAGCTTGGCGAACTAGGGCAACAAAAATTATTGACGGAAAACAGGTCCGCAAATCATTCACTGTGAGTCCTGATGAGTGTGGTGGTGACTGGAGACAGGCCAAGGAGCGCTCTGAGATGCTTGCCAAGAATTGGCTATTTGACACAGAGAGAGAAATCAAAGTGACAACTGTTGCCAAGGCAATGGAGATGCACATTGAGACTCACTCAGCAGTCTGGAGTCCTTCAACTCTTGCTGATTATGTCAACATCCCAGACAAATTTGATTCAATCAAGGATATGAATGCAATGGATGTTGAGACCAAAACACTGCAACAGTTTATTAATCAATGGGCATTTGATGGATTATCACGCAAGACCATTGCAAACAGGATCAATTTCCTCAAAAATGCTCTTGAGCTTGTTGGGAATGATAGAAATTTCAAAGTCAAATATCCAAAATATGTGCCCAAAGAGCTGCCACCTCCTGAGCCCTCTGAATTTCACAGACTTTTGTCCACTGCTCGCCCAGAGGAAAAGCTCATGATTATATTTGCTGGACTTTATACCTTGAGACGGAGTGAGATTGCTGGTCTGCATGGTGAGGATATCATCAGAGACATGAATGCAATTCGTGTGCACACAGGTGTTGTCAAGAATGTGAAAAAAGAACTTGTCAGAAAAAATATGCCCAAGAATGCATCATCTGTGAGACTGATTCAGATTGCTCCTGAGATCATGGACATGATTCCAGATGTTGGTCCCAAGGAACAGATAATCAAACTGACTCCTGATGCAATGACAAGGAGATTTGAGAGGCTGAGAGCCAAGGTTGGTGTGAATTGCAGACTCCATGATTTGAGAAAATATGCTGCATCAATCAGGTCAGAGATCATGCCAGCCAAATATGTTGAGGCTGATGGTGGATGGAGAGCTGGCTCCAATGTCCTCAAGACTGTTTATGATAAACCATTCAAGGAAAAGCGCAAGGATTATTCCAAGAAATTAAATGAACAGATCATCCAGGATTATGGTCATGAATTATTCGGATGATTTGATGTGGACACGAAAGTGGACACGACATTTTGCAAATAGCATAAATACTGACACTTGGCTCATTTGGTCAAATGTTCGATTCCCGTCAGCAGCTTAAAAACAAAAAATCAGCAATCATGTGGCATGAAACCTCAAAACCGCATGGTTGCTGATTTTCTTTTGTCTTTTTGTGGACTTTTGTGTCTATTTTTTAGACTTTAAAATCTTAATAAAAGACATTGAAGTGGACACGAAAGTGGACACGAAAATGGACACGTTTTTTGACCTCAGTCATCCATCTGCTCAACCTTGGTGATGACTCTCTGGAGCTCCTCTCTCATCATCTGATCCGGAGCCTGTTCCATAAGTCCCCTCAGGTCCTGAACAACCTCATCAGTTGCCATGGAGTAATCATCTCTCACATAACGACTGTAATTTCTGGCTGAGGAGTAGCGACCTCTTGAGTCTCTCTGAGCGTTTGAGCCTCTGCCTCTTCCATCATAGGCTCTGCCATAGGAGGAGCCACCTTCTCTCCCATAGCTTGACTCTCTTCCGTAGCTTGAGCCATCTCTCCCATAGCTTGACCCATCTCGGCCATAGCTTGAGCCTCCTTCCTCATAGGATCGTCCTCCTCTGAATGACGAGGGCCACCTCCTATTTTCGCCACTGTAACCTGACTCCATCAATTCATCAGCTCTGAGGAGATTTTTCTTGAGATGTGCCAGCTTGTCAGCATATTCAATCTCGGCAACTGACAACTTGCCATTGTTGCCAACCTGTTGCTCTATCTTTTCAAGCTCATCACAGACATAGTTTATCAGCTTATGCATCTTTTTCTCCTTCCTCAATTATCAAATATAATATTGGCATTCTGCACCAGAATTGGAATTGTGCTTGTGTTCCTCACTGAGACTGCTGAGCAGCCACACAGACAGGGCACAGTCACAATGACATCAGCTCCAACATTGTCATATGTTGTGACCTCAGTCACATCTGAGATCATGATGCTGGATGGGTCAATCTCTCCATCAATGGCAATCGCTAACTGGATGCCCTCATCAGGAGCTGTCTGTCCTTCCGGTATTGCAATATTGGCATGGAATGCAACCTCATAATTGGTGTTGCGCCTCCAACAATTCATGACATTCTGTCGGAGGAATTTGTTGGCGAGTCGGAAAAGCCCTGAGCCATCTCTGTGGTATATCAGACCACGATTGCAAGGCACAGGAGACTCTGTGAAAATCACACTAGCACCTGGCTGCACAGTCTGTGCAGCATTTGCTGAATACTCGGCTCCCATTGTGCACCTCCTTACATTCCACAGCCACATCCGTTGTTGCATCCACAGCCATTATATGTCTGAGGACATGAGAAAATCGGTGTGTTGCCATAAACAGGCATTGTGCCCACTGGACAGTCTCTGAATCTTGAATATATAGCATCAGTCTGAGCTGTCTGAGCAGCAATGAGCTGAGCAGTCTGAACATCCTGAGATGCCTGTCCTCTTGAGTAGAGGAGCTCCTGTCTGAGCTGATTGATGGTGTCATTTTTCTGATCCAGCTTGTCCTGATTGAGCTGATTGAGAATGGTCTGGGTCTGTGCCTGAGTTGCCTGGATGACATCTCTGATTCCCTCTGAGATGGCTGCTCTGTCTGCACAGTTTTCTGTTGCGACTGTGTACTTGAGATCAGCAATGTTTGCTCTGTTCTCACAGCAGCACTCCTGGAGACCTGATGCAATGTTATTCATGCCAGCTGTGACAGCTGTCTGAGCTGCAAAGGCCTGTTGCATGTTTGCCATCTGTCTTGCATTGGCTGCTGTCTCAGCATTTGCAAAGCCAGAATTGACTGTTGCATTGACTCCGGCAAAGCCATTGCAAAGGCTGCTCTGAATGTCACCACAACAATTGCAGAGCTGATTCTGGAGCGCAGTCACACCTGTTCTGATTTCATTGACATTGTCATGGATCATCTGATCTCTGAATCCGTCATTGATCTGATTGGACTGATTCATCCATGGATAGAGGTCTCCTGTTCCACCTCCACCAAAGCCTCCACCAAAGCCATTCCTAAATCCTCCATTGCCAAGGAGCAAAAAGAGGAGCAGAATCCACCATCCATCACCACCAAAAGAATTGCCAAAGCCTCCATTGCCCTGACCATATGGTGCTGATGTGGGACCTACTAGCATAGTAGTGCTCATTCCATTGTCATCTGTTAATCCCATAATGTGTCCTTTCTACCGCTAATTTTGTGCGGTCAGCAACTCACCTCCAAAAAGTGAGTCGGTTAATAGTGTCTATATGCTGGCCTTGTGGCCTACATACCAAATAATGATCTGAGCATGTTCGCTTTTTGAACTGCTGCATCATATTGCTGTTGGGAAATCTGCCCAGAATTGAGCATCTGTTGGATTTTTTCCTGAGGATTGCCTGTGAAATTTTTCCTGAAATCCTCAAACTGCTTGATTATATTCTGATATTGATTTTGTGGTCCCATCTGCTGATATAGTTTATTCAATGCCCAGGCTCTCCTTGATAACATCTATTTGCTTTTTGAGATCATTGCTCTCCCTTTTGATAACATCAATCTCATGCTTGATATCATCCTTGGTGGTCTCGATCTCATTTTTAGTTGCATATTCTGCTCCCTCTGTGACAGGTGCCTTGGATGGGAGATTTGGATTGTCCCTGATAGTATAATCAAGGACTTTCATTGATGGCATCCCTGATCCGTCTGTTGATTTCAAATAAATGACCTGAGCCTCAGAATCCCACAGAGGCATTGTTGTGTTGGGTGCCATGAGATAGCTCTTGGCTCCAGCCTCTCCTTGTACCCATGTCAGGCCTGTCTGCTGAGGCTGCTGCTGTTGCATCTGCATCTGTGGCTGTGGTGCATATGGTGCTATTGGTGGATATGGCTGAGCATATCCAATTGGAAATCCGTTGTTAAATGCCATTGTTCATGTCCTCCCAGTAATAAATGCCAATCAAATCTCCAGAATCAAAAGAATCAATATAATTTCCATCAATCACAGCAACAACATGTGAGCTTGTCCCCACAGCATATCTCCCATGAGGGTGATCTCTGCAAAAATCCCTGATTGTATAGCAGTCAGGGCATGAATTTGGGATGATGTATCTCCTGAAACCATGTTTCCTCAACACTGCTCCAAATGCTGCATTGAGGTGCATGACTCCACCCATTGCCTTTGCACTCTGGGCAATGAGGTCAAAAGCCTCATCCCAGGGAATATCAAGGACAACAGCCACCGCTCTGATGGCACAGTCCTCAACTCTGTTGGCTACCGGATTTGCATTGTAATTTATCCACATGGAAAATGTCCTTTTCTAGTGATTCAATGTATGACAGGAGCTCATGCTCACTGAATTCTTTGAGGAATGAGCAGACCATTCTCACAGCATCATGTTGAGGGAGTCCACAGCTGATTAGTCTGCTCACATAGGTTTGTTTGTTCTGGGATTTCATGAGAATAGAATAAAATAGAAAAAGCCCTCAAACAATGATGTCTGAGGGCTAATTTAGTGATGTTATAGTGCTATTTTCGTGTACTCAATGAGGACTTTCATTGCCTTGGCTGCAACTTCTTTGGTGTATCTTGTTGAGAGGCTAACCTCCTCACTGATTCTTTCATAACTGACTCCGTCAAGCAGTAACCTCTTGAGGATATATCTGTCCCTTTGAGAAAAGATTCTCTCCTCAATGAGATCATCAATCTCCGAAACTGTCATTCCTGATCTAGTAATAATCTTTCGGTATTCCATTTGTAGTCTTTCCTTGCTGTCATTTATAGTATTTATTCACAAGTTTCCTGATTTCCTCATAATCATATCCGGCACGAGTCAGGAGCTCTTTCCTTGTGGGCTTTGTGTCCTTGGTCCCCCAAAGACCTTGCAGCACTTCTTTTGCAATCTCTTCATTTGTTTTCCTGTGTGGGTCTGTTGCAATCAGCTGGACAATCCCATCAAAATCCACATCCATGTCCACAGGAACACTGATTCCATCAACATGTCCCTTGGATGAGTATTGCCAGGCAACTGCCTCAGCATAACTTGGCCTTAGCTTGGAGGTTGCATGATACTCTCCATCATCTCTCAGAGGATATCTTGCAATCCAAAAGTCAAATTCCTTTTTCAGCTCCGGATGGATCACATGGTCATACCAGTCTTGATTGCAGTATATACCAACATAATATCCGGCTGTCCTGAACATTGCTGAGTAAATATATGTCAGAGACCTGATGGCATCCATGCCAAGAGCTCTCAGAGCATCAGATTCATAATCAAGCCATATGCCATATTCAAGAGGCCTGTCTCTCAAGTGACCAAGCAGAGCCTTGGCATCTGACACAGGATCAGCAATTGATGCTCTGCCAATGAATATATAGACACCTCTTGCAATGTCATATATTCCAGCGCCTCTATAATTGGCCTCAAAGGTCTCATCAATCCTGTGAGACTGAGCCTCATACATACATTTCATGATGGCAAACCTCTTGCCCTGAGCCCTGACCTTTTTCCAGTTGATATTGCCCTGGTAATGGCTCACATCAATTCCAAAAGCATGACTCATGACAAGCCTCCTCCTCTGATCTGGTTAATGGTCTGTATCACTTTATCATATCCAACCATTGAACCCAGCCAGATGCAAAAGGCAAATACTATTATACACGCTATATTTTTGGAATCAAAGGGAATCTCCATGAAAATGTATGCAATTATGCATCCGAAAACACCCACAATCACTGAGTTTATCAGTGCCAGGAAATTTGATGAGATGTCCTTGAAAATTTTTTTCATTGCCTCAGTGCACAGTGATGCAACAGAGGCTCCAATGATTAAAAGAAATAAAAACACAGTCAGTGTCATAATAACCTCCTTATCTCTCTGCTAAAAAACTGTGCAGATCATCCTTGGCTTTTTTCAGGCTGTCGGACATGTCTTTGTGCTCTAACAGACAATACTGAATCTCAAACTCAATCAGAGCCAATGTGGAGTGGATCAGGACTCTGATTGCCTCATCCTGATCTCTAAATTTATCCTGTCCATGATTGAGGGACTCCTTGATGTTCTTGATCTCAACCTCACAGGCAGATATCCTCTGATCTAATGTGTCATGTGGTTTTCTCGTGAATTTATACAGTGCATACCCAAGCACAATCAGGTTTGCAGATGATAATATCACGCTCAAAAAAGACTGAATTGTCTGGACCATGTTCCCTCCCTTTAAGAAAAAGGGAGCCATCTGTGATGACTCCCTGGGCATAATTGCTTTGTTCGCAAAATGTTTCCTGTTTTGAAATGAATTAAACTTTTTAACTCAAATAACTTAAATTCATTTTAGTTGTTATTTGAGTTAGTTAGTGAATTAAAAATGAATTAAACATAGTTCGCAAAATTCATCCTTTTCCGAACTAAAAGTATTCCTTTCGGATAAAATTTAATGTTCCCATTAGAATTGCTAATATAACAAGTTTCATTTGTTCTTTATCCTTTTTTATGCTTCTGACCAACCATCCACTCCTGGCTCCCATACATTTGCATCAAGCTGTGAAATCCAATGTCTGCCATTGTGGGAGACCTTGTCTCCTCTTGCATATGCATCATGAGCTCCTGTCGGCTGTTTCCATTCAGGCCATTCAATGCTCGGATCATCTATTGCAACCCATAATGATACTGCTGCATCAGGTGTCCAGTCCGCTTGTGATTTGTGATTCTGGATGCATCTGTAAAGAAGTCCATTATATCTGACTCTCTCTCCAGCAAAATACTCATAGCTGTTAGGATTCCACTCTGGGAACATTTCATCATCAATGTCTGACACAGACTTGCGTACTCCGGCAATATCTGCATCAGTGTAGAATTTGGAATTGTTTATTGTCTCAATGAGACGGTTGACAAGATTTTCAAGATTCTCAACTCTTGTGTAAATATCCATAATTTCTCCTTATCTGCCCCAAATTTGAATATGTGTTCCACTTCCCCATGATTGATCACCACTTGTTGGAATAAATCTATAATATTTATATTTTGTATTTCCATTTGTAAGATTATAGGTATAAGCAACATTGGAACTTATAACATTTAATCCTGTTTGTATGTCAGTCCATGTCGAACCATTATTACTGCCTTGAACTTTCCATACCAAATTTATCTGTGCTGTCTGAATTCCATAATGAAAAAATCTAATTTTGCGAGGAATCATACCTGCACTTGCAAATTGATACTGCAACCATTCCGAAGAACCACCTGTGGATGAGGCCCACCCATAAGAATTGTCATTTCCATTAAAAGCACGATAAGGCTCATAACCCGCCGAATAATAAGAACTTGCGCTTGCCACACCGCTAGGGGTTGTGTTGCTTGTCATGGTTGGAACTTTGACATTTAAAACACTCTCAAAATACGTACTGTTACAGATAGCGTTACGCCATGTACTATTGGCAAGTAATTTATTAGCACAGTAATCATTTGCCCCAATATATGTCATTGCTGTGCTATTAGCACAAACAGAAGATGCCCAGGATGTGCTCCTTGCCATGTAATCGACTGCATTGTTAGAGCTAATAAGAGCCAGAAGTGTTGTAGTATCTGAGAGGACCTGATTGATTGTTGTATACGTCTTATCCCAAATATTTGCACAGTGCAACCAAATCTGTATGTCATCCGTAGGTGTGACTGTTGAACCATCTGGAATGTCTGCAAGTAAAGCGGTAAAATCTGTGATTGTTATTGTAGTGCTAAATGTCTGCCCACTAATAACACCACTTATTGTCCATGTTCCTGTTGGAATGCTTTCAAATGTTACCTCATAAGGACTTGAGCTTGGACACTGCTGTGTGTATGTCTTGTTTCCATCTGTACATGTTATTGTTTTGCCAGCAAAATTCTGAGAACATGTGACAATGAGATCAGCTCCATCACCGCCATGCCCTGGAGCTACTCCACATCTAAAATATGCCATGTCTGTACCTCCTTATCTTACAACCAGCTTGACACTGACTGCGACTGTCTGAGCATCAAATGTGAGCACAGCCTGTCCGTTGATTGCCTGGATGTCTGTTGGTGCTATGCCATAAACATCTGTATAAGGATCAAGGAGAGATGTGGTCTTGATTGCTGCATTGTTAAATGTGATTGTTGTTGAGCCGATTGCAAGTGTGGCTGTGAGGATTGTTGGTGCTTCCTCTTTGGATGATGCAAGCTCATCAATTGCAGCCTGTGAGTCTGTTGCTGCTAGTCCACTATTTGTGTTGTCATAGCTGACATTATCAGCTGAGAGGTCAACATTTTCCCATTCCTGAGATGTTGAGTTGTATCTCAAGACCTGACCATCCGTGAGTGTTGCAATGTCAACATCAGTGATGTCCTCAATTCCAACATTTGCTTTAATGAGACCATCCACATCAACTGTGATTGTTGTGCCATCTGGCATGACAATACCAGGAGTTGTTGTTGTTGCTATCTCAGCAGCTGAGCCAAAGGTCTGCCAATATGTCATTGATGTGTCTGTTGATGGATTGACTCCAACAGATGCCTGTCTTGCAATATATGCAATGCTTCCCTCCGTAACCAGGTCAAGCATGTCATAACTGACAAGATTGCTCCATTGTCCTTTGGGGATAATCAAAATTCTACCAGCGTTTACCATGTTCCCTCCTTATGTGACTATCTCATACATGAGATCGCCTGTTGTGTAATCAATAACAAGTCTGATTCCACTGTTAATGTCATAGTACAGACATCCATCTGAATAATTGACCATGAGATTGAGTCCAGTCAGCCTGTCTGTGACAGCTTGCAAAAGGTCTGCTGCCTGATCTCTGATGTCACTTGTTGCCTGTCTTAAAGACTCAGAGACCTGACTGTAATACTTTGAGTTGTTCTCATAGGTCTTATCACTCTGATAGACAGGAACTCCATCAACTTCTCCAATTGCCCAAGCCTCTGCTCTGTCCTTGTAATATTTGGAGTTGTCCTCAAAACCATCCTGTCCCTGAGTCACAGGGACTGCTGCCCTTGTGCCTTTTGCCCAAGCCTCTGCATCAAGGGAAAAGTTTTCCGCTGCTTGCTGATATGCATCAGCATGAGCCTCAGCCAATCTGATGTCTGCAAGATAATCTGTCCTTAAATGGTCATCAGTAATGGAATGAAGCGCAACCTCAGCTGTGACAATGCCAAGATTCGACACTGTCATGTTGATCGTGCTTGTGTTTCCAAATTCGTTGTTCTGAATAAGGCTTGAGAGGTCAATCCTTGCAACTGAGCCATCATTCAATGTGAGCAACAGCTCCTGAGTTGTATAGTCATAATTGAAATTGACTGCAATCTTGCCAATGGTGGTCTGGATTTGCACCTGAGCACCATTTTCTTTGGTAATTGTAATGATTCCGGTTGTATCATCCACCGAAATGGTCTTGATGAGGTTGTCAACAGTGATCCGGTCAGCTTTGCCTGTGTCCATCGTGATGACTCTGTCATCAATCTCATTGATGGCATAATCCATTCTGTTGAGATTCGACTCATTGAGAGGAGTCTCCTCAGATGGATAATTCTGCCAATTTATTCTGGAATAGGATTTTTGCATTGCTCCTCCTTTTCTGACATCTCAGAAATAATTGCATCATCAGCCATCTTTTGCACGTTGCTGGTCACTAGCTCCAAAACAACAAGCCTTGCCTCAATAGGGATGTCTGAGTTTGCATTGATTAAATCAACCAAATCATCCTGGAACTTTCTAATTGCAAAATTCATTTTTACATCCTTAATTTTCACACAGGACTCTGACACTTGTTCCGGACCCTGTTGTGATTGTTCTAAAACCAACATCATGTCCTGAGACTGACAACTTTGAGCATGAAACTCCATATATTGTCACAACTCTTGAACTTAGATATGTTGTTGTTATGCTGTTTGCCTCAAGTCTGCCAACTCTAGCATTTGTAGCATTTAGGTCTGAAATATTAGCCTTACTAGCAACAAGATTTTGAACATTGGCAACTCTAGCTGACAGATTGCTGACTGTTGCATTTGTGGCATTGAGATCAGAGATGTTGGCCTTTTGAGCCACAAGATTCTCAATCTGAGCATCCTTGGCAACAAGATTGTCACATCTGACATTGACAGCATTGATCTGCTGCTGCCTTGTTGATGCCTCAGAGTTTATCTGAGATTGTCTTGTGGATGCCTCAGCATTGATCTGAGCCTGTCTTGTGCTGGCCTCTGCTGCCTCTGCTGTTGATGCCCTCACTGTCTCTGTTGTGATGGCCTGAGCATTGGCATTGATTTTGGTTGTCGTGTCAGGCACATAAACAGGGAGTGTCCTGTCTCCATCTGCCTCGTATGAATCATAGAGATTCTGTATGCCTTTTAATGTCCTTGTCAGCACATATGCTCTGACAATTGAGCGCCTTGCTGCCATGAGGACAAAATCACCACATTCGATATATGGGAGGCCGACACATTCAACATGTGCTGGAGTGTACCAAAGACCCTGAATTGTGTTGAGGAGGTTTGTTGCAACATTTCTGAGTGTGCTTGCTGCAAGTCCCCACACAAGAGGATTGTCTTTTAATGTAAATGTGTTTGTACCGCTGCCAGATGTTGCTGCAATCTGACCCTCTTTGTCTATGATCTGCACCTTGTTGATGACAGCCACTCGATAATTTTCAAATTCTATGCTCTTGTAGTGAGCCTTGGTCACATTATCAAGAGCATTTTCATCAGCTGGATAGATGTCATCATCAGGATATAAATCCTCTCTAGGATAGAGCGCCTCAGTTGCCTCTGTGAGGTGGACATATTCAAATAGTCCAGCTCTGCTGATTCGTCCAAATCTTCCATTGACCTGACAGATGGCTTTGATGATCCTGGAGCCAACAATGACCTTGTCCTCAATTGTCTTTTGGACTGCAAGGGAATCATTTGGCAGATAGTCAGGCATCTGTGTCACACCAACATAATTGAAAAAAGAATTTCTCATGTTGATGATAGTTATTGGAAAAGTGAGAGAATTATACCAACTTGTGACATCCTTAGAGCTTATTTGATAGAGAGCATCATATGCTCTGATTATTGTTGTAAATTCCTCATGTGTTGCGTTTGTAACTTCTGAAATGTACCCACGAAAAAGAGGGATGACCTGAGTCTCATCAGCCTGGATGTCTGCCTCAATCCACATTCCCTCAAGAGTCTCATCAACAAGATTAAAGCATTCAATCTTGAATGATGCTGCAATACACCCTTGAAAAGATAAATTACCGGATGACTCAATGCCCTCCTTGAGCTCTAGTGAATCAGCCAGAATGTCATCATTTGTCAGGATGATGTCTGCATCAGGAATCCTGACAATGACCTCCTTGTGGGATGCATCTGATTTATATGCATTTTTGGTCTCATCACTTACTGAATACATTAGCGCTCCTCAATGGTCATATCTATGACTTTCATATATTCCTTGAATCCTCCATCTGTCTGCATGACTGTGGGATCATAATCAAGAAAAACATTCACAGTCAGATGTGTCCCTGATATATTGTCATATAGTGTTGCTGGCACAGAGAAATTGGATGCAGAGATGTTCTCATCAACAAGAGCTCTAAATGAGAGATAATCATCCACATCACTAAAAACCATCTGCAAGGTGCCTCTGACTTTGTGTCTGATGTATCTTTTATGAGTGACACCATTAGCGTCCTCATATTCTTTATAGACAGGCAGATTGTTGACCTTGTATGTATTTTGCACCACATGACCTGTGACATCAGTGTTGCCAATTTTAAAAAGGAATGAAATTGCCATAATTCACCTCATGCAAAAGCACTTTGTCCATTCATTCTCTTAAATACCTTATTTCTGTCCCTTACCACATTAAAGAGGCCATCAGCGTCCCCCTCAAGAGTGACTCTCATGCCATCTGCAAGCTCTGGCAGATATTCCTCAAGTAGTGACAAAAGAGAATCCACCTTGCTGTCAGAATTCTGACCAGCCACAGGTTTATAATTTGGAGTCATGCTCATTTCTGTCTGAAACTGTGACATTGCTGTCTCATTGAGTGAGCTCATGGCATCATCAACAAGGTCCTGATTTTTATAAATACCTCCGGCAAGACCCTCATCAATCATTCTGCCTCCCCACTCCATGAGTCTTGATGGAGAGCCAATGTCAAAAAAGCTCTTGACTGTATTCCAGATTGATTCTGCTGCCTCTCTTGCTGCATCAACAACAGCTCCGACTGCATTCAATATTCCATTTTTGACACCATCAAGGATGTTTTTTCCTATGGTTGCCCAGTCATAATTGCCAAATGTTTCCTTGATCGCTGATATAATCTGAGGAATAGCAGCCACAACCTTTGGAATGGCCTGAATGAGTCCAACTGCCAATTTTCCAATGATCTCAATGCCCTTCTGGAGTATCTGAGGGAGCTGAGAGCCAATTGTTGCAAGGAATTGAGCCACAGCTTTGATTGCAGCTGTGGCAATCTGAGGGAGATTGTTAACAATTCCATTTATGAGATTGAGGAGCAGCTCTGCACCCTTTTCCCAGAGGACTGGAGCATTCTCAAGGAGGAATGATGCAAATGTTGTGATGAGCTCTCCGGCTGTTGTGATGAGCTGAGGAATGTTCTGCAAGATTCCATCAGCTATATTTGTTACAAACTCAATACCAGCATCAAGGATGCCTGGGAGGGCATTTGTTATTCCCTCAAGGAATCCATCAACTGTTGCTGAGTCCATTCCAAGGATTTCTCCAGCTGCCAAATCAATGGAGTCTCTCAGAGTGTTCATGAGATCAGTGCCAACTGTCACCCAGTCAGTCTCAAGGAGAGCTCTGCCAAGTGATGCAACTATATTCCAGGCAGCCTCCACAAGATATGGAGCAGCCTCAACAATTGCACTCACAAGTGATGTGACAATGTCAATTCCTGTCTGCACAAGAGCATCAGAATTGGCGCTGATCTGATTGAGCGTACCAATGAGCATACTGCCAACACCACTCAACAGCTCTGGCAAAGACTCAAAGATATTTCCAATCATAGGGAGCAGATTGTTGAACAGGAACGCTTGCACAGTGCTTTGGAGTGTATCAAGAGCCGGACCAATGTCCTCTCCAAGTGCAATATTTGCAAGGAGATTCTCTCCGGCTGCTTTCATTGCTCCAAGTGATCCTGAGAATGTCTCAGATGCCTCCTGAGCAGCAACACCTGTCAGTCCAAGGTCCTCCTGAATAACATGGATCGCCTCATATACATCACCAAGATTGTCCATGTTATACTCAACACCAGACAATTTCTGGGCATCTGCAAGGAGTCTCTCAGCCTCTGCTTTAGTGCCTCCATATCCCAATTTTAGATTATCAAGTAGTTGATACTGTCCTTTACTGAATCCAGCGTACGCACTTTGAATTTGTTCAAGAGGTGTGCCCATCTTGGCTGCATTGTCAGCCATGTCAAGGATTGCTGTGTTGGCTGCCTCAGCAGCTTTCACTGTGTCACCCTCAAAGGCCTGTTTCAAGGCTGCACCAAAAGAGACAGCCTGTTCAGCGTAGCTGTTGGCTGAGATACCAGCAGCTGCTGCCTCTGTTGCATATGCCTTGGCTGCACTTGCTGCCTCTCCATAGAGAGTGTCAAGACCGCCAAAGGACTGCTGCAAATTGCCACCAGCCTCAAGAGCTGACTTGATTGCTGTGCCAATTCCGGCTGCTGCAATAGCACCCTTGATGGCTCCAGCTATATTCATACCGGCTGACTTTCCAGCGCTCTCAGACTCACCACCAAGCTCCTTGGAGATTGAGCCACTGATTCCCTTTGCTGATGGGACTATTTGGATATACGCTTTTCCTAATTCAGCCATTTCTTATTTTCTCCCATGTTCTGTCAAAATCGGTTCCAGACTCAAACTGGACCACCTTTTCTGACTCATCAACTTTGTTTAAAAGAGCAGCCACATATGATGGTGGTCTGTCTTTTCCTTTTTCTGCATTCTCAGAGTTGAGCCATGCAGTGATTGCTGTGTTATCAGCAATGTGAGCCCAAAGCAGATATTTAAATTCTACTTTGCGCCCACTTATTGCCATCATGATCCTGGAATCCGCCCTCAGACCACATGCAAGAGTTGCAATATAGTCACAAGGGAGCTGATACATATCATAAATGTGATAAACCTCAGCCAAGTCACAGATCAGGGCATCCTCATCAACCGCAATCATTTTTGAGAGGATGCTAATTTTTTTACTTTGTCACCAAGCAGATTCAAAATCTCTCTAAATTCATTTATCATCATTTCTGCTGGGATGGAGCCATCTTCCTGTGTTACATGCTCCATGAGGGCTTTTTCACCATCTTCACCTAGCAAAAAAGGAACACAAAAAGACAGCCCCTGGAGGACTGTCTCATCATTTTCCCATTGTGCCAGGGCTTTGGTGAACCGCCAATCCTTGCCCTTGTTCTCATCAATCTCAATGACAAATCCGCTCTTTGTCTTGATCTTAATCATATTATCTCCTTATCATGCTGATGGTGTTGTGACCTTCTGGAGATACTCATAATGAGTATCACCCTCATCATTTGGTGTGCAGTCAACTGTTGTTCCATAACCAATTGCATCCTCATCACCATAGGTGATGTCATCCACATCAGAAATCTTGCAAGATGGGATCACAATCCTCTTGGCAACATCTCCCCTGAGGAGCATGTCAATGACAATTGACCTCTCAGGAACATCCTTGTTGTTGACCTTAACAACAAGACCTGTGTCAAGATCACCTGACACATTGCTCTCTCCGTAAACATAGCCAAGAACCTCCTTGGACTTTGCCTCAATGAGAACATATTTGAATGTGTCATCCTTGGATTTCTGGATGACAAGGACAGTGTCACCACCCCAAGCCTTGATTTTCTCTGTTTCCATTGCTGTGCTATTAGTCAGGCCATCATCTGAGACATAGCCAAGACCAACAAATGCTGGATCAAGAGACTCAAGAGCTGTTGTTGGGAGTGCTGTGCCCACAGGTGCTGTGAAAATAGCGCCACCAACTTTTGGCTTGCCAGCACTAACATTTGTAGCTTTATTCATAGCATTTTCCTCCTAATAGTGAGTGATATCGAAAACCGCCTGATATCTATACCTTTTTGATGTTGTGTCTGTGTAATTATAATCACTGTCAAGGGTTATTTTTGCGATTGTGCCCAAAGTGATTGCACCCTCCACACCATCAAGCATCCAATCCTTGACAAGCTCATTGAGCTGTGCAGCCTCAAAGAGGCTTGGAGCATAGCTCTGTATTGCAAGGATGGATGAGCTAATCATATTTACCTGACCGCCACCTGTTTTCTCTATAACAACAAATTGTGAGGTTGGACTTTTCGGAACTTCCATGAGCACAGGGACAGTCAGCTTTGACTCAAGGAATTCCCTGATCTTATCTTCAATCATTTTCCAAATACCGCCTTTAATATGGTGTTGGACTTGAGATTTTCCCTTTTTGCAGCAAAAGACTGAGCATAAACCTCTGCATTGGCTCTGACAGCTCCGACCATGGTATTGACCTCATAACCATCTCCCAAACGTGCAAGAGCATTGTTTGCGTACTCAGTGCATAGGTCAAGCACTTCCTGTGACCTTAATAATTCGCTGACACCTTCTCTGTTGAGCTCAAATTTCACCTTAGCCATAAGCCTCACACCTTACTTTCATATGCCATGGGAGCTGAGGTGGGATGTTCTCCTCAATTCCTGTGATTGGAAATCCAAATGTCATGACTGTCTGGGTGTTTCCATAGGCATCAGTCCAGGAGACTTTTTTGTCCTTCCAATCATGAGTGTCACCCTTTGGGATTCCAAGCATATACCTGATTGTCTTGCCATAAAGCTGTGTGGATGATGTGATGTCATCCGTTGTTGGCTCAGCAACAAGCACATTCTCAACCTCCACAGGATCATCCTCATAGATTGGAGCTCCAAATTTGTCTGTCCCAACCTGTGTCTGTTCATACAAAATCACACTGATTCCTGACAACCTTGCCATAGATACACACTCCCTATCTGCTGCTTTAAAAGTCCAAGTTTTTTCAGATCATTTCTCAGGATAGAATTTGCAATTCCACCACCAGGCACAGCATATGATCCACTCCAAGAATATCCCAAAGCTGACTGTGCCTCCTGGGCCAATGCATCTCCCTGAGTGCTCTGTCTGAGTATTCTTGCCACAACATCAACAGTCACAATCTTGACAACACTGCCATAAGTGCTGTCAGCCTCGATCTCCTCATCAATATCCTTGCCAACATTCTTTCCAAGGACCCTGATTTCATCAGATACAAGTGGGAGCAGAGCCTCTGCTCTTGATTGCTCCTCAGCTGTGAGCTGTCTCCATAGTGTCTGAATATCATCTACTGTTGCAAATGGCTGACTCATTTTCTTGATCCTTTCTTTTTTGGTACTGCCTTTTTAGGTGCTGATTTCTTTTCCACCTTTGGAGGCTCCTCTTTTGGGAGCTCCTCTTTTGGAGGCTCTTTGGGAGCCTCCTTGGGAGCAACCTTTTCAGCCATAGGCATCCAGTCCGGAGACTGTATGACTGAATCGGTAATAATCTCAGCGCCTGTCTTTATATTTCTATAAATCATGAGCGCCTCCTATCATCAGGCTGATGCTCCAGCCTTTACAAGTGAGAATGCATCCTTGTCAAGGATTCCCCAACCAATGTATGCCTCACCTCTGATGTATACCTGGTTGTGACCCTTGAGGTCATAGCCTGAATTGTCAGGATCACCATACTCAATGACCTCAATAGGAATCTGCTTTGCAAATCCCCACTTGAAATAATCAGCAAAGTTTCCAACAAGAGCTCTGTCAAGGCTTGAGTTGAAACTAACTGTCGTGTTGGAGTCAGCTGCAAGGCCATTGAGAGCTGTGAGTGTTGACCCCCAGCCAAGCTCTGGGAAAAGAGGAACGTTGGAATCTTTTGCAGTCTTTAAGTTTGCAAGAGCTGCCTTCATAGCTGGAGCCATTGCAAGACCTGTGACATCAATCTCATCATCAATCATTGCAATTGCAGCTGTGATGTTGTCCTGAGGCTTGTCAGCATCAAAAACAACAATGTTGGTCACAACATCATCAAAATTCTTTCCAGACAGAGCAGCTGCTGACTGCTTTGATCTTGGATTGACACCATGGATTGCCATGATATCCAGACCTCTTGCAACCTTCTTGGCAAAGCCATCAGCAAAGGCTGTGAGATACTGGAGTCTGACTTCCTCTGTGCCATACTTAAACTCATCAGACACTCTGAAACCATATTCAACCTTAACAGGCTGCATGGTAACAGGAGCGATTGTTGCGCCACCATTTGACTTGGCACCATTCTCACCAACAAGGTCAACCTCGTTGTCAAGAGAGAATGTGAAAACTGTCTCTCCATTGAATGGAATAGGCTCAGATGCAGAGAGTCTTGCAAGAGAACTCTTGCCCTTTACCTTTGAAAAAAGCTGATCTGTAACAACTGGAGGGAGAAGTGTTCCCCTTGTTAAAATGTTACCCATAATTAATCCTCCTAATTTGTTTGCATCCCAGCAGAAACCTGACTGACAAATTCTGCCATGGCTGCATCATAGTTATTTGTTGCTTTTGGCACATTTGAGCCAATGTGGAGAGGTGGCTCACTTCCACCTGATGGCCTTGTTCCAAGTCCTTCCATGAAACTTTGTGCATCAGCTTTGAGCTCCTCTTCTGTGGTGCCAACGAGTCTTGAGGCCAGCTTTATTGGCACATTGTTCTCGATTGCCACCTTATTCTTTAGGAGTGAGACCTCAGCAGTCTCAGCTCTCTTTGTGAGCGTTGACACAGTCTCATCAAAAGTCTTGAGCTTGTCCTGAGCCTCCTGAATCTGCTTTTCATAATCGGCTTTCATAGCCTTGGCATCATCAGGTGACAAATACTCCTTGTACTGCTCAGCAACTTCCCTGTCCTTCTGCTCAAGTCTTTTCTTGATGATCTTGTCCAATTCTTCCTGTGTCTCGATTGTCTTAAACTCACTCATTTTCATTTCCTCCTCTTTTACCGTTGAGTAACGTAGTTTTTGTATTAAAAAAGCACCCTCTCAGGTGCTTATCTAATAGCTAATTGATTGCTTTGGTCTTGATTCTTTGGTGATGGAGCATATCCAAAAAGCCAGGATCATGCTGTCCATGATTGAGATGTCATAGGAATCAACAAGAGATTTATATCCAAAGCCTCCCTGACTTCCTATGAGTCTCTTGCCACAGTTTGTGACAATGTCCCTCAGGGACTGCTGTCCCATGTGGACTATGTCCTTTTGCATGATGGCCTGTTCAAACATTGCATTTGCTGCAATGATCTCACCTACCTTTGGGAGCACAGGCTCTTTTTTGATGCCATGCTCTTTCATCTGATCTGCAAGGAGCTGCTGTCCAGATGCTCCATCAATGACCACTTTTTCAACCTTTGGGTTGTAGAGATATTCAAACATCCATCCATATCCGGCTCTGATTGGTACACAGTCGATTGTCTCAACAAATATCTTTCCATCCTCAGTCTTTGATGCAATTGTCATTGCAGCGTTGACTCCATCCTTGCCAAATTTGATGCCTATGTATCTCTTTTCTTTGAGCTTTGGCAGAGAGGGAGCTTTGAGGGCATCCCAGTCAGCCTCAGATATCTCAGACTTTTGATTGAACAGGCACCAGAATCCAAGCCTTTGGATGTTGAAATCAAGATCATCACCTGTGAGCTCATTTCTGATGTTTCTCTCCTTGATGATCTTGCCATAAGATGGATTGTATCTTTTCCACAGTGCTGGATCATTTAGGTTGTCACCCTCAACCATCTCAGGTGTTGACCATTCAGCCCATCCTGTGTCCAGAGCTCTGCCATCCAGGACCTTGCCTCTGATCCTTGGGAACACATCACCCTCAGATGTGACTGTTGGTGGAGTGCCCACAAAAATTGTTTGCGGATTCTTGCTTGCTGAGACTGTATAGAGCAGAGCACTCTCCTGTTTGGATGTGTACTCCTGAGCCTCATCAATAACAAGCAAATCAAAGCCCTCTCCAAGACCACCATTGTTTGTCCTTGTCCTAAAATCAATGATTCCGCCACCTGAAATCTCAATGTGCTCCAAGCCATATTGCTTGGATGCATAAAAAGACTTTTCAGGCATGTCCTTCTTTTTCTTGGAGTGCTCCTGATATCCGGCTTTTTTCAGCAAAGTGTACAGTCTGTTGAATGCATCATGAGATGTGGTTGTCCTGTGAGCTGTGTGGCAGATTTTCTCATTGAGATAGATCAGACCATACATCTCTCTTGCTGCAAGGACCTCACCTTTTCCATTTCTTCTTGAGAGGCCTATGCAATACTTGGAATATTTCCACTCTCCTGTGCTTGTGACAGACATGATTGCTGTGACCTGTCTCTGCTGCCAGGTGAGCAATTTCTGTCCGGTGGATGCATATAATTTAACCGCTTGCGGTCCTAGTGATTTTGTTGCTTTTGTGAGTGTAACGTTGGTAAAAGAGGGATTTTGATTGTCAATCCTCATCTTTTACCCCCTCATTGCCCTCTTTTCTTCAAATTCTTTTAATCTGGCAAGTCTCTCCTCAGCGGACATTCTGGAATATTTCCTGAGGTTCTTCCTCCTGTCCTTGCTCTCCATGGTGGATATGACCTTGTCTCTGTAAAGAGCATTTGCAGCCTCGATTTTCTCAACAGCTGTCATCCCATCATTTTTGAGAAGTCCGGCAACCTTGCGGATTGCCTTTTCCTCTGGAGAACTTTCCCATTTTCTTTTGGACCAGACATTTTGGGATGTCTTGCCAGACTGATATGTGACAGTGCATCTGCAAAATTCATGCCTCCGATATATATCAGGAGGAGCTTTGTCATAATCGTATGATCCAGCCATTGCAGCACACCAGTCACAACAGTTTCCGGCAACCTTCCTTGTGATCGTAGCCTTGAGCCCAACATCATTCCTGAACTTGGCATTTGAATCAATAAAGTCATCAAAAAATGCCTCTGAATTGTTGACAATGGGCTCTGCAAGCCACACAAGAGCTTGCTCCAGCGTTATTCCATCAGCTGTCATTTTATCAATGAGGCCTTGGATTCTCTCAGCCGGAAAATCCGCCTTGACTGCATTCAGACCAATCCCAGCCTGTGCATCCAATATCTTTTGGATGTCAGCTGCTGCCTCATTGGTCAGATTGTAGTTTGTCTCAAGAGCCGGAGTGACTGTCCGCTTTGCTATGTTGTAGTACAGTTTCCCATCTGGGAGAGTGTCAGCTGTGAGGTTTTCAGTGAGTGCCCTGGAGAGATTCTCTCCAAGCCTCTCAGCATAATCATGACCATCCACAAATGTGGCTGTTCCATCTCTTATCCTCTTGCTGATCTGAGCAATCCGCCTGTCCTTCATGACATTTGACTTGAATGACGTTTCAATCCTCTCATTGAGGACAGGCACAACATCTGCTGCCATAATGTAACCGCCTTTCCCCACCATATATTTTGGCAAGAAAAAAGAGAGCTGGCGGACAACTCTCTCATAGTTTGCAACCTATGTCTTGCCACACTAAATGCTTATAGCATCTAATGCCTCAATAAATCATTCTTGACATCTCTGTCAGTGCTTTGTCATATGCAGCTCTTGCTGCTGCCTCATTGTCAATGACAATTGCATCCTCAGGAACTCCATCCCAGATATTGGCATCAATGTCATAAACGATTTGACCATTCTGCTCCCTTGCTGATCTGATAACAGCCGGGATCAATATTGCCTGACCTGTGGAAAACTTTGTCTGCATATATCCTCCTTAGATTCCTGTTAGCTCAAGCAATTTCTCATCTGTGAGATAATCAGGAATTGTTGTATTTATCTTTTGTATAGCATCACCGATTCCTCCAAGCATTGAGACATCAGCTGGGAATGCTGGCATCCATATTGGAGTTGTGATTGTAATCTGCTGCCTAGTGTATGCAAAGCCATCTCTGATGCAAGCTGCAAGATATCCGGCATTCATGATGCCCACATTGAATGATTTCTGAGCTGATCTGGCAGTGAGCCTCAGATTTTCATGTGCTGCCTTGATTGCATCATAGCTTGATGGATTTGACTGAGCAAAGCCCAAATCATCTGGTGTTAGTCCAACCTCTCCAGCAAATAACTGTGCAAACATTTTCAGCTGGTCAACATGTGGTCCCATGCTCTGCTGAGTGAACTGTCCAATCTTGACATGATCCTGACCATCCTCATTGAGTGAGAATTTCATCATTGCAGACATGGCAGCTGACCATTTATCCAATTGCTCCACATCTGGGTCTGTTCCTGTGATCCACTTCTGAGGGAATGAATAAAACTCAGCAGAAATCTCTGATCTCTTGATGGTCCTCAGCGCTGAGCCAACAAGTGACATGCAAGCTCTTGATATCCTGGAGTGTCCCATTGGCCTCTTTGCATCAGGCCTAAACACAACAGGCACAAGCATTGGCTCTTGAACTGCATATTTTCTGACATCAACAAGCTCCCCTCTGTCATAAAATGCAGTGTACTCCCTTGTGAAATATGCCTCCTGAATCGGCTGTCCGGCTGCATCTCTCTCAAGGACTGCATATCCTTCATTGAGGAGTCCTGTTGTCGGATTTGGGATTCCTGTTGCATCATCAGCATCAATGACCTGGAGCCTTGGATATCCTGTGGAATCCTCTGACACATAAATGAATGCACAGGCAGCGATCAGGGCACCCTTGATGACACTTGGGAACAGGATGTCCTTGTTATTGAGATCATAAATCTCTTTGAGACCAAAGACATCATCCCTGAAACCATAAAAGTCAAGCCTGTCAGCCAGAGCATCAACTCCTTTGGCACACCAGCCAACACAGCTGTTCCAATATCTTAATTCCGGAGGTGATGAGATTCCAAAATCAAAGGTCAGATTTTTCATGTCATAAAAATTGTATCTGAGCCACACTCTGGTCTTTTTCTGATTTAAAAATTGTTTTAGTTTTTCAACTCCAACATATTCCATGGCATCACCTTGTTTTCAATGATTATTAATCAACAAGGAGCAGCGCTTGCGCTGCTCCTTCAAATTTTTGCTGTGATATAAAAATTATTTTGCGAGATATGGATACAAAGTCGGATCGTAGCCATGT
>JAZLBB010000067.1:0-51361 GCA_045613465.1 Candidatus Egerieisoma sp.
CTGGTAGCCCGCAGATTTATTGCAGCTTTTTATCCCGACAGCAAAATCTCCACCACCACAGTCCTTGGAAAAGTGGAAAAAGTGGAGTTCAAAGTATCGGGAAAACAGATCCTTGAACAGGGTTGGAGGGCAGTCTTTGCTCAGGGAGGAACTACATCTGCAGAGGAAGGAGACGATAAGGATCAGGAGAAGATACTCCCAACATTCACAGTGGGTGAAAGTGGTCCACATACTCCTCAACTACAGGAGAAATGGACACAGCCTCCCAAGCCGTACACTGAGGCAACCCTCTTGAGAGCAATGGAGACCGCCGGAAAACTGGTGGATGATGAGGAACTTAGGGATGCCCTTAAAGAGAATGGCATAGGACGCCCCTCTACCAGAGCCGCCATAATTGCCACACTGTTCAAAAGGGAATATATCCGTAAAGAAAAGAAAAATCTCCATCCAACCCCTACAGGAATTGAACTTATAGGGCTTATTAAGGAAGAGCTGCTGAAATCGGCACAACTTACCGGAATCTGGGAGAAGAAACTCCGCCAGATAGAGAAGAAAGAGTATCAGGCCGCACAGTTCCTGCAGGAACTGAAAGATATGGTAACAGAGATTGTTACCACGGTGCGCAGGGATACCTCAAACAGAAGGAGTACATACTAAAGCCGTTTTCACAGGCAACTGTCGGGAATAAGAGACAAGTAGCCCCGCTGGAGAATGCTCTAGCGGGGCTATCTTTGTCATTATGATTTAAGTAAGTAATCTTCACTTGATTACACTGTCATAATCTCTTTTTCTTTTGCCGCAATAACCTCATCAATCTTTTTATTGAAAGCGTCGGTCTCTTTCTGGATAACTGCCTCTGCATCTTTGCAAACATCCTCAGGAAGGCCCTCCTTCTGATATTTCTTGTGAGCATCAATCACATCTCTGCGGGCATTTCTAACACTTACTTTAGCAGTCTCGCCCTCAGTCTTAGCCTGTTTTACCAACTCTTTTCTGCGATCCTCGGTAAGCGCAGGAATATTGATTCTAATCTGCTCACCGTTATTTGCAGGGGTAAAGCCAAGGTTTGCATCCATAATAGCTTTCTCAATGGCAGGGATAAGTTTTTTCTCCCATGGCTGGATAAGGATAGTCTTTGCATCAGGAGTATTGATACTGGCTACCTGTGGAAGCGGTGTTGGAGAGCCGTAGTAGTCTACTGTTACTGAATTGAAGATAGCAGGGTTTGCTTTGCCTGCTCTAAAGTTTTTCAACTCCTCTTCCAAGTGCGCTACAGCTTTGTTCATTTTCTCTTTAGCCTGCGCAATACATTCTTTAGAAACGCTAATGTCCATATCTTTTAGTTTTTAAATTTCTACTTGTTTGAAACCACTGTGCCAACATTCTCTCCCTGCATAAGATTATACAGGTTATTTACCTTGTTCATGTCAAATACAATGATTGGCATATTATTCTCTTTGCAAAGGGCAAATGCAGTCTGATCCATGATTCTCAAGTTATCTGCAAGGGCCTTGTCAAATGTAAGTGTCTGGTATTTTGTTGCGGTAGGATCCTTCTCAGGATCTGCAGTGTAAACGCCATCTACCCTTGTACCTTTGAGAAGTGCATCAGCCTCAATCTCACATGCTCTTAAAGCAGAAGCCGAGTCTGTTGTAAAGAAAGGATTACCAGTACCGCCGGCAATGATTGCAACACCACCCCTCTCCATAAGCTCAAGAGCCTTCTCTTTTGCGTAGTATCTTGCCATAGGCTCCATTGGAGTAGATGTAAACACCTCAGCTTCAATACCCTCAGATTTAATACTCATAGAGAGTCCAATGCTGTTGATTACAGTTGCCAACATTCCCATCTGGTCACCTTTTACCCTGCTGAAACCTTTTCCCACACCGGTTACACCTCTAAAGATGTTACCACCTCCTATCACAATTGCAATCTGCACTCCGCTTTGTGCAACTTTAGCAATTTCTTTGGCATATTGGGCCATCATATTAACGTCTAAGCCCACCCCCTTTTCTCCGCCAAGACTCTCTCCGCTCAGCTTGAGCAATATCCTTTTGTACTTCATGGTTTTTTCAATAAATGTAAAACAAAAGTAGCCAAAGATTATGAAAATTGCAACTAAGAGTTTATCTTTGTATTCCAGATGCGTATATCGCGCTTAACTTAAGATTTTTTAACACTAATAATTGATATGGCTAATATCTTCACATCTTCTATTGGAAAGAAGCTGATTATGAGTATCAGTGGCTTGTTCCTAATTGTTTTCATGTGTGTTCACGCATTCGTGAACGGTTTGTCTCTTATCAGCAATGAGGCATTCAACGCAGGTTGCGAGTTTATGGCATTGCCTGTAATCTCTGTAATGGTTCCTGTTCTTGCAGCAGGTTTTGTAGTGCATATTGTTTATGCTTTTGTTCTTAACTATATGAACTACAAGGCTAGAGGTACTCAAAGATATGCCGTAGCCAACAAAGCACAGACAGATGATTGGGCTTCTAAGAATATGTTGGTTCTAGGAATTATCGTTCTTGGAGTTCTAGGTTTCCACCTTACTCACTTCTGGGCTAAAATGCAGCTTCCTATGTTCCTTGGTCAGGAGTACACTCATGATGGTGCAGCTCTACTTCAAGCAACTTTCAAACCTCTTTGGGTTCTTATCCTTTACATCGTATGGTTTGTAGCTCTTTGGTTGCATATGAATCACGGTTTCTGGAGTGCATTCCACACCCTAGGTCTTAACAACAATGTATGGATGTGCCGTTGGAAAGCAATTGGAATCGTAGTTTCATCAATTATCGTACTAGTATTCATTGCTGTAGCAGTTAAAGGATACTTGGTTGCAAATGGTCTTTGCTGCTGCTAATTGATGCTCTAAACAAATAAATCTTTTATTATCCCGTCTGAGACAAAGAGTTTTTCAGACGGGATTCTTATTTTATCACCGTCCATAATAATATTGCCAAGGCGGCAATGTCTTGCAATCTCACCTCTAATCTGAGACAGAAATACAGGTTCCAAATTAGAAAGAGATACCCCTTTAACGGTCCTCAAGCCAAGCATCACCGATTCATTGAACATATCTGCAGGAGAGAGTTCTTCATACCCTCCATATAGTCTCTCCATCTTTTTACCACTCTGTTCCAATTCATATTGGCACTCACCTTCTGCAGTAAGATAATGTCTGCAATATCCGCTTACGCTATTGCCATTCCAGAGCCTCATTGAGCCATCATAGGAATGGGCTGCAGGGCCAAGACCAAGGTAAGGCTCCTTTGTCCAATACGAGCTGTTATGCTTTGATATCATCAACTCACCTCCCAAGTCACATTTTGCAAAGTTTGAGATTTCATATTGGGCATACCCTGCTGTAGAAAGCATCTGTTGCAGGGTTGTGTACTGGTGATAGCAAATATTGTCGGGAACAAGATCATATTCCCCCTTATTTAACATTTTACATAGGGTACTCCCAGGCTCAATGCTCATCTGATAAGAAGAAATGTGCTCTGGAGAAAGTTCTATCATTTGCGCTATATTCTCCTCCCATTGCAGGTTGGATAATCCACTGTAGCCAAAAATAAGATCAAGGCTGATATTGCTGAAGCCAGCCTCCCGCAAGTTGCGGTATGCCTGTACTGCCTCCGCCCCGGTATGTCTGCGATTCATCCAAGCAAGATGGGTATCATTGAAAGACTGTACCCCCATACTTACCCTATTGAATCCGGCCTGGAAAAGGTCCTGTGCGTACTGAGAAGAGATATCGTCGGGATTAACCTCAACTGTAGCCTCAATAGGGATAAAGTTGAATGTTTCTCTTACTAAAGAAAGAAGTTCCCCAAGCTGCTGGGGTGAATAAAGGGAAGGGGTCCCTCCGCCCACATAAACTGTTTGCGGATGAACCCCTATATTTCTAAAGAAATTCTTTTTCTGTTTTATCTCATTGTGCAGAGCAGATATATATTTTTCCCTCAAAGCTTTTCCTTTAACAGAATAGAAGTTGCAGTAAACGCAAAACTGATTGCAGAAAGGGATATGTATGTAGATGCCTGCCACTGTAGAGTATTATTTCAACAAAAGGTCTGCTGAACCAAGTTTAGCCTCTGTTGTGTAAGCCTCAAGGTTATAGACACCTTTTGTAAACTGCTCAGAGTTGTCGAAGTAGATACAAACCTCAACCTCACTACCTTGGTAATCAACCTCTCTTGATGCAGAGTAGATCATCTCCTCACCACCTACAGTGAACATCTGCATAGGGTTCTCGGTCATAAGAATTCCATCCGGACCTTTAACTCTCAAATACACCATCTTAGGACCTTTAGGAGCAATTGAGTTCTCTACAAGGTTCAAACAAGCTTTCAATTTTACAACTCTGCTGCTTCTGTCGGTCTCCTTGCCGTTTGCATTTACAGCTACAACAGTCATACCTCTACCCTTAATGATTGCACCAAGCTCAACCTGTTTGCCAAGCTCCTCTGTTGTAGTTTTTAGATTCTCATACTGGGTCTTGCTCTCTTTCGCCTCTTTTTTGGCCTGGGCAGCTGCAACTCTCAACTCATTGTTAAGGCTGTTCAAAGAATCAATCTGTTTGATATAGCCTCTCATAATTGTTCTCAAGGTACCAAGTTCTCTCTCATATTTCAAGAGTTTTGCCTTGTTGCTTGCCTCTGTTTTCTGTACTCTCTCCAAAAGCTGGGCAACTTTCTCCCTCTCAAGCATTAGTTCTGCATTAAGAGTATCATTTGCTGTTGATAGATTTGCGTAATCGTTCTGCAACTCTACCATCTGGGCAGTAAGGTCTGCCTTCTCAATCTGAAGGTCGCCAATAATGCTGTTTCTGTCTACATATACATAAATTAGCACTCCCAAAAGGATAACGGCCACTGCCGACAATGCAATGATTATTTTCTTGTAATTCTGTTCCATAATAAAGTGTTTATTTATACAAGCGCAAAAATAACAATTTTTGCTAAATTTGCGTGAATTTAAGCAGTTATACTATTCTCTCTATGAAAAACCTGGTTGCAGGCGTAGATTTGGACGGTGCTCTTACCACCTACGCACTTGTTGATGAGTTTGGCAAAATTTATGCCAAAGGGAGTTTTCCAACTACAGACCACAAAGAATTCAAGAATTATGTGGTAAGGCTCAGGGATGAAATTCTTGAGCTTTCCAATATGCTTGATATTCCTCACAACATTGTGGCAGTTGGAATTGGCGCTCCAAACAGCAACTACCATACCGGAGAAATAGAGAATGCCGCCAACCTCATATGGAAAGGGAAGCTTCCCTTAGGACAACAACTTAGTGAGCTGTTTGATGATAAACCCGTTGTTGTTACCAACGATGCCAATGCTGCAGCAATTGGAGAGATGATATACGGAGGGGCAAAGGGTATAAAAGATTTTGTTGTAATCACTCTTGGCACAGGTCTTGGAAGCGGTATTGTTGTAAACGGGAATCTCCTGTACGGACACGATGGGTTTGCCGGAGAGGTTGGACACATTATAGTTGACAAGAACGGCCGTCAATGTGGATGCGGACGCAAAGGATGTCTGGAATGCTACGCTTCATCCAAAGGTGTAAGGGAAACAGCCCTTGAACTCTTGTCTCAAAGTGATGCTCCAAGTAAATTGAGAAACATCCCTGAGGAGAAACTCACATCCAAGGAAATTGCAAATATTGCAAAAAGTGGAGATGCCATTGCCCGCAAGACATTTGAAATTACAGGCGAAATTCTTGGCGAAGCTTTGGCAAATCTTGTTGCGGTATCATCGCCTCAGTGCATATTCTTGTGTGGTGGAGTTGCAAATGCAAAGAATCTCATTCTTACCCCAACAAAAAGGGCAATGGAGAAAAACATTCTCCCTCTATGGAAGGGAAAGGTAAAATTAGAACTCTCATCCCTGGAATATGAGAATGCTCCTATACTTGGTGCAGCAGCACTGGCAATTAAAGAGATAGAGAAAAGCAACCTGGTTGTTGCCAGAAGAAAAATATTTTAGAACAAATAATTTATCAGAACAATATGAAATACTTTATCAGATCTGTAAAGTACCTGTTTTACTTCACTTTCATGTGTGGCTTGATCTTGGTACTTACATTCCATTTCTCAGTAAAACCTGAGGGATTTACTCTTATGGATATGCTGCTTGTAGATGGCTCCATTTACAAAATGCTTGCATTCTTCCTTGCTGTAGCTGCTATATACCCTGCACTTGGATTTCAGAAAAAACCTGTTTATGTGTCCAACATCAAAGAGCACAGAAAAGAGATAGTGGAGCTTTTTGAGAATGCAAACTATGTAATTGCTCAAGAGAGTGCAACTTCTATCACATTCAAATTGAGAAATCCTTTCTTGAGATTGCTCCGTTTGTATGAAGACTATGTTACTATTGATTTCTCCAACAATCCTATCATGATGGAAGGATTGAGAAAAGATGTCCTAAGATTCTCAAGATCCATTGAGTACATCTGCAGAAATGACGAGGAGTAAAATATGAAAGTAGTTGAAAAATATACCAGCCTGTTCAGTGCCAACCTTGCCAAAGGGATGCTGGAGAATGCAGGAATACAGGCAGTAATCCTGAATGAGAACACCCCTTTATGGGCAGGTATGTGCAACACTGATCTGTTGAGTATAGAACTCGCAGTAAAAGATGAGGACTACTCAGAGGCCTGCATGCTTATTGCAGCAGCCTCCAAAGCAGAGTAGAACTCCTCTCCAAATTTTCGTATAATTGGTTCCCGTAAAAATTTATAAACGGGAACCTTTTCTTTTTTACCCTTTTCAAACGCACACTTGCATATATTCCACCTGTGAAGGTTCAATGCCTGAACTCCATTAGAAAGGGTACTCACCCTTATAGGATATAGGGCACAAGAGATTGGTTTACGGAAAGAACACTCCCCTTTGCACCATGCCATTTCTGTTGCACAAAAGCAATTATGGTTCTCATCAAAACTGGTATAAACACACTCCTCGTTATTTACAAGTGGGGTAACCAGATCACCGTCTGCATCTACAACACCAAATCCCTGTTTATGAAGAGCCCCTTTGCCCTCTGGTGTCATATATTTGCTATAATTATCAAACTCTCTCCTAAAACATTCCACTTCCTCACCCTCCAATGGAGCACCACTGTCTCCAATTATACAACAAGCACCGTGGCATGTCTCAAAATCACACACAAAATACTCTGTAAGTATCTCCGACGAGACAAGGCATCCCCCTATCTCAAAAATGAATGTTCTATCTCTGGTTATCATTTTTATAAATCAAAAAACTCTCTAATAAACTGATTCTCCCTAAACAGATTCTGCGTATTCACATCCTTGGTAGTTCCCTCCATAACAACCACAATCCTATTACCCCTTCTGCTCACCATATCCAGGAACTCCTTGAAATCAGTTGCAGAAATACCCTCTACTACCGCAGCAAATCCTGTATACAAATCTTTTCCCGACAAGTGGTTCTCCAACATGCTCTCCACCCAGAATGATCTCTCCTGCATCAATCTGGTTACCTTGGCAAGGTAGTTTTTCTTTATCTGGGCAAACTCCTCCGGCGAAATTCCTTCATATGTGACACACTTGAGCCTTGAATTCATCACATCCAGAATCTGCTGTGCCCCTGCACTATCTGTTTCAAATCTCGATCTGCATATCATTATCTCCTCAGGGTAAAGTTCTATACTCTGCGAAACCTCACTCTCAGGAGAAAGCTCCCTGATTATTCCTTTAGAACAAATCCCCTTGAGATACTCCTCAAACAACCCTGCAAGAGCTCTGTTTGTCTGGGTATTAGGCATCCCGCAAGACAATGTTATATCCACATAAGTACGTGGCAGAATCATCTGATGCAAGAAACGTCTCTCTACCACCCCCTTAGCAGGATAATTAGGATTTACAAACCACTCCTCGGTGTCGTGGAAAGTTGCAAGGGAACCCAAATATTTTACAACATATTCCCTAACATTATCTACAGATGCATTACCGGCAAACACAAATATGAAATCGGCAGGATTTCCCAATCTGTTTTTAATGGTATTATGTACTTTATAGTAATCCATACTATTGAGGAACTCTACAGAATGAGTAGGAAGATACCTCTTATTACCTGAGTTGTAATACATTACAGAGTCCTCAAATACTTTCACCGGAGACAATTTCCTGTATTTTGCCTCAAAGATCTTCCCTTTTCTGTATACGTCAAACGAGTTATAATCGTTCTGACGCTGCGTAAAACTCAAATTTATAAAGTGGAACAGTTTTTCAAGACTCTCTGTTGTTGCATATCCCCTCATCTCCTCCTTATAATCATTTATATTCACTGTCATATTGAGGTTATTGTATGAGAATAACTTCTCCCACACCGACCTGCTATAACCTCCTATAGAACTCAAATTGGCAATATCCCCAATATAAAGGTTAATATCCCTGCCATAGCGTGTCCTTTCCAAAGAAAGGCCACCTTTGCTGACTGCTCCAAATGACACAGTATCTCCAGGCCCCTCAATATTCTTGAACATAACCTTTATACCATTACTCAAACTGAATACTACTGCTCCCGACACAGGGTCTACCGTTTCATTAACCACTGAAGCCTGTTTGTCTCCAGCCACAAACTTAGGCCATTCAACCCTTTTATCTACAGTGTATATATAATCCGATTTTGAAAGGGAATTTACAAAGGCATTCTCTATTCTGGCTACAGAAAGCTCCTCAACCCCCTGAGCCTCCGGCATCCTGCACGAAATCACAACTCCCTCCTTCTGACCAAGCAACGCAGCTGCATAATTATTCAGCTGTTGTGTCCTTATATGCTCAGAATAAAGAATCTCTTTCATTATCTCAAAATGCATCTCAATACTTGCTAAAGAGAATCCTCCAAAATAATTGTCAATAGCCCTCTTCATAAATGCAGAATTAGGGAGATTGAATCTTGTATCATACACATGCTCCACTGCCCTGTAATGATGTTCAATTGTACTGCGGAATTCCTGGGTATTGAATCCGCTTTTTGCCATACGGTTAATTTCACCGCTTATAAATCCCAATGCAGAATATACAGCCTCAGGTACGGTCTCAAAAGAGATTGTAAAAGCATCCAGACCATGCATCTGCATAAATTTTCCTCTCTCAATCCTTACATTTGAAACTGGCAGATTCTGCCCAACTATTACACTCTGTATTCTGCTTAACAACAATGTTGATATTGCCTCATCAAAATAAGCCTCTATGTAAGGGACACTTGTCTTTTTGTACTTATCCTCCAAAGGTACTCTTTGAAAACTTATAGAAATACTGGTTTTGTCATATTCGGGATCCTTGCCAATAATTACCTTTGTCCCATCTACAATACCCTCCTTATGGTATTTCCTCTTCTCTGCCTTCAACGGCTTTGGAATAGTTGCAAAAATTGATTTTATCTGGGTTTCAACCTTGGACAAATCTACATCTCCAACCACAAACACAGCCTGAAGATCTGGTCTGAACCATTTGTAGTAGAAGTTCCTCAACTCTTTTGAAGAAAAGTTATCAAGCTCATTTATCTGCTCAGGTGTAGCAGATTTTGCATAAGGACTCTTAGGATAAATGGCCTTAATTATCTTGTCATCAATTCTGGCCTGTGCATCATAGTTGTCTATAAGTGTTTTCTTTAGCATTGGCATTGTGCGGGCCACATCCTCTTCATCAATATTTATAGAGGCCATCCAATTGTACAACACAAGAAGTGTTGAATCTACTGTATTCTCCCTTGCTATAGGCACATTCTTTATGGTATATACAGTTTCATCGGCTCCAGTGCTGAATATAATATCCTCCGAGCCCACTCCCAGCGAGTTGAGATACTCAACAATGGTAGAATCTGTGAAATTCCTGGTACCTCTGGTAGAAAGGAGCTCTATCATACGGCACATACCCTTCTGGTCATTCTTCTCCAATGTGGTTCCAACTTTGTTGGCTACCGCAAAATCTGCATATCCTTTCAATGCATCATTTTTAACCACATAGTAGGTAAGTCCGTTGGCAAGGGTTCCAACCTTAATTCTTGGATCGTCGGGAAGAGCCTGCACATCTTGTACCTGAGCACGCATAGGTGCAATGAATGTTACCAAAAGTATAACTATTCCCAAAATACTCAGTTGTTGCTTCATAAATTCTATGTTGTTTGAGTGTAACATAAAATACAAAAATACAAACTTTAAATCTCTTTTTTGTTTGTAGGTGTATTTTTTTTATTTTTGCAAGACCTATAAGATTATATCAATAATATAAACACAAAATAACAATGAAAAAAATTGCTAAATTTTTTGCAGTAATGGCTGTAGCTCTTTCATTCAGCATTGCTGCAAGTGCACAGGACCTTGCACAGGCTACTGAATTGTATAACGCTGCCGCTACAGCATTGAACGAGGGTAATGAGGCTGCTGCTTTGGAGAACTTCCAGAAAGCACTTGAGGTTGCTGAGGCTCTTGGTGAGGAGGGTGCAACTCTTGCTTCTGAGTGTAAAACCATCATGCCTAAACTTTATATGAAAATGGGTAAAGATGCAGCTAACGCTAAAGAGATGGATAAAGCTATTGAGTTGTTGGCTAAAGCACAGGAGCTTGCTACCGCTAACGGTCAGGCTGACGTAGCAGAGGAGGCTAAAAACCTTGTTCCTCAACTATACATTGCTGAGGGTAATACCCTTTTGAACGAGAAAAAATTTGCTGAGGCTGCTGCTGAGTACCAGAAAGCACTTGACCTTAACGGTGAGAACGGCGTTGCATGGTTGAGACTTGGTATGTGTAAAGCTAATACAGGTGATGTAGAGGGTGCAGTTGCAGCATTTGGCAAAGCTTCTGAGTTTGGTCAGAAAGCTGCTGCTGACAAACAGCTTGGTAACATTTACGGTAAAGCTGCTCAGTCTGCTTACAAATCTAAAGACTTTGCAGGTACACTAGAGAACGTACTTAAAGCTAACGAGTATGGTTTCACCAAATTGAACGTTTATGGCGGTATGGCTGCATTCAACCTAAAAAAATACGACCAGTGTATCTCTCTATTGGAGGGTGACGGTTCTGTAAATGCAAAATACTACCGTGCAAGAGCTTACGAGGCTAAAGGTGACAACGCAAAAGCTTGTGAGAACTACAAGGCTATTACTTCTGACAAGAACTTTGGTGCATACGCAACTAGCAAAGTAGGAACACTATGCAAATAGAGCTTGAGCTGCTGGCTCCGGCTAAAAATAAAAGTATCGGCATTGCAGCAATAAACTGTGGTGCCGATGCTGTATATATTGCAGGCCCTAAATTTGGAGCACGTGAGGCTGCCGGCAACAGTATCTCTGATATTGCAGAGCTGGTTTCGCACGCCCATAAATTTGGGGCAAAAGTATTTATGGTGGTTAACACCATACTTTATGAAGAGGAACTTCCACAAGTAAAGGAGACCATCCAGCAGGCCTATGAGATAGGATGCGATGCCATTATTGTGCAAGACCTCTCTTTACTGGAGATGGAGCTTCCCCCTATTGAGCTGTATGCCTCTACCCAAACCAATATAAGGACAGTTGAACAGGCCCGTTTTTTGGAGTCATTGGGATTTAGCAGACTTATTCTGGCAAGAGAGCTTAGCCTCCAGCAGATAGCTGCCATTAAGGAAGCTACAAATGTTCCTCTGGAATCTTTCATTCATGGAGCCCTTTGTGTAAGCTATAGCGGCCAATGCTACCTTAGCCAGAAAATAACAGGCAGAAGTGCCAACAGAGGATGTTGTGCACAAGCATGCAGATCAAATTACACCCTTATAGACAGCACTGGCAAGGAAGTAAAATCTCCAACAGGGGCACCATTGGTAAAGGATACCCCAATCCTTTCACTCAAAGACTTTAATCTGAGCAACCACATTCCAGAACTTGTAAAGGCAGGAATAACATCATTCAAGATTGAAGGACGTCTGAAAAACGAATCTTACATAAAAAATGTAGTATTGCTCTACAGACGCAAAATAGATGAGTTTATCTCACAAAATCCACAATACTGCAGAGCATCTTTTGGCAGATGCATTGGCGGCTTTGAGCCAAATGCCAAAGCCACTTTCAATAGAGACTATACCACCCTGTTCATAGATGGAAAGAGGGGAAAATGGCACAGTAAAGACGGCGCCAAATACCTTGGAGAATTCATTGGGACCGTTACCGGCACAGGTACAAACAAATATGGTCAGTTGCACTTCATATACAAGGCAGCAAACACAAACATATCCATAAACAACGGAGATGGTCTATGCTTTGTAACCCCAAAAGGGGAGATCCTTGGAGCAAGAGCCAACACCTGCAACGGAAGTATGGTAGCAACTACCGAAAAACTTTCAGTTGCCGCAAATTCCAAGCTCTATCGCAACTACAACATCCTATTTGAAAAAGAACTGGAAAAGAATCCTCCCCGCAGAACCATTATGGTAAATCTACAGATGATACAAGACGGGGAAAACTACATCATCCAGGCAAAGACAGAGGAGGGTATCACTACAACATATACCATTGAAGGGGGAGCAGACATTGCCCAAAACTCCTCATTGGCAATTGAAAACATAAAAAAACAACTTGGCAAGAGCGCCGGAATATTCACCTTTACAGTAACCGGAGTAAATGTATCTGAGGCACCTTTCTTTGCCGCATCAACCCTAAACGGCATTAGAAGGGAGATTGCCATTCAGCTGGAGAAAGCCATACAAAAGCATACCACAGCATGCAAGGAATCTGCATCCCGACAGTTCTTGAAAAATAAGGCTGCAGCCAACAGACTGCCTGCATCGCAGAAACTCACCTATCTTGCCAACTGCTCAAACTCCCTCTCAAAGAAAGTTTACAAATCATTGGGAGCAATTGAGATAGCTCCAGCTTACGAACTGCAGCAGCAGCCACAGGCAGAGCTGATGCGTACAAAATATTGCATCAAATACGAACTTGGACTATGCCCTAATTTTAAAACAAAATGGGCTCAGGACAAGGGGTATAAAGATAACCTTGAAAAAATATCCTTTACCGAACCTCTCTACTTGCTCAACGGCAAAAACAAGCTTGAACTTAAATTTGACTGCCGCAACTGCGAGATGTTGGTAATTGGATAAAATTAAGTAATTTTACACTATGCCTTTTTCTGAAATATTGGGACATAAAGATATCATTGCCAACCTGTGCAATATGGTGGATTCTAACAGAATGCCACACGCCCTTTTATTTACAGAAAAACCAGGTTGCGGAGCTCTGTCGCTAGCCCTTGCAACCCTTGAGTACATGTTTTGCAAAGAGAGACAAGGGGGAGACTCCTGCCACCATTGCAGCAGTTGCTCAAAAATATCCAAACTGGTTCATCCAGACATCCACTTCACTTTTCCACTGAATGTCTCCACCACCATTGGAGGAGATAAAAGAGGTGAACCGGAGTTGTTCTACCCTGCATGGCGCCAACTTGTAAAAGAAAACCCTTACTTTAATGAGACCGATCTTTACAAGGCTTTTGGAATAGAAAACAAACTGGGCACAATAAGTGTTGCTGAAGCAAATGTCATCATACGCAAACTGAGCTTGAGCTCATATGAAGGTGGTGCTAAAGTGATGCTGATAATGTTTCCCGAGAGGATGACCCTTGAAACCGCCAACAAACTGCTCAAAAACCTGGAGGAGCCACAAAACGGTACATATTATTTCTTAATTTCGCATAATCCGGAGAAGATAATCACCACTATCCTCTCAAGATGCAGGATAATTGAAGTACCTCCTATAGAAACTGATATCTTAGAACAGGCTTTGGTCTCACGCAAAGGTATGGAGATACAGGAGGCCTCCTTTTGGGCAAAATGCTCGTTGGGCAGTATGGGCAAAGCTCTGGAACTGATAACCAGAGAGGAGGAGCAGAGCGACAATTATACAATCTTCACCTCTATCCTTACAAAGGCTCTGGAACACGACCTTACCGCACTGATTGATATTTGGGAGCAGATTGCTTCATGGGGCAAGGAACGTCAGAAGAGAATTTGCATTGAGGGAGGAGAGATACTGAGAAAACTTTATATGATAAGTCTGGGGCTGAGTGAAATCTCATATGCAGGAGTTAAGGAGATGGAACAGCTTAAAGAGTTGTCGGGAAGAATAAAAAAAGAATTTTACCAGAAGGGGTATGGATACTTGGACAATGCGGTGGAGTGCATTGAGAGGAATGTGAACCCCAAATTTATTTTCTGCGATTTATGTAATCGCATATATTTCAACATATAGCTATGGGAATTACTAAAGAATACGATTGCCAGAGAGGGTGCGAAAAAGAGATAAATGAGTCTGGCGAAATAAATTGCACTTACAAAAGGAGCTGCTGCAAGTTGGGGGTTTTCAACTGGCTTGAGGGGATTACCCAGGAGGACATGAAGGAGCTTTTTGAGGTGAGGTTCAAGAATACACGCAAACTGATTTTCAGGAACACATCTGAGCAGAACCTTAAGATTGGAGATATTGTTGTAGTAGAGGCTCAAAATGGATATGATGTAGGAATCATCACCCTTGCTGGTCCTATTATTGCCAACCAGCTTAGGAGAGACCGCATAGATCCAGAGACATACGAATTCAGAAAAATATACAGAAAAGCACGTCCTGCAGATATCCAGAAATGGCAGGAGGCCATTGCTCGCGAACACAGAACAATGATCCGTTCCCGTCAGATGGCAGCAGACCTTCAGCTCAATATGAAAATTGGAGATGTGGAGTTTCAGGGCGACGGCTCAAAAGCCATTTTCTACTACATTGCAGATGAAAGGGTTGACTTTCGTCAGCTGATTAAAGATTTTGCAGAGGAGTTCCGCATTAGGATTGAGATGAAACAGATTGGTGCAAGGCAGGAGGCCGGCCTTATTGGAGGTCTTGGAGTATGCGGCCAGGCACTTTGCTGTTCAAGATATATGAACAATTTCCAGTCTATAACCACACAGGCTGCACGTTGCCAGGATCTCTCTCTTAACCCTCAGAAACTTGCAGGTCAGTGCGGCAAGTTAAAATGCTGTATAAACTATGAGGCCTCGGTATATGTAGACGCACAGGCTAAAATGCCTAAGGTTACAGAGCCTCTTCATTTTGAAGATGGAGATGCTTACCTTATGAAGAGTGATATCCTTAAGGGTATGATGTGGTTCTCCTACGACCCTAAGAGTATGGCCAATATGATTGCACTAAGCAATAAGGAGGTTAAGGATATTATTGCACTGAACAGAAAAGGGCTAAACGCACCTTCATGTATGCAAAACAACTTGGCAGATAAGCCTTCTGAGTTTATGAGTGCTGTAGGCGAGGAGAGTATTTCACGTTTTGACAACGACAAAAAGAAAAAGAAAAACCGCTCACAAGAGGCAAAGGAAAGACGCAAAGAAAGAACAGAAAATGTAGAAAAACCGGCAGAACAGGCAAAACCAGCTACGGAACGCAATGATAGGCCTGAGCGTGCAGAAAAAAGTGAAAGAGGTGAGCGCGGAAGAAGAAACCACCGCCACAACCGTGATAGGAGAGAGAAACAACAAGAAGGGGAGAATGAGGCTTAAGCAAATCATATTTGGGCTATTGCTCACAATGATTGCTGCAGGCTGCACCCAACCTGTATATGAAAGTTCATATATCAACCTCAACAGGCTTGCCGGATGGAAAGAGAACACCCCATTAAAGCTCACATTTGAGATGCCTGACAGTACTGTTGAAACTGAACTTTACCTTATTGGGGAAATAGCTACAAAAAGGACTACAGGAGAAAAAACTGGCTATCCTGTAAATCTTGCTTTTATGGCTCCCGACAGCACTTTCTATACCGATTCCATACAGCTTCCTCTGCATGTGATACAGGATGGGGAAATATCCAAAATCTCCAATGGCATAATGGAGATAGAATGGCCTTACAGAAAAAACATTTATAACAAAATACCCGGCAAATGGGAAGTTGTAATAACCCAAGGAGATCCAGAGGAAGATTACAGCAATATCATTGGGCTGGGAATATACTGCAAACAGATAAAAGATGAGTTCAAAAGATAAACTACGCAAATTTAGGGAAAACGAGACCTTCAAGTGTCTGTATCAACCCCAGACAGAAGAAGTTCTTGGCAAAGATTATTTTCTTAAGGGCAAATGGCACTCAGAGGTGTTTGGCAACAATAACCCAATAACACTTGAATTGGGTTGCGGTAAAGGAGAATATACCATTGCCTTGGCTAAAATGTTCCCAGACCGTAACTTTATTGGAATAGACATTAAAGGTGCCCGTTTGTGGAAAGGGGCAAAAGAGGCAACTGAACTTAATATGCCAAATGTTGCATTTATACGTACCAGAATTGAGTTTATAGAATCTCTATTTGCAAAGGATGAAATTGAGCAAATCTGGATTACGTTTGCAGATCCACAGCTCAAGAGAGAGCGAAGAAGGCTTACAGGCCCTATGTTCCTGCACAGATACCGCAATTTCCTTTGCCCTAATGGAATTATCAACCTTAAAACCGACAGCCGTTTCTTGCACGAATACACACTCGCTTGTGCACAGCAGAACAGTTTGGATATATTGGAAGCAAATACAGACATTTATGGCAGTGGTAGAGCAGATGCCATCCTCTCTATCCGTACCTTCTACGAAGCTCACTACATTAAGAAAGGACTTCCTATAACATATATGGCTTTCCGCATAAACAATCCAGACCAACTGATCTCTCCTACTTGGGAAGAAGATTATTGGTACGAAGAGGAAATTGCCAGCCACGGCTTTGTCCCTGCCAATAAGGGATAACTGCTTTGCAGTACCCTGCAAGAGAAAATCCATCTGAAAACAACGGGCGGTCACAGTTTTCAAATGGATTTTTTCTTATATGTACTTCCGTCAGAACTGACTCCCTTTTCTGTCCGTAATGACCTATTTGATTACGCCAAGTTCTTTGCCAATTTTGGTAAAGGCTGCTATAGCCTTATCCAAATGTTCTCTCTCATGACCGGCAGAAATCTGCACACGGATACGGGCCTGATCTTTTGGCACTACAGGGTAATAGAAACCAACCACATAAATACCCTCATCCAACAATTTTTCTGCCATCTGCTGTGAAAGTTTGGCATCATATAGCATTACGGCACAAATTGCGCTCTGGGTAGGTTTGATATCAAAACCTGCAGCTTTCATCTGAGCTACAAAGTAATCTGTATTCTCATGAAGTTTGTCCTGAAGCTCGTTGGTACGGGCCATCATATCAAACATTGCACAACCTGCAGCTGCTACCATTGGAGGGATAGAGTTAGAGAAAAGATATGGGCGTGAACGCTGGCGCAACATTGCAATAATCTCTTTTTTACCTGTAGTAAAACCACCAATTGCCCCACCGAACGCTTTTCCCAATGTTCCGGTAATAATCTCAATCTTACCTCTCAAATTATGCAACTCAGTTGTACCACGACCTGTTTTGCCAACAACACCTGCAGAATGCGACTCATCAACCATTACCATTGCATTATATTTTTCAGCAAGCGCATGAATCTCATCCAAAGGACAAACATTGCCGTCCATAGAGAATACTCCATCTGTTACAATTACTCTATATCTCTGCTCCTGAGCCTGTTTAAGACACTCCTCAAGTTCCTGCATATTTGCATTTGAATATCTGTAGCGTTTAGCCTTACATAGTCTTACTCCATCAATGATTGATGCATGGTTAAGGGCATCTGAAATAATTGCATCCTCTTCTGTAAACAATGGCTCAAACACTCCTCCGTTTGCATCAAAACATGCTGCATAAAGGATAGTATCCTCTGTTCCAAAGAAATCAGCAATTTTCTGTTCAAGTTCCTTATGCAAATCCTGTGTTCCACAGATAAAACGGACACTTGACATTCCAAAGCCTCTCTCATCCAACGCTTTTTTAGCGGCATCAATCAGTTCCTGATTATCAGAAAGGCCAAGATAGTTGTTGGCACAGAAGTTAAGCACATCTTTACCGGTATTAACCTTAATGGCAGCTCTTTGAGGTGATACAATCACCCTCTCGTTCTTGTAAAGGCCGGCCTCCTCAATCTCCTTGAGGGTGGTCTGCAAATAAGACTGGAAATCTTTATACATGACTGGTTATATTTATTGTTGTTATCTGCTTTTAATTTTCACAAATATAGAAAATTTCCACAAGGAACAAAATTGCCCTATATTTGTTCCGTATGTATATTTGAGAATAATGGAAAGCATAAAAGAGATTTTCAAGATAGGAAAGGGACCTTCCAGCAGTCACACCATGGGACCAAGAAAGGCAGCACTTATGTTTAAGGAGAAGAATCCCCAAGCAGCACGTTTTGAGGTCACCCTTTACGGCAGTCTGGCAGCTACTGGCAAGGGGCACCTTACAGATACAGCCATTGAAGATGCATTGGGCAAAGACAAATGCAAGATTTTCTGGAGAGGAAATATCTTTCTACCACAGCACCCCAACGGTATTCTGTTTGAGTGTTTTGCTCCCGACGGTACTTTACTCGACCACTGGACAACATTCAGTATTGGTGGAGGAGACATCAGTGATTCAGGCAAACGTCCCGAAAAGGAGAGCATCTACACACATAACAAAATGGAAGATATCCTCAACTGGTGTAAAGAACATGGTACCACTTTTTGGGAATACGTAGAAAGGCACGAAGATAACGACATTTATGATTACCTCAACGAGGTATGGAAAGTAATGAAAGATGCTGTTGAGAGGGGGCTTGATGAGGAAGGTGTCCTTCCAGGAGGGTTGAATCTTGCCAGAAAGGCATCATCATTCCACATTAAGGCTCTGGGGCATCAGGGCTCTATGCAACGCCGTGCTCTCACCTTTGCATATGCACTTGCAGTGGCAGAAGAGAATGCGTCGGGAGGCACAATTGTAACTGCCCCTACCTGCGGCTCATGCGGTGTGGTTCCGGCAGTATTCTATCTTAGCCAAAAAACATACGGATTCTCAGAAAAAAAACTGCTTAAGGCTCTGGCTACAGCAGGACTTATCGGGACAATAATAAAAACAAACGCCTCTATCTCAGGAGCAGAAGTGGGATGTCAGGGTGAGATTGGTTCTGCATGTTGTATGGCAGCAGGTGCCTCAACCCAATTGTTTGGTGGTACTCCTATGCAGATTGAATATGCTGCCGCTATGGGAATGGAACATTTCCTTGGACTTACTTGCGACCCTGTATGTGGTCTCGTACAGATTCCGTGCATTGAGCGCAATGCGTTTGCTGCTACTCGCGCCGTTGATGCCAATGTATACGCTCTTCTTACCGACGGTAACCATAGAGTAGGCTTTGACAGTGTTATAGAGGTAATGAAACTTACCGGCAAAGATTTGCCAAGCTTGTACAAAGAGACAGCAGAAGGAGGATTGGCTTATCAGATGGCAAAAAAATAGATGGGAATATGGAAGTTTCCAATTTTTGCGTTATTTTAGCACATATTTTAGATACATATAACTATTAAATTTATAATTATGGCACTAGAGATTAACGATTCAAACTTCAAAGAGGTTGTTTTGGAGAGCGACAAACCAGTATTGGTTGATTTTTGGGCTACTTGGTGTGGTCCTTGTAAAGCACTTTCACCTGTAATTGACGAGGTTGCAGCTGAGTACGAGGGTAAAGCAGTTGTAGGTAAATGCAACGTTGATGACGCTGCTGATGCTCCTGCTGAGTATGGTATCAGAAATATCCCTACTCTTCTATTCTTCAAGAATGGTGAGCTTAAAGACAAATTGGTAGGTTCAACCAACAAAGCTGCTATTGCTGAGAAATTGAACGCACTTCTTTAATAATTAGAAATTAAAACTTACAACCATGAAAAGAAACCTTTTGTTATTAGTGGCTTGCCTTTTGGTATCCTTACAGGGTTTCTCCCAGTTTGGAATTAAAGCCGGCTATAACTTCAACAAAATGGGTGACATTAAGATAGCCCATGAGAATACTACCACTGTAAACTCGCTTAAATCTGCTGTTGAACAAAAAACCGGATTCCATGTTGGTGTACTTTACAAATTCCAGATACCAATTGTAGGTATTGCCATACAGCCTGAACTTATTTATTCCCAAACCAAAGGGAATGTTGAGCTGGCTTATTCTGGCATTGAACCTATCAAGAGCAACGTTTCTGTAGATTATCTTCAGTTACCTGTCTCTTTGCAGTGGGGTTTGGATCTTGTCCTTCTAAGACCTTTCATTCAGGTTGTTCCATATATAGGATACTGCATTGGTAAAGATACTAATGTAAAGGACCTCAAAGTTAAGACAGAAGACTTCAACTACGGTATTGGCCTTGGAGCAGGTTTGGATATATGGAGATTACAAATCAGTGGAAGATATTGTTGGGATCTTGGCAATATGGCCGATTACCAATGGGACGGAGTCAGTACACTTAAAGGTGGAAAGAATAAAGGATTCCAACTTTCATTGGCGCTATTTTTCTAAACTATCGGGATGAAACTTGACACTGTAAAACTTGAATTGGGAGAACACTGGAGTTCTTATGTGCAGGCACTCAAAAGAGCGCTTGCCCATGACAACAAACTCCTGACCAGACTGAATGAGTACATTATAGATACTGCCGGAAAGCAGATGAGACCTGTTTTGTGCTTGCTCTCTGCCCAAGCATGCGGTGAAGTTTCACAAATGAGCTATGAGTGTGCCGCTGTATGTGAAATAATACATACAGCCACACTTTTACATGATGATGTTGCAGACAACGGAGATGTCAGACGAGGCGTAGCCACAGTAAAGGCTGCATTCAGCCCTGCCGCGTCTGTCCTTACAGGTGACTACTGGTTGGCAAAAGGGATGCACCTGCTCATAAACAAATGCAACACTCAAATCTTGGGACATTTCACACAAGCCCTTCACGATTTGTCTGTTGGAGAGATTATACAGATGGATAAAGCAGAGGAGCTCGACACCACAAAAGAGGATTACTATAAAATTATCGAGTGCAAGACGGCAAGTCTGTTCATTGCAGCAGTAAAAAGCGGAGCCATATCTGCTGGAGCATCTGATGAATTTATAGAAGCTGTCTCAAAATATGCATACCATCTGGGACTTGCATTTCAGATGAGGGATGATATCTTTGACTACTCGCCTAAAATGGATACCGGGAAATTGGCAGGTGCAGACATTAAGGAGCGAAAAATAACACTTCCTCTACTTTGTGCCTTGGAAGATGCTCCAGAAGAGGAGGCAAAGATAAGAACTCTTATTGGTGGCATTGAAAATTCAATAATCAACAATAGTGAGATTTCAGAATCTGAAAAGGAGATTATTGAAACAGTAAACAGGTTTGTGCATGAGCACAATGGCATAGAGAAAGCACAACAGGTACTTGAGAATCATGTGAATATTGCTATTGAAGCTCTTGCTCCACTCCCTCAGACCAATGCAAAAGAAAGGCTTGTTCAACTTGTCAAATATGTAGGCAACAGAAATATCTAGACAAGAATGGGAACAATCTTAATTGACATCTTTGCTGTTCTTGCAGCTCTTGCCGGCATAATAGGGTGTCTTATACCAACTATTCCCGGACCTCCCCTTTCATACGCATCAATACTGCTGCTTTACCTGTTCAACAACCCCAACTATGAGATTACCGGCAAGTTCCTTATAATATGGATTATAATTGTTGCCGTCGTAACCATCTTTGACTATATAATGCAACCATACTTTACTAAACTTACAGGCGGATCACAGCTTGCAGTAAGGTACTCCATTGCTGGGATGGTTGCAGGAATGATTTTCTTTCCACCTATTGGTATTATTGCAGGCTCGTTCATAGGAGCACTGATTGCAGAGCTGGTAGTAAATAAGAAACCCCTCCAAAACTCCCTCCTTGCGGCATTTGGAGCTTTTTTGGGGTTCATATTGGGGACAGGATTAAAACTTGCAGTCTCTGTCACCCTACTTTACTACACTTTACGTTTTATCTTTTAATATACTCTACCTGGGCCACTACCTCGTTCCAGGCAGCATCCATTTCAGCCAGAGCTTCTTTACCTTTTGCTGTAAGCGAATAATACTTTCGTGGCGGGCCTTGGGTACTCTCCTCCCATCTATAGCTGAGCAGACCCTGATTCTTGAGTCTTGTAAGCAGCGGATAAAGAGTTCCCTCCACAACTATCATCCTGGCCTCCTTAAGGGAAGATATCAGCAACGATGCATACGCATCATTTCTCCTTAAGGTGCTGAGTATGCAGTACTCCAAAACGCCTTTACGCATTTGGGACTTTATATTGTCAACATTAGAATCTACCATAACGCAGTTATTTAATTCTGAACCTCTTCATATTCTCTTCCGTAGCAGGAACGCCGTACAATTCACACATCTGAGCACTCGTCTGGGCAAGTGGAACTGCAATCCACAATATCACATATACCCAGAATCCCGACGATCCTAAAATCAACGCCACAATAAATATGATCCTCACCAAAAGGATATCGATGTTCAGGTAAGCTGCAATTCCCGAGCATACACCTGCAATAGACTTGTTACAAGGATTCCTATAAAGTTTCCTCGACGGTCTGTTTCCACTGAAAATATCCGAAATAGGATCTGTCCCATTCTCAATATATGGTTCACCATCTGGCATACCCAACTGTGAAATTACACTTTGTACCATTAAAACATCCACTACATTTTTATAAGGATTTGTTCCTTCAGAGAACAGCTCAGAAATCCTCTCCTCAAGATCTTCCATCACCTCCGGACTCTGAACCCCCAACTTGCCTCCTCTTCTGAAAGCCTCAAGATATTTTTTCAATTTAGAATAAGCATCCTCATCCATTACAAAACTTCTTCCTCCAATTCTGGCATTGACAACCTTTTCCATAGTTTATGATATTTATTTGTTCCTTTAAAACGTTTATTCAACAAAAAAGTTAGTTTGCAATACAAATATATATATAATTTACACTACCTTGCATTACATAGTACTAAAAATGTAAAAAAAGGATGAAATTTAATTTCATCCCCGGTTCTTTTAGGTTATTAGTTTGCACTCTCCTGAGCTGGAACCTCTGTTGCTGGAGCTGCAGCATCTGCTGGGAACTGAGGCTGTGCTACTGGAGCATTATTCTCAATTTTCTCAATAAGCGCTGAATTATTCTCCTCTACTCTTGTAGATACGAAAGCTGTTGCAGCAATACATAGCACAATAATGATAATTGCAAGGGTCCAAGTTGCTTTCTCAAGGAAATCAGCAGTTTGTCTAACGCCAAATGTCTGGTTACCAGCTGCAAAGTTTGCTGCCAATCCACCCCCTTTAGAGTTCTGTACCAATACCACAAGGGTAAGGATAACACTTGCAATAACAATAAGGATAGCAATAACTGTGTACATAATTTTATATTAATTTTTTGATTTTATTTCGTTTACAAGGGATGCAAAGTAAGTACTTTTTTCTGGATATAACAAAATTAGTTTTGCATAAGCATCTATTGCCTTGTCATAATACCCCTGATCAGCATAAATTGCGGCCAAAGTTTCTGTAACAAAATCCATTGATTCAAAATCAACTTCAAAATCTGAGGCAACAGATACGTCACTATTATAACCGCTGTCCGAAGATGCTGCAAACTTTATTTCAGGTGCTCTTTCATCACTTTCAAGTGCATCGAAATCCTCCTTAGAAAAGTAATCTCCACCAACAACAAATACTTTGGGTTTTGATTCCTTTACAATTTCTTTCTCTACCACAACATCTTCACCTGCACTCTGAGATGACACCTCAATTGCCTCCCTATTAGAAATAACAAAATCCTCTGCCTCTTTCTGTATAAGCTCAAAATCTATCTCAAAACCGTCTTCCTCACCTCCAATAACCATATCCTCCTCAATAGGTTGTGAAACTACTGAATCATGGCTCTCGGGTGGAAGCGGTGCAGTATCCAGAAGCTGCACTACATCTACCTCCTGTACCCCATGAGCCTTGGAACTCGCAATAATTGAACGGCACTTTAACAAGACATGGTCCCTTTTTGGAAAGAAAATAAGGTTTTCCTTGTAGTTACTCTCAAGACAGTCCGGCTCTATAGCTGCCAAACGGCACAGAAGAACCTCCCTGGCATAAGAAAACCACGGATAACGCGACACAAGAGCCTGCAATTGGGGAATCTCCAGTTCCTGAATATTTAAGATATTGCTCTCCAAAAAATTACCAGTTTGCTACAGTTGCATTGAAAATATCCTCTACCAAAATCTCAACTATCTCATCAACAAGCTGAGCCTCCACAGCATCCAAAGAGAGGTTGGAATCATAATCCTGGAATGCTGCAAATGACTTCTCAAAGTCTTCCTCCTCATGCTTGTTATTTTTGAAAGTAATCTTTACTGTTACAGTCAGTCTATTTTGTGCTGCCACCTCCTGGGATGTTACAGCTGTAGGGGTAACTTCATAAGAGGTAATGAATCCGCTTACCTCCAAATCACCTCTCTCCTCTACCATCTCAAGTTTGGTAAGTTTCCTGTACTGGTCTTGTAGAGCAACTGTAAGGGTATTGCTCAGAGACGGATTAACTTTCATTGCCCTGTTTTCAATTGTGTAAACAGAGATAGTATGCACATCAGGTGCTATAGATGTATCATTAAACTTGTATATGCCACATGCAGCAGATACAATCATGATAACAATTAAAAGGATAAAGTTTCTTCTATTCATATATCAGTCTTCCAGGCCAAGTTCCTTGATTTTTCTGTATAAAGTTCTCTCTGAAATCTCAAGGGCTTCAGCCGCTTCTTTCTTGTTGGAATATTTTTTGAGTGCCTTGCGGATAAGGTTGTCAGTAGCATTGGGGATGGAGAAATCCTCTTCATAATCAGCATCAACATCAATAGCCTCTGATTCCTCAACCTGATGCATCTCCTCTACATGATGTATCTGCCCCCCTACAGCAGCCTCCTGCACACCTGTAGTCACTACCTGAGCCTGCTGCTCATCCACTGCTGGATGAATCATTGGGATAACAGCCGGCAATGATGGCAACTCTTCATTTGCAACACCAATGGCAGTTCCGCCTTGCAGTCTCTCAACATCCATTCTAAGGGTTTTAACCTCTATCTGCAACTGTTGCAGCATAGCCATATAAAATTTTTCCCTCTCGCTGAACATCTCTGCACTCATCTGCTCTCCACCTATAACTGGAAGAGAATCCGGTCCGTCTACTGGTAGGTATTTCTGCAGTGTTGCAGGCTCAATAATTCTATCCTCCTCCAGTACAGACATCTGTTCAGCAACACTCTTAAGTTGTCTTACGTTTCCAGGCCATCTGTATTGGGAAAGGAGCATCTGCGCCCCTTTTGACAGCTTTACCGGTGGCATCTTGTACTTTTGTGCAAAATCAACTGCAAATTTTGTGAAGAGAAGATTTATATCGGCGACCCTCTCTCTAAGGGCAGGAAGAACTATCGGGACAGTGTTAAGCCTATAATAAAGGTCCTCCCTGAATTTTCCATTTTTTATTGCATGAGGCAAATTGATATTTGTTGCAGCAACTACCCTAACGTTGGTTTTCTGAACTTTAGATGATCCTACTTTAAGGAATTCTCCTGTTTGAAGAACCCTCAACAGACGCACCTGTGTGGTTAAAGGCAACTCCGCTACCTCATCAAGGAATATTGTTCCTCCGTTTGCTGTCTCAAAATATCCCTTTCGGGTATCGTATGCTCCTGTAAAAGAGCCTTTCTCATGACCAAACAACTCAGAATCAATTGTTCCCTCAGGTATAGCACCACAGTTCACTGCAATATAGGTACCATGCTTGCGGGCACTGTTCTGATGTATGATTTGGGGAATTACCTCTTTTCCCACACCACTCTCTCCGGTAACCAGTACAGAAAGATCTGTATTGGCAACCTGAACAGCAACCTCCAATGCCCTCATAAGGGCCGGATCATTGCCTATAATATCAAACCTCTGCTTTAAATTCTGCAATTCCATAATCTGCAAAGTTAAAAATTTTCTACTGCATAAAAGCCACTTTTTACCACTTTTGTTCAAAAATGCCTTATTACCAAAATAATGACAAGAGCCCAGCCATACATACAAAATCTGGTATTGTCTGTAAAAATGCCCTCAAATCTCACTTAGAGCAGGTACTAATACGAACATAATTGGTATTTTTTACGCGATTTAATCTTTAACAATTTCAAAAATGGTTGGGAATAGTTATATTTGCATATAATATAAACTGAAACAAACCAAAATTATTTTAATATGAGAAAAAGCATTTTATTGGCTCTTGCTTGCCTTATGATGGTAGCATGTAGCAACCCTTCAAAAATGGCTTCTCTTGCAGACGTTGTACAGACAGATGTAGTATGTAAGAGCGCTAATCCAAACGGTTCTGATGTATTGGAGGCTATTGCTGGTAAAATTACAGCAACCTATACACTTAAATTCCCAGCTGAGTTCTTCCATAGCGAGGCTATACTTAACGTTACCCCTGTTCTTGTTTATGAGGGTGGCGAGGTAGTTGGACCAGTACTTACTCTTCAGGGTGACAAAATCATGGATAACTACAATGTGATTTCACGCAAAAACGGTGGCGAGATCTCTAAAGAGGTTACCTTTGATTACAAACCTGGCATGGAGAAGGGTTCTCTAGAGCTAAGAGCTGTAGTTTACAATGCAGACAGAAGCAAACAGTATAAATTTGCTAATGCATACAAGCTTGCAGATGGCACAAACTGCACTTATATGTTGGTTAAGACCAATGGTAAACCTGCATTTGAGAGCGATGCATACCAGAAAGTTTTGGTAGAGAAAAAAGAGGCTCAGGTTCTTTACATTGTTAACCAGTCAAATGTAAGAAATAACCAGCTTAAAACTGAGCAGATTAAAGAGTTCCAGGCTTACTTGAAAGAGGCTCAGGATAACGAGCGTAAAACTATCGTTTCTAACGACATTATCGCTTACGCTTCTCCAGATGGAGAGTTTGACTATAACAGCAAACTTTCAGAGAAAAGAGCAAAATCTGCAGAGACTGCTTTTGTAAAAGTTATCACTAAAAAAGCTAAAGTTAAAGATATCCCAGTAAACGTTTCACAGATTTCTGAGGACTGGGAGGGTTTCCAGGAGCTTGTTCAGGCATCTGATATTCAGGATAAAGAGTTGATTCTTCGTGTTCTTTCAATGTATTCAGATCCTGCTGTAAGAGAGCGTGAGATCAAAAACATGAGCGCAGTTTACAAAACTTTGTCTGATGAGGTTCTTCCTGCATTGCGTAGAGCAAGATTCGTTGCTAACGTAGAGTACAAGAACTGGACCGACGAGGAGCTTACACAGATTATCAATGAGAACATGAACCAGTTGGACGAGGAGGCTCTTCTTTATGGTGCAACTTTGTTTGATAAAGATGCTGCAAAAGCAGAGATTTACAAAGCAGCAGCTTCTAAATTCAACAGCAGCAGAGCTTACAACAACTTGGCAGCTTTGAGCTTGAACGCAAACAAAACTGCTGAGGCTAAAGGTTACCTTGCAAAAGTTTCTGACAAAAATGCAATCTACTACAACAATATGGCTGTAGCAGCTATGCAGGAGGAGAACTATGATGCAGCAGCAGAGTACCTTGCTAAAGCTGGCAACCTTGCCGAGGCTAAAGAGAACATGGGCGCATTGCTTATCCTTAAAGGTGACTACACCGCAGCAGCATCTGCATTGGCTGGCACTGCTTCATTCAACGAGGCTCTTGTAAACATCCTTAAAGGTGACTTGAACAAAGCATCTTCAATTCTAGCAAAAGCTAAATGCCCTTGCAAATCATATCTTAAAGCAATCATCGCAGCTCGCCAGGGCAACAACAGCCAGGCTAAAGAGCTTTTGGAGGTTGCAAAGAAAGACGAGAAATTGGCAAAGAGAGCAGCAAACGACATTGAGTTTGCAAAACTATAATCTCTGTGTAACTCAATACAATAAAAAGCTGGACCTTAGTGGTCCAGCTTTTTTTATACATGATAGCATTGTCTATATCTCAGATTTTCTGCAAATTTGCAGAGTAAAGTGTTATTTATGAAAAAAGTCGTACTTATATGCTGCACCCTAATGTGCAGTTTTCTTGCAAATGCAGAAACAATGAAAATAAACAGATTCAAATATGCAGGACCACATCAGTTGGTTGCTCCATACATGGTGGACAAAACAGATGTAAACGGAAAAGAGTTTGAGACCAAACTGCTTCTGAATACATATGTCTCATTCAACAAACTTTCTCAAGCACCTTATATATATGCAGAAGATATTCCAACTGCTGTCAACAGTGCCATTTCCATCCTGGAGTTCAATCTTCAGAACGAGAGGTATGCTACAGCTCAGATCAAAGTTGAAGGAACACATGATTACGTTATATACCTGAATGGAAAAAAACTCCAGGGGAACCAAATTGATGTAATCCCTGCAACCCATACCATCACAGTAAAATATCTTGTTTCACCAGGAGAAAAAGGGGCCCCTACAATAACCGTTGAATCTGAAAAAGATGGTGCATTTATCCTTAGAGAGGACGGCAAGAGGGTGTATGCCCTTACAGATGTACTTCATGGCAAAAGATTCCAGAGTATATCACTTTCCCCTAATGGAGAGTGGCTCATAACCAACTATACAACTTCACTTGCAGAAGGAAAGACCTCACGTACAACAACAGTAACAGAGCTGGCAACAGACAGAATTGTAGCAGAGCGTGGTGAGGGTATCCGCTGGATGCCTAAAAGTAACCTTTACTGGTACACAAAAACCGACGCCCATGGCAAACACATTATAACTGTAGAACCATCTACCGGTAAAGAGTCAATATTTGCAAAGAATATTCCCGACGGTTACTTCCAGATTTCTCCATCTGAAGATTACCTTCTATACTCTATTGAGCAGAAAGGACCTGCCGAAAAAGAAGAAATTTACGAAATAATTATACCTGATGACAGACAACCTGGTTGGAGAAATCGTTCATACCTTGCAAAATACGATCTTGCAACAGGCATTATGCAACCTCTAACCTATGGGTATAGAAACACTTGGGTAACTGACATATCTGATAATGGCCAGAAACTTCTGGTTATGACCAGCCGTAGCCGCCTTACAGAGCGTCCTACCTCTTTAAGCTCATTATATATAATGGATTTGGCAACATTACAGATGGAGCCTCTAGTAGAGGATGACGGATTTATCAGCACTGCCCGTTTTTCTCCCGATAATGCATCTGTAGCCATTGTTGGTACACCAGAATCACTTGGAGGAATTGGGAAGAATGTAAAGGAGGGACAAACTCCAAGCATGTATGATTACCAGCTATACCTGATGAATATTGCCGACAAGAAAGTTAAGGCTGTAACCAAAAGCTTCAACCCTAACATAGGTAGCATTGCGTGGAACAGGTATGATAACCACATCTATTTCACAGCTGAAAACACCGACCTTGTAAACCTGTTCAAACTTAATCCTGTGTCAGGTAAAATTGCCCAAATTAAAACACAGGAAGATTTGGTAAAACAGTTTACCATAGCCGATACCGCACCGGTAATGGTATGGTACGGCCAAAGTGCAAGCAATTCAGACAGATCATATATTACAGACTTGAAAAAAGGCAACTCTTCTCTATTGGAAGATTTAAGCAAAGATATTCTGGAGGGGATTCAGTTGGGTGAGTGTAAAGGCTGGAATTTTACCAACTCCAAAGGAGATGAAATAAACGGCCGCTACTATCTTCCGGCTGATTTCAATCCACAGAAAAAATATCCGCTAATTGTAAACTACTATGGTGGATGTAGTCCAACCGAAAGAAGCTTTGAAAGTCGCTATCCTCATCACTTGTATGCAACAATGGGATATGTTGTATACGTAGTTAATCCAAGCGGTGCAACAGGCTTTGGTCAGGAGTTTTCTGCACGCCATGTAAATACTGCCGGCAACGGTCCTGCCCAAGATATAATTGAGGGAACAAAACAATTCTGTAAAGAGCATCCGTTTGTGGATGAAACCAAGATTGGCTGCATTGGTGCCTCATATGGCGGTTTTATGACACAATACTTGCAAACACAGACTGACATTTTTGCGGCTGCAATCTCGCATGCCGGTATCAGCGACCACACCAGTTACTGGGGAGAAGGGTATTGGGGTTACTCATACAGCGAGGTATCTATGGCAAACAGCTACCCTTGGAGCCACAAGGATTTGTACGTAGAGCAGAGCCCACTATACAATGCCCATAAAGTGAATACACCTATCCTGTTCCTGCATGGAGATAAAGACAACAATGTTCCTGTTGGAGAAAGCATTCAAATGTATACTGCCCTAAAACTGCTGGGCAAAGAGACAGCTATGGTACTTGTAAAAGACCAGGACCACCACATTTTGGACTACAACAAAAGGATACAGTGGCAGAACACAATTTTTGCATGGTTTGCAAAATGGCTTCAAAACGATCCTACTTGGTGGAACGCACTATATCCTCCAAAAACACTATAATAAAAAAAGGTGTCAAGTTTGACACCTTTTTTTATCTTTTCAATTGTTTTATAAGCATTATCCTAAACTTCTCTTCAAGCGTAAATGCTTTAGCCGCTTTTGCCAGAGGGATTACTTTTGATACTTCTGCATAGGTTTCTGCATTTATCTGAGCCTCTGTCTGGAGTGCTTTGAAATATTTCTCCATAAGGGAATTTATCTGGGCATCTGTTGCTGCTGGATCTTGTTTTAGGATAGTATTTATCTCCTTTAGGGTTTTGCGGATCTCCTTTCTTGTCTGCTCGCCCCTTTTCCATCCTGCATTATATACCGGCCAGAATTTTTGTGCCTCTTCAGGTGTAAGATCCAATTCTTGTGTAAAGAAGGCTATCTTCTGACTCAATATTTCGTCGGGACCAGGATATTTTCTCTTTTCTGCAGGAGGCCCATCCTGAGCAAATGCTCCAATTGTTGTAAAAACGGCCAATAGGAGTATGGTTATTCTCTTTTTCATTGTTTTGCAGTTTAAGTTATTCAAGTTGTGCTATTGCTGTTGAGGGATATCCGCTATCTATCAGATACTGCTCAATTACCTCTTCATCTAAAATTATGGTTCCTGAAGCCTCTTCATGGGGATGATTGTCTGCTGTATAGATATCCTCCAGAGTAATGTTCAGGATAGAAATAAACTCCTCTTCATCTGTTAAAGTGACATTTTCCTCCCCTATAAGCTCTGTTTCAGGTGTATAGGTATCTGTGATTTTCATTACACCATAGCCCATACCAAATACAATAGCAAAAACAGCAGCAAGTGAGATAGCCGGTTTTAAATACGCTATGAAGGTTACTGGGGCCGCCGGCTCAACTTCTTCCTGCTCCATAGGTCCCATAGCAGAGATTTTTTTCATAACCTCCAGCTTCATTGTATCAAAGTACCCCTTGGGAACTCCAAAAGGATTCTCTTTAAGCTCTTGTGAGCTAAGGATATCTTCAATGTTGTTTTTCTTGTCCATATTCTTCACCTCCACTTCTTTGACTACTTCAACTTAAAAAGGTTTAATCTTCAAATTGCTCTTCCAGTTCCCTTTTCACTTTTTTATATGCATGATGATACGACGCTTTAAGGGCCCCAACAGATGTTTCCATAATTTCAGCTATCTCTTCATATTTGAGTTCCTGAAAATATCTCAGATTGAAAACTGCACGTTGTTTGTCGGGAAGATGCAGAATTGCCTTGTGCAGTGCCATCTGAAGTTTGTCCCCATTGAACGACGGATCACTCTGAAGTTTGTTTTCTAGGGCTACATCGTAGTTGCTCAATGAGAGCATTGCAGTAATGCGTTTTTTTCTAAGGAAAGTGAGGGTTTCGTTTGTTGCAATCCTGTAGAGCCAGGTGTAAAGTTGCGACTCCTCTCTGAATGAAGGGAGATTTTCCCAAATTTTTATTAGAGCAGACTGTAGAAGATCATTTGTATCCTCGTGAGAGCAGGTCAGTTTGCGGATATGCCAGTACAACCTCTCGCTGTATTTGTCAACAAGAAGATTGAAGGCAAACTCATGTTTGCCTTCTTCCTTGTATATTCTCAAAATCTCCTTGTCTTCCAAAATATCCGGTTTTATTTACGGCCAATTGCCTTTTTGCAGGCATTTACAATGTTCTCCGCATCAAGACCGTAAGCTTTCATAAGCTTTGCCGGAGTACCGCTCTGGCCAAATTTGTCTTTAATTGCAACATACTCAACTGGAGTAGGTTTGTTTGCTGCAAGCACACCAGAGATAAGCTCTCCCAAGCCACCCGCTACAAAGTGCTCCTCTGCAACCACTACAGCTCCTGTCTTTGCTGCTGATTCTAAGACTGCTTTTTCATCCAAAGGTTTAATGGTATGGATATTTATAACCTCTGCTTTAATTCCTTCAGCCTCCAAAGTCTCAGCTGCCTGAATTGCCTCCCATACAAGATGACCTGTTGCAAAGATGGTTACATCTGTACCTTCTATAAGGTGAAGTGCCTTTCCAATCTCAAATGTCTGGTCGGCAGGGGTAAAGTTTGGTACACTTGGACGGCCAAAACGCAAGTACACAGGACCTACATGTTTAGCGGCTGCAATGGTAGCTGCCTTTGTCTGGTTGTAGTCGCAAGGGTTGATAACTACCATGTTTGGCAACATTCTCATAAGACCGATGTCCTCAAGAATCTGGTGGGTTGCACCATCCTCACCCAAAGTAATACCTGCGTGAGAAGCTGCAATTTTCACGTTAGTGTTTGAATATGCCACACTCTGACGAATCTGGTCATATACACGGCCGGTTGCAAAAGCAGCAAATGATCCAACATAAGGGATCTTGCCACTTAGAGCCATACCTGCACCTACACCAATCATATTGGCCTCTGCAATACCTGCCTGATAAAATCTGTCGGGATGAGCAGCTGCAAAAGCATCCATTTTAAGAGAACCTGTAAGGTCTGCACACATTGCAACCACGTTTGGGTTCTCGTCTCCAATAACGGATAAACCGGCACCAAAGCCACTTCTGGTGTCCTTGTTACCGGTATTTATAAATTGTTGTTTTTCCATTATAGTTTTTTAAGTATTTGCGTTGTTAAATCTTCTAAAATATTGCCATATACAAACCGACATTTATGTAGAAAGACTGTCTGTTATTGAATTTTATCCCTCCAATGTCAGTTTTGTTTGTGCTCCAATTGTATCCTGCTGTAACATTTGCTCCCCAAAAATTATCTGCTCCAAATGGAATCAAAGCTCCAATTTCAGGAGATAGCAAGAATCCCCAATTGTTGTCCCACACATCTATATCCTGTATAATTATGTGCTGTCCTGCACTTAGTGCTCCAATACCCAATCCCGAGTAAAGCTGCACACTGCCAAAAGGATTCATATAATATTTGGCCTGCGCTTTAATAGGGAATGTCTGGGCGTATCTGTACTGGGCTGCATTAATTGCGGTGTTTTCATTTGGCCTGTAAATTCTCTGCCCAACTTTATGATTATAATTGTTGTAGCTCAAATTCAAGCCGACGGAAACATTGTCAATTATGAAATATTCCCAATTGATGTTTATACCCTCAAAGCTCATGTTTGGAACAAAATCTCTTGCACCACCTATAGGCACACTGGTCTGATAGCTGATTGAGTAGACTTGTTTCATACCATTGCCGTAGAACTGGGCTCTGGCTACGCCTGCACAACATAGGCTGATTGCCAGAATAAATAATATCTTTTTCATATACCAAAAGTTTTAATTATTTGGGAGGCAGAATTGTAAATACTTCATCTATTGATGTAAGAAGCTCCTGCTGAGTATGGTTCCCGTTAAGGATTTCCCTAACAAGGCCATGCCATACAATTGGGACAGTTGATTCTGTGGCAACATTTACAACATCCGCTACTTCAATTACAACACTTCCGGTAGTGTAAGAAGATATGAACACCGGCATCTGATATGGATAGTAAGGATCCCATCCGTACCATGGGTAACCGTACCAGTTCCACCACCAGTCCCAGTCTGTCCAATAACCTGGGTACATGTAGGTGTTTGACCTCTGGATATAAGCAATATCAACAAGCAAGTCGGGATCCTCATCTGGCTGCACCTGAGTGTAACCATACTTGTTCATATTGACAACTACTTGGGCAATTATCAGATTTGCAGTATTGTCGTTCAGACGGACTTTAACGCCGTCATTTACAACAGTAATGGAATCTGTAACTGCAAAACTGCTGAATTTGGAAAAATCAACAGCTTCTGTCTTGCGGGCAATGGTGAGAATCTGATCCCTTGTCTCATCCAAATTCCCTGGTCCCCACGAGCAGGCTGATACCAGAGCTCCCACAAACGCGATTAATGCTAATTTTGCTTTCATACTGTTTCGTTTTTTCGTTAAAACAGTATAATAACAAAGTTAAAGATGTGTAGTTCAACAAGTCAAAGAACTGAAAAACAGGATTTAATAATCCCCTAGAGTCTCCTTAAGCTGAGCAAGCGCTTTCTCCGCTGCCTCAGGTTTAGGCGCTTTACCATGCCACTCACAAGTACCCTCCATAAAGTCTACGCCTTTACCCATATTGGTTTTCATAAGTACCATTACAGGTTTTGCCTCCTGTGCCTGTGTCTGTTTTGCCTGTTTGAATGCTCCAAGGATTGCCTCCATATTGTGACCGTCTGCAACAATTACATTCCAGCCAAAAGCTTTCCATTTAGCCTCAAGATCACCAACACCAAAGACAGAATCAATGGTACCGTCAATCTGCTGTCCATTCCAGTCGGTAATGGCAATAAGGTTGTTCAATTTGTTATGGGCAGCAAACATTGCAGCCTCCCAAACCTGACCTTCCTCACTCTCTCCATCACCCATAAGAACATATACATAGTTGTTCTCACCATCCAGTTTCTTCCCGATAGCAGCACCTGCAGCTACAGAAAGGCCCTGACCAAGAGAACCTGAAGCTTCATATACACCAGGAAGACCGCTCTCAACGCAAGGGTGTCCCTGAAGACGTTTGCCAAATACCCTGAAATCTGCAAGCTCACTTACAGGGAAATAACCACTGCGTGCAAGCACACTGTAGAACACAGGTGACATGTGGCCTGCCGAAAGAAAGAACATGTCATTTCCCTTGCCGTTTCTGTTCCAGTTGGCAGGAGAATGTTTCATTTCAGAGAAGAAAAGTGCAGTCATAATATCAGTACTGCTAAGGCTTCCTCCCGGATGTCCGCTCTGGGCAGCGGTAACCATCCTTATTATATCTCTTCTTACTTGAGAAGCTATATTATTGAGCTCCTGAATGTTTGACATAATTTATAACTGATTGTTAAGGTTTATAATTTTGGCGAATTTAACGTTTAATTTGCTAAAAAACAACGCAAATTGCGTATATTTGCCATCGTTAATTTGGCGTAAAAAGCCTGAATTTATAGCTTTAAATGAAGAATATTAGGAATTTCTGTATTATCGCACATATAGACCACGGAAAAAGTACATTGGCAGACAGATTGCTTGAAGCAACAAACACATTGTCGGCCAGAGAGATGGAAAATCAGGTACTGGATTCCATGGACCTTGAGAAAGAAAAAGGCATCACAATAAAGAGCCACGCCATTCAGATGGAATATCTGAGAGACGGGGAGAAATACACCCTTAACCTTCTGGATACACCAGGCCACGTAGATTTCTCTTACGAGGTTTCAAGAGCCATTGCCTCTTGCGAGGGAGCATTGCTGATTGTAGATGCAACACAGGGTATACAGGCCCAGACTATCTCAAACCTGTACCTTGCACTCAACAATGACCTGGAGATTATTCCTGTAATCAATAAAATTGATATGGATGCCGCAATGGTAGACGTTGTAAAAGATCAGATTGTAGATCTTCTTGGTTGCGACGAGAGTGATATCCTTCTTGCCAGCGGACGTACAGGACAGGGTGTTCCTGAAATTCTTGATGCAATTGTAGACAGAGTTCCTGCACCGGTTGGTAATCCTGATGCTCCGCTACAGGCCCTAATCTTCGACTCTGTTTTCAACTCCTTCCGCGGTATCATTGCTTACTTTAAAGTTGAGGCGGGATCTATAAAGAAAGGTGACAAGGTTAAATTCTTCAATACAGGCAAAGAGTACATTGCAGATGAAGTGGGTGTATTGAGAATGAAGATGTGCCCTAAAAATGAGATTAAGACTGGAGATGTAGGTTATATCATAAGCGGTATAAAGAGTGCTGTTGAGGTTAAAGTTGGTGATACCATCACCACCGTTGCCAACCCTTGCACAGAGGCAATTGCAGGATTTGAGGAGGTAAAACCAATGGTATTTGCTGGTATATACCCTATTGAAACAGATGAATACGAAGACCTTAGAGCATCATTGGAAAAACTTCAGTTGAATGATGCCTCACTGGTATTCGACCCTGAGAGTTCACTTGCACTTGGTTTTGGATTCCGTTGTGGCTTCCTTGGTCTGCTACATCTTGAGATTGTTCAGGAAAGATTGTTCAGGGAATTTGATATGGATTGCATCACTACGGTGCCAAACGTTTCATACAAGGTATACACTACACAAGGTGAGGAGCTTGATGTACACAATCCGTCGGGATTACCGGCACCTACCTTAATTGACAGGATTGAAGAGCCATATATTAGGGCACAGATTATCTCCAAGAGTGACTTCTTTGGTCCCATCATGAAACTTTGTCTTGACAAAAGAGGCACCTTGGTAAGCCAGCACTTCCTTACCAGCGACCGCGTTGAGTTGAACTACGATATGCCTTTATCGGAGATTGTATTTGACTTTTACGACAAACTGAAATCAATATCAAAAGGATACGCATCATTTGACTACCACATTACCGGGTACAGAGATGCCGATTTGGTTAAACTAGACATTCTGTTGAATGGCGAGCAAGTTGATGCACTCAGCAGTCTTATCCACAGAGACCATGCTTACGACTTTGGCCGCAAGATGTGCGAGAAGCTTAAAGACCTTATCCCACGCCAACAGTTTGACATTGCTATTCAGGCTGCTATTGGTGCCAAGATTATTGCACGTGAAACAGTTAAAGCTGTGAGAAAAGATGTAACTGCAAAATGTTATGGTGGTGATATCTCCCGTAAGAGAAAACTCCTTGAAAAACAGAAAAAAGGAAAACGCCGCATGAGACAGGTAGGAAACGTAGAGGTTCCTCAGAGTGCATTTATGGCAGTACTCAAACTGGACTAATATAAAAGAGGATGACTAGAAGTCATCCTCTTTCTGTTTTACCAACAACTACCTTCTGCGAGGTTGCGAACTGGTTGTTGAAGTATTCTGTTTCTTCCTCATCTGCAAACTGAGCGGCAATGTAAATTTATGTGACACTGGCACCCCACTATTCAATTTAGGCAACCATTGCGGAGAAGAGGTAAAAACCTCCTTAATTATTTTATCCATCTTTACGTTTCCCGACGATTGTACAAACTCAAAATCCTGCAGAGTACCATCTTCTGCAATAACCCACGACACAACTGCTTTGCCCTTAAAATTCTCGTTGTACACCCACTTGTCGTGCATCCTATAATATGCCCACTTTATAAACTCCTTAGCAGGCTTGCCTTTGAACAACGGAATACAATGCCCCTCAGGAGTCATATAATCTGCCCTCATCTTCATCTCTTTCTTCTCCTTCTTGCTTTGAGCGCAAACATCTTGTGGAATCACTGTTCCAAGCATAAACACCGCAGCCAATAGAACCAAAAACTTTCTCATAACCTTATCCATTTAGTAAATCTCTATCAGCTTAAATACCACCCTGAATTAAGCTGTACAAACAAAGATAATAATCTTTTATAGAGGAATCATTATCTTTGTAGTGTAATGACATTATTTATGATTCAACTGGAGAATATACACAAATCATTTGGAGAGCTGGAAGTGCTTAAGGGTGTTTCACTTTCTGTAGCTAAAGGGGAAGTTGTGAGTATTGTTGGAGCAAGCGGCGCAGGAAAAAGCACCTTGCTGAACATCATGGGTTCACTTATGGAACCATCTGAAGGAAAAGTTATTATAAATGGCACAGATGTATTTTCATTAAAAGAGAAGTCCTTGGCTGCATTCCGCAATAAGGAGATTGGCTTTGTATTCCAGTTCCACCATTTGCTCCCTGAATTTACTGCATTGGAAAATGTTGTAATGCCAGCCCTGATTGGTGGTGCAGGATGGGGAAATAAGGAGATGGAAGAGAGGGCAAAAATGCTCCTTGAGGAGTTAGGTGTGGGGGCAAGAATGAGTCATAAACCTATGCAGATGAGTGGTGGCGAACAACAAAGAGTTGCAATTGCCCGTGCGCTAATGAACAACCCTGCAGTGCTGCTGGCCGATGAGCCGTCGGGAAATCTGGACAGCCGTAATAAGGAAGAACTACACAATTTGTTCTTTCAGTTGAGGGAAAAGTACAACCAGACAATTGTAATTGTTACCCACGAGATGGATCTTGCCCGCAAGTGCGACAGATGCATTGAAATGAAGGATGGAATGATTCTTCAACAATCCTAAATTTCTTCCCGATGAGCAGTTTCAAATTCAAACAGTTTGAGGTTGTGCAGGATTTCTCTGCCATGAAAGTAAACACAGATGCTGTACTTCTTGGGGCATGGATGGGTTTACCAGGGGAGAACTGCTGTACTGAAAAGAGATTCAAGCTTTTGGATATAGGAACAGGAACGGGAATCATTGCTTTAATGGCGGGACAAAGGATGTCCCACGCTGGAGATGCAGCTCAAATTGATGCTGTAGAGATTGATGCCGATGCATGTAAGGATGCAGCCCAAAACTTTAGCTCTGCCCCATGGCCTGATATAACATTCCAACTATATAACACCTCTCTGCAAGAGTTTGCTCAGGAAAAAACTAATGGCATCTACGATCTGATTTTTTCAAACCCTCCATATTTCATTTCATCGCTAAAGAACAATTCCCAGAGCAAAACTATTGCCAGACACACAGATACCCTTACTCAAAGGGAACTGCTGTTTCATTCGCTGGCTTTACTGAAAGATAATGGGCGATTTACTGTTATTCTCCCTGTAACTGAGGGTGAGGAACTGCTAAGAAAAGTGGAATTTATGGCTAATGCTGCTGTAAGTAAAAATGCCGCAGAGCCTGTTCTTTTCCCAGCGAGGGCATGCTACATACACACTGTAGAACGCAAACCTGCAAAAAGGCTAATGCTGGAGTTTGTAAAATGTACACCAGCCTGTTCTCCGTCATTGGTGCGCGAACAGTTGATAATGATGAGCGAAGGAAGCAACACTCCCCAATATGATTCATTGGTAGGGAGTTTTTATCTCTGGGGTAAGGAATAAATTGTCGGGATTAACCACTAAGAAATAAAACAGGCACCCAATTTTTTGGGTGCCTGCTGTTTGTAGGAGGAATGAGACTACTCGTCTTTCTCCTCTGCCTCGTATGCTTTCAAAAGTTTCTCCTGAACATCTGAAGGTACCTGCTGGTAGTCTGCAAAGTCCATTGTGAAGGTTGCTCTACCACTGGTTAGAGAGCTCAAAGATGTTGAGTATTTATAAAGCTCAGCTAGCGGAACTCTTGCTTTAAGCACCTCAAAACCTTTAACGCTATTCATTCCCTCAATCATAGCACGACGGTTCTGCAAATCACTCATTACATCACCCATGCAGTCACTTGGAACAAGAATCTCTACATTGTAGATAGGCTCCATAATCTTAGGACCTGCTTTCTTGAACGCCTCTTTAAATGCGTTACGTGCAGCAAGTTTGAACGCCATCTCATTTGAATCTACTGGGTGCATCTTACCATCATAGATGTAAACGCGGATATCACGTGCATAAGAACCTGTAAGAGGACCCTCATTCATTTTCTCCATAATACCTTTAAGGATTGCTGGCATGAAGCGTGCGTCAATTGCACCACCTACGATACAGTTGTAGTACTCCAATTTACCACCCCACTCAAGTGGATACTCCTCTTTGCCTTTAACGTTAAGAACCATCTCCTGACCGTCAACTTTAAACTTGTTACCCTCTGGAGCGCCCTCATAATATGGCTCAATAAGCATGTGAACCTCACCAAACTGACCTGCTCCACCAGACTGTTTTTTATGACGGTAATCAGCAGTTGCAATCTTAGTAATAGTCTCACGATAAGGAATTCTTGGAGCAAACAAATCTACATCAATCTTATGGGTATTTGTAAGCTGCCATTTAAGGATATTGATATGGTGCTCACCCTGACCACTGATAATTGTCTGTTTAAGCTCTTTTGAGTACTCAACAAGAATTGTTGGATCCTCTGCATTTGCTTTGTTAAGGATCTCACCCAATTTCTCCTCATCTTTCTCAACTTTAGCCTTAATAGCAGTACGGAATTTAGGTGCAGGGAAATGAGTTGGCTCAAATACATACTCGCAACCTGCTGCACAAAGTGTCTGACCTGTCTTAACTGATTTAAGCTTAACTGTACAAGCGATATCACCAGCCATTACCTCAGTAACTTTCTCACGTTTTTTACCTGCTACAGCATAAATTTGTGCAATACGCTCTTTAGCACCTGTCTCTGGATTTACAACATCCATACCCTCAGTAAGCTTACCGCTCATTACTTTGAAGTATGAAACATCACCCAAGTGCTGCTCCTGAGCAGTCTTGTATACGAAAATTGAAGTAGGGCCGTTAGAGTCAACCTTAACCTCAGAACCATCTTTCAAAAGGTTATCAACTTTGTCTGGAGTGATACCTGCGTTGATGGTAAACTCCATGATACGTTTAACACCAATATCTTTCTTAGCCGACAAACAGAATACAGGAAGGATATCACCCAACTGCATACCTACTTTCATACCAGCTCTAATCTCGTCCTCTGTCAACTGTCCTTTCTCAAAGAATGTCTCCATCAAAGTCTCATCATTCTCTGCAGACATCTCTACAAGCTGCTGATGAAGAGCCTGTGCCTCCTCTTTATACTCATCTGGAATCTCAAATGACTCACGGGTACCGTTCTCATCTTTGAATTTGTACATTTTCATCTTCAATACGTCAATGAAAGTGTCAAACTCTGTACCTGGATTTACAGGATACTGTACAAGAACAACTTTATTTCCAAAAGTAGCTTTCAAAGAATCAATAGTTGCCTGCCAATCCTGTTTCTCATGATCCAACTGGTTAACAGCAATGATAAGTGGTTTCTGATGTTTTACAGCGTGACGTGCGAAAATCTCTGTACCAACCTCAACACCCTGAGTTGCATTAACTAGAAGGATACCATTCTCTGCAACTGAGAAAGCAGAATATACACCACCTACAAAGTCATCTGAACCCGGAGTGTCAATGATATTGAATTTTGTATCAAGGAACTCAGTGTATAGAAGTGTAGAATATATAGATCTTTGATAAATCTGCTCAATCTCGGTATTGTCACTCATTGTGTTCTTACCCTCAATTGTACCTCTTCTTTCAATAACTTTCCCCTCGAACATCATTGTCTCAGCGAATGTGGTTTTTCCCGATTTGGAACTACCTAACAGTACGACATTACGCACATTACTGGTATTGTATGTTTTCATTGTGTTTAAAAATTAAGTGTTTCGTGTGTTTTAATTTAAGTGTATGTGTCACTTTCAAAAAAAGTGGTTTCAAATTTAAAAAATTATTTTTAAAGATGCAAAGCCTGACTGATAATAACACCCAACAGATGTTATATTTAAACCCTTAGAATGCTTATATTACATCTGTCTCGGCCATATTTTTGTTGTAATGAAAAAGAACGGCTCAATAAAGCAGAAAATTTATGAAGTTCGTCGCAGCAAAGGAATTTCGCAAGAAAAGGTTGCCACGGCTATAGGCATTGCGCTTAATAACTACAGAAAACTGGAAAGGGGAAAGACTGCCCTGATAAATGAAAGACTGTGGGATATTGCAGATGCACTGAACGTATCTGTAAAGGAGCTCGTACTGGAAGATGACCCTCATACCCGCTCATCCCTTGCAGATATGGAGAGGGCAGAATATCTGAAAAAAATCCGCAATCTGGAGGAAGAAATCAATACTCTAAAACAATGCGTAACCCTTCTTAACGAAAAAAATGAGAGTTACATAAAAAACCGCGGCTCCGCATATCTGTAAGAGTATCTCTTTCCACAAAAAAGAGTAACTTTGCGCCACAACAATGGCAACAAAACTTTTACCATATTTTAATCCCGACGAAATAGAGGCCGGATGCGACGAGGCAGGACGCGGATGCCTTGCCGGACCAGTATATGCAGCTGCAGTGATACTTCCAAAAGATTTCTACCATCCACTGCTCAATGACTCCAAACAGCTTACAGCAAAACAGAGAGAAAAACTGAGACCTATAATTGAAGAGAATGCCATTGCATGGGGAGTTTGCGCCATATCACCACAAGAGATAGATAAAATAAATATACTCAAAGCATCCATCAAAGGGATGCACGGAGCACTGGATTTGCTGAAAGTACGCCCCACATCCATTCTGGTAGACGGCAACCGTTTCTACAAATATAACGACATTCCCCACACATGTATGGTTAAAGGCGACTCCAGATTTGCCAGTATTGCCGCAGCATCTGTCCTTGCCAAGACATATCGAGACGAGTATATGCTTAAGATAGCTGCAGAATTTCCACAATATGGTTGGGAGCGCAATATGGCATATCCTACCAAAGAACATCGTCAGGCAATTGCCCAATACGGCACAACTCCACACCACAGGCTTAGTTTCAAACTCTTGGAAGACCCCACACTATTCTAAACCACTGAGGCCCTAAACATCCAGAACACAACTTATATCTTCACCCCAGCTGCAAGCTTTTCAAGCAATGCCGCCGCATGCGTCATACACACCTGAAGATCCGGCTCAATAGAGGCCAGGGAGTGACACCTCACCCCTTGCGGCAAAACCTCCAAAGATGATATACCACAGAAAATTTCCACCGGCTTACAATATTTGCGGGCCAGTTCCATTATGCCACCCACTATCTTTCCGCTCAAACTCTGGGAGTCTACACTTCCCTCCCCTGTCACAACCACATCCGCCCATTGCACCTTCTCCTCCAACGAGGTAATTTCAGTAAAGAATTTCCATCCCGACAGCAATTTGCCACCCAGCAACGCAGTTCCTGCATACCCCACTCCACCTGCAGCACCTGCTCCAGGGAGAAATTTCATTTGAGGAGAAATGCCCAAGCACCTTTCCGCCACCTGTGCCATATTAGCCTTCCCCTTCTCCAGAATCACCATTGCCTCAGGAGTGGCCCCCTTCTGGGGAGCATATACTGCCGTAGCACCATTTTCTCCCAAAAGAGGATTATCAACATCACATATCACCTCTATACGGCAAATTTGTGGTGCATATCCTTTTTCCTCCCCGAACGACTCGACATATGGTGGTTCTATACGGTTTATCTCCTGCAAATCTTTTCCACAAATTGGAGCAGGAATCAACTCTCCTGTATGGTTAAAAAACTGATATCCGATAGCCTGAAGCATTCCTGCACCGCAATCATCCGTTGCGCTGCCCCCAATTGAAAGGGTTATCTTTTTTGCACCCATCCGCATTGCTGCACAAATCGCCTCCCCCAAACCATAAGTTGAAGTATAGAGTGGGTTGCGTTCCTCTTTTGCCAACATAGCCAGCCCGGAAACCTTTGCCATCTCAATAAACGCACACCAGCTGCCACCTTCCGAGCCAGAATCAGCCTCTTTTTCTGCTCGGAAATCGCTACTGCAACAATCCGAGCCAAAATTGGCCTCTTTTTCTGCGCGGAAGCCAACAAAATCACCTTCCGAGCCAGAATTGCACCCATTTCCTGCGCGGAAATCGCTACTGCAATAATCCGAGCCAGAATCAGCCTCTTTTTCTGCGCGGAAGCCAACAAAATCACCTTCTGCGCCAGAATTGCACCCCTTTCCTGCGCGGAAATCGCTACTGCAACAATCCGAGCCAGAATTGCACCCTTTTCCTGCGCGGAAGCCACTACTGCAACAATCCGAGCCAAAATCAGCCTCGTTTCCTGCGCGGAAGCCAACAGAAACACCTTTCGCGCCAGAATCAATACCCTTTTCTGCGCAGAATCCACTACCGCAACAATCCGAGCCAAAATCGGCCTCTTTTTCTGCGCGGAAGCCAACAAAATTACCTTCTGCGCCAGAATTGCACCCATTTCCTGCGCGGAATCCTTCAGAATCACCTTCTGCGCCAGAATCAATACCCTTTTCTGCGCGGGAAGTGCGGTAAAGTAAAATCTGAGTTCCAACCTCTTTTCCAACGGGGTTGTGTGCTGTAATATCAACCAACTGGGCCCCCGGAAGTCGGCCGGCCATCACATTGAGGCTACCATCGCCACCATCAGCTATCTCCACCAATTGAAAACTCATACCAGGAGCAGATTCAACCTCCACAGTTGCATCCGCAGACACTTCCACAGTCGCATCCGCAGTCATCTCCACAGTCTCATCCGCAGACATCTCCCCAGTCATCTCCACAGTCGCATCCACAGACTCTTCCCCAGTTTTCCCCCAGTTCCCCTGTCGCATAAAGCCAGCCTGAATAGCCTGCGCCGCTTGTAAGGAGGTAAGGCTCCCCTTGAATTTGTCGGGAACAATGAGTATCTTCTTCATCTTTTGGTTTTCACTCTCCATTTTAGTACTTTTGTGGGTTTAAGGAACAAAGTTTAAATATAGATATTTTTATGAGAAAAACAGGATTTTTATTGGTTGTTGCCCTATTGTTGGGAGCAATGCCTGTGAAGGCAGATGAAGGAATGTGGTTGCTTCCACTTTTGGAGAAACTTAACATTAAAAAGATGCAGGAGATGGGCTGTAAGCTCTCTGCAGAAGATATTTACAGCATTAACAATTCTAGCTTGAAAGATGCCATTGTTCATTTTGGAGGTGGTTGTACTGCAGAGATTGTTTCAGACAAAGGTCTGCTTTTCACTAACCATCACTGCGGTTATGGTGCTATTCAGGCTCTAAGCACAGTTGAGCACGATTATCTTAAAGACGGCTACTGGGCAATGAACCTTAAAGAAGAGCTTCCTGCCAAAGGCCTTACAGTTACTTTTGTAGATAAATTTGTTGATGTTACTGAGCGCCTGAACAAGGCAGTGGCAAAAGCCAAGAACGAGGCAGATTATAAAAAACGTTGGGATAAGGAGATTGCCAAGATTAAAGAGGAGGCTGTAAAGGCAGACCCAACCCTTGATGCACGAGTTACAAGTTTCTATAACGACAACATGTATCTTCTTATTACAACCCGTACATTTAAGGATATCCGTTTTGTTGGCGCACCGCCTTCATCAATTGGAAAGTTTGGTGCAGATACCGACAACTGGATGTGGCCAAGACACACAGGTGATTTCTCTGTTTTTAGAATTTATGCAGATAAGAACAACAACCCTGCTGAGTATTCAGAGGAGAATGTCCCTTATACTCCAAAACAGTCTTTGAAGATTTCCCTTAAAGGTGTTAAAGAGAATGACTTTGCAATGATTATTGGTTTCCCAGGCAGAACTACCCGTTTTATGAGCAGCGAGGAGGCTAAAGAGACCCAGAAAATCAACAATGCAATCAGCATCTATGTAAGGGGTGAGAAACAAGATATCTGGATGAACGATATGCTTGCAGATCCTAAAGTAAGAATCCAATATTCAAGCAAATATGCTGGTTCTTCTAACGGCTGGAAGAAATGGATGGGTATGAACGAGACCTTTGACAAGCTTAACATTGTAGAGCGCAGAGCCGCAGAGGAGAAAGCTTTTAACGAGTGGGTTGCTGCAGATCCTGCACGTGTTGAAAAATACGGCAATGCTGTTGAAACCATAAACAATGCAATCAAAGAGAGGGCTGAGTATGCTTATGTTTACAGATATATCCGTGAGACACTTTCTTCAATTGAACTTATTGGAGCACCTGTAAGGGCAAAGAGAGGTGGCATGGATGCTTTCTATAAAGATTACTCTCCAGCTACAGACCGTAAGCTTGCAAAGAAAATGATAGCAATTTACAGAGAGAAGGTTGATGCAAAATACCACCCTGCATTTTTTGCAACAATAGATTCAGAATTTGGCGGCAATATTGACGCTTTTGTAGACAACCTTTATGACAAGTCTGCATACGAGACTCAGGAGAAATACAACGCTGCAAAAGCTGCAGCTACCGATTTGGCAACAGATCCTGTAGAGGAGATAAGAGCGCAGCTTCATGCTGTTTCAAATAAAGTTATGCCTAAACTTATGGCAAGCTCTCAGGTAATTGACAAGGCTAAAAAAGCATATGTTGCAGGTACACTTGAGATGATGGGCGACAATGCTTCTTATCCCGATGCAAACTCTACCATGCGACTTACCTACAGCAAGGTACTTCCTTATTCTCCAAAAGACGCGGTGATTTATGATTACATCACCACTTTGGACGGTGTTATGGAGAAAGAGGACCCTAATAACTGGGAGTTTGTAGTTCCTGCAAAACTAAAGGAGCTATGGAAAAACAAGGACTTTGGCCAGTACGCACTTGAGAATGGCAAGATGCCTGTTGCATTCCTTTGCAACGGAGACATCACCGGCGGCAATTCGGGCTCTCCTGTATTGAACGACAAAGGTGAGCTTCTTGGACTTGCATTTGACGGCAACTGGGAGGCAATGAGCGGTGACGTTATTTTTGAACCTTCATTGCAACGCTGCATTAACGTAGATATCCGTTACGTATTATTCATCATTGACAAATACGGCAACGCAGGATACCTTCTTGATGAGATGAACATTGTGAAATAACAAGAAATGACAACACAAGAAATTATAGAAGTGCTGGGTGGGGTAATCCACCCGGCATTTGACAAAAGCATAATTGAGCTTGGCCTTGTAGAGGATCTAAAGGCAGAACCCCTTAAGGATGCAGTAGGAAATGATATTCCCGACAGCTGCAAAGTAAAGTTCAAACTCGTATTCAAATCACCTGACGCCCTTGCAGGCTCAATCAAGAAAGCATGCGAGGAGGCTATCACTGCAACATGGCCAGGCACCAAGGTAAGCATCATTGAGATGGTGAGAGAAGGTGCTGCTCCCAAAAAGGCAAAGAAACTTGAATTGGGGCAGGAACAGTTGGAAACTGTCGGGAAGATTATTGCTATTGCCTCAGGCAAAGGCGGCGTAGGTAAATCTACCGTTTCAGTAAACCTTGCCATTACCCTTGCAAAAATGGGATACAAGGTTGGATTGGCAGATGCAGATGTATATGGTCCGTCTATTCCAAAGATGACCGCTACTGAGGGAGAAGTTCCTGAGGTTGAGTTCGTTTACGAAGATGGCTATACCGACAATGGAGAGGCTGCGATGGCAGACCAGGATGCTTCCGGCAAACCTATGGGTAAAAATCCGCATGGCAAGACAGTAGGAGAACTTATAATACCTATAGAGAAATACGGAGTGAAATGGATGTCCATAGGATACTTTGCACGCCCTGAGCAAGCTCTTATATGGAGAGGCGCTATGGCTTGCAACGCCCTTAAACAGATGACTCTTCAGGTAAAATGGGGAGAACTTGATTTCCTTCTTCTGGATCTTCCTCCAGGAACAGGAGATATCCACATAAGTATGGTACACGACATTCCGCTTAACGGCGCAATCATTGTAACTACCCCTCAGGCAGTTGCACTTGCAGACGTTGAGAAAGGGATAAACATGTTCCGCAATAAAGACATCAACAAACCTATCTATGGCCTGGTTGAGAACATGGCATGGTTCACCCCTGCAGAACTTCCTGAAAACAAATACTACATCTTTGGCAAGGATGGAGGCAAGAGAATGGCCGAGAAATACAATGTTCCGCTACTTGGTCAGATTCCTCTTGTACAGGGTATACGCGAGTGCGGCGATGAGGGAATACCTGCCGCAGTAAGTGCCGGACCGGTATATGATGCGTTTGTTGAGATTGCCAAAGTATTATAAGGTTGAGGCTTTACTGATAAAAAATAAGGCAGACGCGTCTGCCTTATTTTTTATTTCTTTGCCAACGGAATTGAAAGTCCGAAGTAGGCATTTACCTGTTTGGTATTATCACTCAAGAACATGTAGTCTGTTCCAACCATAAGCGGCCCAAGCTTCAACGCAAGGCCGAATGTATCTGATCCTTGTAAAAGCGAGTAGCTTACCGCCAAATTCAGTAGGGTAGAAGGACGGATGGTTGCCATAGCTGTAAGCTCTGAATAGTTCTCAATTTCCCCAAAACGGGTTGTTGAAAGTATTCCAAGTCCAATCTTGTTATTCAGGAATGAGTACTCTCCACCAAAAACCATAGTTGGAGCCAATTTCGTCTTTCGTGACTCGCTCACCCCCTCCTTTAGGCCAAATGTCTCAAAGTCAAGAATCTCGGTATCTGTAATATCATCCATATGGATATTTCCTTTTGAAACATATACCTTTGATGATGACTCATCCCATGAAATGAAGCCCAAATCTACAACAGATGCAGATAGAGTCAGGTGGTCGGTAAGATTAAAGCTCAACCCAAAATCTACTGCTGCACCATAGCCACCTATCCCAAATTTATCGAAATTTACATCCTCAATGTATCCATTCTCATCCAATTCCAGTTCTACTCCTTTTCCCGACAAACCAAACTCCACATCAGTAGAAATATCTGCATAAGAATTGGCAACAGTCTGATAACTGTCGGGAATATATGCATCAATGCCCAACTTGTGCACATTCAGATTGAGATTGGCAACACCCATAAGGACTTTGGCCTTACCGCCAATTGTAAGCCTGTCCCCTATTTGTCTGGCATATCCGAGAGCTACCTCCGTGTACGCTTGCACATTCAGTTGCTCATTTCTGATATCATATTTTCTACTTCCGGTAAACAGTTCGTTTTCCATATCATACAGATACTGGAACATGGATTTTGGAATCTGTGCATCTATATTTGTTTTAGCTCCTACGCCAAAAGAAATGAAAGACTTGTTTTTGTGCCATCCAAACGAAAGCAAATCGGTATTCATCTTTATGGCAAGAGAGTTTTCTGCATTGAGCTTATGCATGAATGCATCGGTTGCATAGAATGTATCATTCTCATCTTCAATGATGTCAATCACATCCTGAACCCCAAGTGAACTTGAATTCATCTCCACTCCAAATGCTCCTACAACAGGCAAATTTATATATCCTCTACTTGGAACAAGCGCCGGATTCAAAGCCATCCTTGCACTTGATCCATCCATGAAATAGGAATTACGCAGATATTGTGCATGGGCAAACATAGGCAAACATAGCATCGCTACGCTCAATAAGGTCCATCTTATTTTATTCATAACCGTTTATCTTAAGTTAGCTTACCAATAATGTCAATTCTATGAACTGCTCTACAGAAAGTTGTTCCGGACGAAGTTCAAAGAGGGTTGAAAGAGTCTCTGGAGTATTGTCGGGAGTAAAATTCTTGCCCAATTCTGCCAAAATTGGCTTAATTGAGTTGCGAATAGTCTTGCGACGCTGGTTGAAGCAGGCCTTAACAATCTTCTTGAACAACACTTCGTCACACCCAAGCTCTATACGGCCGTTACGCACCAGGCGGATTACTCCACTCTTCACTTTGGGAGGGGGTACAAATACATGCTCTGGAACTGTAAACAGATACTCAATGTTATACCACGCCTGAAGCAATACAGAAAGGATCCCATACGACTTATTGCCCGGACCGCTGGCAAGACGTTCTGCCACCTCTTTCTGGAGCATACACACTACCTGCGGAACAGTCTCCTTATAATCCAGCACCTTAAAGAAAATCTGCGAAGAAATGTTGTATGGGAAATTTCCTATTACAGCAAATTCACCGCTGAAAATCTTCTCAAGGGGAACCTGTAGAAAATCCCTCTGTTGAAGAGAATAGAGCATCTGCGGATATGTTTTTTGAAGATACTCAATAGATTCTGTATCAATCTCACATACCTCAAGCTTAATTTGCTCATCTGCAAGCATATATTTAGTAAGAACACCTGTCCCCGGACCTATCTCCAGCACCTGGAGCTGCTGTGATTTGTCCTGGGGAAGGATAAGTCCCTCCACAATTCTTTTTGCAATTGATTCATCGGCCAGAAAGTGCTGCCCCAACCCTTTCTTGGCCTTAACTCCGTATTGTGTTGCCATAGTTTACAAAGATAATAAAAATTGTTGCTTCATACTTAAATAAAAAACGCATCTGACCAGCGTAAAATCTTCATTTTTTTATTATTTTTGCAGGTCGCGCACGTACGCGCAAGAATGGGACAAATATTAAAATACAAACATATATGTACAGAACACATACCTGCGGAGAGCTCCGCATTTCTAATGTAGGCCAAGAGGTTACATTGGCCGGATGGGTACAGAGAGTACGCAAGATGGGATCTCTTAACTTTATTGATTTGAGAGACCGTTACGGCATTACACAGCTTGTGGCTGATGAGCACAACAAGGAGGTTAATGAGCTTGTTGAGAAGATGGGTAGAGAGTGGGTTATCCAGGCTAAAGGTACCGTTGTTGAGAGACAGAGCAAAAATACCAAGATTGAGACCGGCGAGATTGAGATTGCCCTTACAGATGTAAAGGTTCTTAATGCTGCTGTTACCCCTCCTTTCACAATTGAGGAGAATACAGACGGCGGCGAGGAGTTGAGAGCTCAGTTCAGATACTTGGATTTGCGCCGTGGCCCTCTAAAGAGAGCTTTGGAACTTAGACACAAAATGGCTCATGAGGTAAGAAACTACCTTAGCAATGTAGGCTTTATGGAGATTGAGACCCCATATCTTATCAAATCAACTCCAGAGGGTGCAAGAGACTTTGTTGTTCCAAGCCGTATGAACCCAGGTGAGTTCTATGCACTTCCACAGAGCCCTCAAACTTTCAAACAGCTTTTGATGGTTGCAGGTTATGACAAATACTTCCAGATTGTACGCTGCTTCAGAGATGAGGATTTGCGTGCAGACCGTCAGCCTGAGTTTACACAGATAGACTGCGAGATGTCATTTGTAGAAAGAGAGGATGTTCTCAATACATTTGAGGGTCTTGCAAAAGCGTTGTTCAAGAACGTTTTGGGAAAAGAGCTTGTAGGTGACTTCCCTAGAATATCTTATGCAGACGCAATGGAGTATTACGGTTCAGACAAACCTGATATCCGTTTTGGCATGAAGATGAACACAGTAACTTCTATGCTTCAGGGTAACGGCTTCTCTGTTTTCGACCAGGCTGAGTACATTGGCGCCATTGTAGCTGAGGGTTGTGCAAATTATACCAGAAAACAGCTTGATGAGCTTACCGAGTGGGTAAAACGCCCTCAGGTTGGAGCAAAAGGTTTGGTTTACATCAAACTTGGCGCAGACG
>JAZLBB010000068.1:0-28780 GCA_045613465.1 Candidatus Egerieisoma sp.
CAGGTACGAAAGTAGGGCAAAGTGATCCGGTGGTTCCGCATGGGTGGGCCATCGCTCAAAGGATAAAAGGTACTCCGGGGATAACAGGCTGATCGCTCCCAAGAGCTCAAATCGACGGAGCGGTTTGGCACCTCGATGTCGGCTCGTCACATCCTGGGGCTGGAGCAGGTCCCAAGGGTTCGGCTGTTCGCCGATTAAAGTGGCACGCGAGCTGGGTTCAGGACGTCGTGAGGCAGTTCGGTCCCTATCTGTTGTGGGCGTAGGAAATTTGAGGGGGTCTGTCCTTAGTACGAGAGGACCGGGATGGACGTACCGCTGGTTTACCGGTTGTGGCGCCAGCTGCACCGCCGGGTATCCACGTACGGTTTAGATAAGCACTGAAAGCATCTAAGTGCGAAGCTAGCCTCGAGATGAGATTTCCATATAGGGTCGTGGGAGACTACCACGTTGATAGGCCGCAGATGTAAAGGCAGTAATGTCAAAGTCGAGCGGTACTAATAGCCCGACACTTCAGTTGTGGAGCGTGTATCTTAATAAGGTACAACGTAGCAAAATAACTAATATTTTTTCTCTCTCTTACACCATATACTGTGAGAGAACACAGAATAAAAAACACATGCGATAGCATAAAGCGAAAAAAAATGGTGGTAATAGCGACGGGGATCCACCTCTTCCCATCCCGAACAGAGAAGTTAAGCCCGTTAGCGCCGATGGTACTGCTATACCAAGTGGGAGAGTAGGTAGCCGCCAACCTTGAGAGACCTTCAGATGAAAATCTGAAGGTCTTTTTTTATTCATTAATCTCAAAGAATGCTTCTACCCCTAATCCGCATCCAGGACATACCCAAGTTGGGCCAAGTTTGTCAAAAGGGGTACCAGGAGGGATTCCTCCTTCAGGATCGCCAAGTTCAGGATCGTAAATCCATCCACAGGCCTCACACTCATATTTTTTCATAACACTAAGAATTTGGTTAAACATTCGTAGAGTCCATCACTTTTGTATGTGACGTTCTGCTTTCGTTAAACGTAAATTCTCAGTCATTTGTTTAATTGAAGAGGTGGAAATATAGGTCTCTCTGAATTTTTCAAAGATGTATTTTACAGCAAGGGGTGATGGATGTACCATATCTTCTGCATAGAAGCGGTAGTCTCTAAGTTCATCATTCATTATTTCATATGATGGGAAGTAGCTGCACCAGTGTAATTCATTTACAACTTTGTCTACAGCGAGCAATAATGTAGATTTGCTTATCTGGTTACCATGTGCGCCATCTTTAAAGTGTCTAATAGGACTTACTGTAAAAATTATTTTTTTGTCGGGAAGATTGTTGGCAATTCCTTTAATGATACTATATGTTTTTTCTATAGTAAGTAATTCTCTGTTGAATTCTTTTGCCAACCTTTTATGGCAATTGGATACTGTGAATCCTTTTTCTATATGATTGAATATCCAAGCTGTTCCAAGTGTTATTATTATTGTATCAGCCTCTTTTATAAAATTATGAGCTTCTTTTAGTTGCTTATTGGCAACGCTGAGGAATTCATCTGTGCTTGTGCGTGCAAATGAACTGTGATGGTAAAAGCTTGCATATTTTCTTGGTAAAGATACATCTGTTGGATTGGTTTCAATGACATCTTGCATAGAGAACTCTTCGGCTGAAAGCATTTTGTCAATTGATGAGGCAATGGATGCGGGATTGTAAAGGGTGCCAAATGGATTTACCATTACATTGAACCTGTAATCCTGCATTATACCTCCAATTTCAGAGGTAAAGCATGAACCCAGCATCATGATTTTACTGCTGTAATCAATGCTTTGTCCTGATTTTTTTACTTCAACCTCTGTTCTGAAATTGCTGTTGATCATTTTATTTCCCCCCTTTTCCCCACTCTAGGGTAGCTTTTATATTATTTAATCCACCTCTAAGGATGGAAGAGTCCTTAAATATCTCTTTAAATTCTGCTTCATTTAAATTTTCCCACCAATCTTCATTTATTCCCGACAGTATTTCAATATTTTTATGGAACTCCATCCAACCAATTTGATTGGCTTTGTTCCATGGACATGCATCCAGGCATTTGTCACACCCGAATGTTATCCCTGAAAATAGAGGTACCACTCCAGCATCTATATCCTGTTGTAAAGATCTGTTCTCGATTGTGTGGTATGAGATACATTTGTTGGCATTAGTTGCGAATGGCTTTTCCAGCGCACCAGTAGGGCAATTTTTTATACATTGAAAACATTCTCCACAACTGCCGGTATTTTCATTTTTTTTACTGGGTTCCATATCTGCAGTTGGAGGTATTTCTGTGTTGCATATTATAACTCCAATCAAATTCTTTATCCCGCACTTCTTGCTTATTAGAAAATTATTCCTGCCAATCCATCCAAGTCCTGCTTCGGCAGCCCAAAATCTCTCCAAAACAGGTGCAGAATCGGTAAAAGCCCTTCCATTAAATGAGTGTATAATATCCGATATCTTTTTCATAATAAGGAAAAGCTTGTCCTTTATCACTTTATGATAATCGTCTCCAAGTGCAAATTGTGCAATGCCTTTTGGCCTGTTAATGTGTTCAGGTATAGAATAGGGTGCCAAAAATACCAATACAGATTTGGCTCCCTCTACAAGTAGCTGAGGATTAAATCTCTTTTCTATATTCTTGCCAAGGTAGTCCATACGGGCAAAATACCCTTTATTTAATGCATCGGTATAATACTGTCTGGCATATGCAGGTATTTCAGATGCTTTAGCACATCCAAAATCTACAAAACCAAGTTCTTTGGCCATTGATGCAATAATGTTGTATATCTCAGCTCCACTTACAGACATAATACAAAAATAAAGTTTTTACTAATAATCTGTCTAAAAAACGCATTGTGAACAGAAATTTATTACATTTGTATAGGTAATAGAAGTACAACCATATATACTAAGTAAATGAAAAAGATATTGGTACTTGGTGCAGGTGGACAAATTGGAACTGAGCTTGTCCCTCACTTGCAGAAGAATTATGGATATGACAATGTAATAGCGGCAGACCTTAGGCCCGAGATTGTAGAAAGATTGGGTAGAACAAGTCGTGCTGTAATGCTTAATGCCCTTGAATTGGAGGCTTATGCAAAGTTTGTAAAGGGAGAAGGGATAGATGCTATTTACAACCTTGTGGCACTACTTTCAGCAACTGGCGAAAAGAATCCGCAGTTGGCATGGAATATAAATATGGGAGCGCTTCTCAACTCTTTGAATATAGCTAAGGAGTATAACTGCTCAATATTTACACCAAGTTCTATTGGTGCATTTGGCGAGAATACACCACATCAGAATACACCTCAAGATACAGTAATGAGGCCAAATACCATATACGGTGTATGTAAGGTGACAGGAGAGCTGCTTAGTGACTATTATCACTCACGTTTTGGAGTAGATGCCCGCAGTGTCCGTTTCCCTGGAATCATATCTAATGGAGCATTGCCTGGTGGTGGTACAACAGATTACGCAGTGGAGGTGTTCTATGAGGTGGCAAAACATGGCAGATATACTTGTGAAGTACCGCAAGATACATATATGGACATGCTATATATGCCTGATGCCCTTGAAGCTACAACACAGCTGATGGAGGCTGATCCTGCAAAGTTGAAACACAGAAACAGCTTTAATGTAACCTCAATGAGCTTTACTCCAGAGCAGTTGTTTACTGAGATTAAAAAACGTGTCCCTTCATTTACTTGGGATTACAATGTAGATCCTGTAAAAGCCCAGATATCGGCTTCATGGCCAGATTCATTGGATGATTCTTGTGCTAGAGAGGAGTGGGGTTGGAATCCTAAATGGGGACTTAATGAGATGATTGACGACATGCTTGTTGCCTGTCGCAGGAAAGTAGAGAACGGAGAATACTAAAATACACATAAAAACATTGTGGCCCGGGAGAATCCTTCCGGGCCACTTCTTTTATTTTTCTGTAATACAATCTTATTGGAACATTCCAACCATCGCCGCAGACATAAGTGCCACAAGAGATGCAGCTAGCATGGCTTTGATACCATATTGTGAGAGGATATGTCTTTTATTTGGAGCAATACCACCCACAGCGCCAATCAGAATGCCTACAGATGCAAAATTGGCAAAACCACAAAGTACATAAGCTGACATAATAATGGACTTTGGTGATGAAAACGCACTTTCTTGTAGCATTTGAGCCATACTTTGGTATCCTACAAATTCTGTCAGTATAAGTTTTTCGCCAAGCAATCTTCCAACAAGTCCTATATCCTCTAAAGGAACACCTGTCAGCCATATTACCGGATAAAAAATAAATGCCAGAATAGCCTGCAAAGAGAGATCTGTATATTTCCCTCCCGACAACTCTTCAATCACAGAATCCAAAGCGGGGAAACTTATCCACCCCAAAATGGCATTGGCCCCGGCAATCAGAGCATAGAAAACCAGCAAAAGAGCAGCTATATTGGCAGCCATTTTGAGACCGTCTGAAGTTCCGTTAGAGATGGCATCCAATACATTTTTCCCTATTTTCTCTTTAGAAACAGATATGTTGTTGTCAATCTCCTCAGTTTGTGGCATAATAATTTTTGCAAGGGCAATGGCTCCAGGGGCTGCCATTACAGAGGCAGAAATGAGATGTTTGGCAAATTCCAGCTCCAATACCGTATCACCACCGCCCAACATGCCAATGTATGCAGCAAGTACTCCTCCTGACATTGTGGCCATTCCTGATGTCATTATAACCACCAACTCACTTTTCGTCATTTTGGGAATATATTCTTTAACCAGAAGAGGTGCCTCAGATTGTCCTAAGAAAATATTTCCGGCGCAGGTGAGTGCTTCTGCTCCCGACAGTTTTATCATTTTTGCCAGAATCCAACCAATTCCCCAGACAACCTTTTGCATAATTCCCAAGTAAAAGAACATACTCATCAGTGCAGAGAAAAAGATAATAGTAGGGAGTATCTGGAATACGAAAATATATCCAAATTTGGAGATATCCATCAATCCTCCAAATAAAAAGTTAGATCCAGCTTTGGTCCATGCCAATACAGAGATGAAGAGATTTCCCATCATTTCAAATATTGTTTGCACAGCTGGGAATGCCAATACCGATACTGCTATTGCAAATTGTAGCAACAAAGCTTTAATGACTGTCCCCCAATGAATAGCCTTTTTATTGGAACTGAGACACCAGCATACAAATATAATTACGCCCATTCCCAGGATGCCCCTCAAAATAGAAGCAATGGAGAAATTTAGGCTTTTCTCCATTAACAGTTCTGACAGGGAACTTGATGGAAGTATCTCCTGGCCCCATACGGTATGGGATAATATGAGTAATATAATTGTCGGGATAATCTTTTTCATAAGAGATTTATTCTGTATCATCTTTGTCAAGTTCTTCTATTGCCTTATTTATTTTTGCGGCCTTTTCATAGTCTTCAGCTGCTATTGCGTTGGCCAGTTCTTCTTTTAGTTTCTGCATATGAATCTCCTTCTTAACAATCTTTTCTGAGACAAGGTCTATTTTGGAAGCATATTTATCCATTATCTGTTCATCGGTATAAATAGGGCAGGCAAAGGCTTTGGCCAGGATTACTCCATCTATAAAACCTGACTTTATCTGCACTTCCTTTTCTCCATCAAAGAAAAGTAGCTGGCAGGCAAATGTATCCAACTCTTCATCTCTAATTACTATAACCTCAAGCAACTCAATCCTAAACTGCTGAAGAGTGGAAAAGAAGAGGTTTTGAATGGTTGGACCTGTCTCTTGTTGCTGCTGTTGGTTGAAATTTGACAGGACAGCATGCATGTCGGGAGGAGAGAGTTTAACAGGAAGACATTTGTCCATTCCCTCTCTGTACAAGAAAAACATAAAGCTGCCTCCATCTTGTGGAGAAGCTGTAAGGGCTCCAATATCCAATCGTATTCGTTTCATATCCTGTCCTCTTTACATTAGCATGCTACATACAAATATAAGTTATTTTTATTATTTTTGCCGTTTATAGGAGATGAGAATATGAATTTTGAGAGAATAGCACAAAACCCGGGTTCGCAGGCCAGATGTGGACTCCTGTATACAGATCATGGAGTTATTGAAACCCCCATTTTTATGCCTGTGGGTACAATAGGGTCTGTTAAGGGTGTTTACCATAAAGATTTGCGTGATGATATAAATGCTCAGATTATCTTGGGCAATACTTATCATCTGTATCTGCGTCCAGGGCTTGATATCATTAACAAGGCTGGAGGTCTGCACAAATTCATATCTTGGGATAAGCCTATGCTTACAGACAGCGGAGGATTCCAGGTCTTCTCATTGGCTGCAAACAGAAAGTTGACAGAGGAAGGATGTACTTTCCGCTCACATATAGATGGATCAAAACATACTTTTACTCCAGAGAATAACGTTGATACGCAGAGAATCATAGGAGCTGATATTATTATGGCTCTTGATGAGTGTACGCCGGGTGATGCAACACATTCTTATGCTCTTAACTCTCTTAAGCTTACTCAGAGATGGCTGGAGAGATGTATAAAGAGATTTGATACTACAGAACCATTGTACGGGTACAAACAGTTTTTCTTCCCTATTATCCAGGGATGTGTGTATCCAGATTTGCGACGTATGGCAGCAGAACATGCTGTATCATTGGATAGAGACGGATATGCAATTGGAGGTCTTTCTGTTGGGGAGCCAACAGAGAAGATGTATGAGATGCTAGAGGTAGTGACACCATTGCTTCCTAAAGATAAACCAAGATATCTCATGGGAGTGGGTACTCCTGCAAATTTGCTTGAGGGTATTGCAAGAGGTGTTGATATGTTTGATTGTGTAATGCCAACCCGTAACGGCAGAAATGGAATGCTTTTTACATGGGAAGGTATGATCAATATAAGAAACAAAAAATGGGCAGAGGATTTTTCTCCACTAGATCCTCAGGGCACATCTTTTGTTGATAAAGTGTACACAAAAGCCTATTTGAGACACTTGTTTGTGGCAGGAGAGATGTTGGCTGCCCAGATAGCAAGTGAGCATAACCTCGCTTTTTATCTTGATGTGGTACGTCAGGCCCGAATTCATATTAAGGCAGGAGATTTTGCACAGTGGAAGGAGGCAGCTGTAAAGAAACTTGAGACAAAGATTTAAATGAAGTATAACTTTAACATAACCAAAATAGACAAATATATAATCAGGAAATTCATTGGTACATATATCTTTGCAATTCTCCTTATTATTGGTATTGTCATAATCTTTGATATAAGTGAGAAGATTGATGATTTTGTAGATAAGAGTGCCCCTCTTAAAGAGATTATATTCAGCTATTACGCCAATTTTGTGCCATATTATATGAATATGTTCTCTCCAATGTTTGTCTTTATTGCGGTTATCTTCTTTACTTCAAAACTGGCATCAAACTCAGAAATAATTGCAATTCTGGCTGGAGGAATAAGCTTTAAAAGGATGATGTATCCATATTTGCTTTCAGCTTTTGCAATTGCTGCATTCAGTTTGTTGCTCAACTTGTTTGTTATACCATCTGCCAATAAAGGGCGAATAGATTTTGAGCAACAGTATATCAAGAAGAGATACGAGAACTCTGGTAGAAATATGCACTATCAGATATCACCTGGCATTTTCATGTATATGGAGTCGTTCAGTACATGGAATGATACAGGTTATAAATTTACTCTAGAGAGTGTAGAGGGACATCAGGTAGTCTCAAAATTAAGTGCAGAGTCTGCACAATGGGATTCAACAGGAGGTTTCTGGAAATTGAAGAACTATAGTATAAGAAAGTACGAAGATGGCAAGGAGGTGATTAAGACTGGAAGGAGTCTTGATACCACGCTGGTTATAACAAAAGAAGACTTCTATAGAAGGAAAAAGACAGTGGAGACCTTGAGCTATCCACAGTTGAATGATCTTATAGAAACACAGCAGATGAGGGGTGACCAAATGGTGAAATATGCACTTATTGAAAAGCATACCAGATTTGCCTTGCCGTTTTCTGCATTTATCCTTACAGTTATTGGAGTATCACTTTCGTCCCAGAAAAGAAGGGGAGGAATAGGTATGAATATAGGTATAGGAATTGCTTTGAGCTTCTCTTATATCCTATTCTTGAGATTTAGTCAGATGTTTGTGCATACAGGCACTTTGCCTCCATTTATTGCAATGTGGCTTCCTAATTTTATATTTGCAATAATTGCTGTAGTTTTATACAGGATGGCTCCAAAATAAAATCAATAGAGCATAAACAATAGTACAGGAGCTTTATGGTTGAACTCAAGTGAGAAACTCTCACCGGAGGCCTCATTTAATGTGCCACTCCACCAAAATTCAAAAATTGCATTATCTGTGGGATAAAGCAGTCCTGTAGATTTTATCTTTAGAGTATTGTCAAAAGAGATTATTGATACTTGCTGACCAGGACGGCATTTTTTTGTAAATGAATTGAAATGCGAGGTGAAAATACCATGGTCTGTAACAATATCCACATATATCTGGGGCTGCATAAGATTATCGAAAGGGGCAATTTCTTTACCAACATTTTTTGTGTACTCCATTAGAAGTGAGATATTTCCCAATGTGTGGTCTTCTCTTCCCCCTGTTGTTCCCAAGATGTGTATTTTTGCATTGCATCCGTCAGGTACAAGGCCAAGAGCAAAACTGAATGCTTTTGTCTGGTCATTTGTTTCCTGACAGCTGCTTTTGTGGATTATCTCCCTATATTTCAACGCATGTTCCTGAGCAAGAGTATCCATATCGCCAACAATAAAACTTGGGGTGATATCTTTAAGTTTAAGGACTGCAGCATCACAGCATATTACATAATCAGCCTCCTGCAAAAGCTGCAGTGGATATGGTGCAGTGGGGTAGTTCCCATCTGCCAAGATAACTATGGATAAGCTCTTGCTTTGCATGTTAAACGAACCTGTACTGTTCAATATTTCTGAATCCCAGCAGAAAGTCCTTTATTTTCATTCTTTTCTTTCCGGCCATCTGGATTTCATCCAATGAAATTGCAGAGCCGTCGGTACAATATACATGTACGAAGTTTTTGCCATCACTTTTTATTGTCCCGCAAACAACATCTGATGAATTATTGGCTTTTGATACTACCGAGCAATCAAACACTTTGAATTCAAACTGCTTCTCTCCATCACTTATAGTGGTAATTGCTGCAGGATATGGCGAAAGTCCTCTAACAAGTCTGTCAATTAGAGTTGCGCTGTCTGCTCCAGGCTGGTCGGTATCTGTCATGTCCCATTTTATACGGGCTATATCCTTATTCAGTTTAGGAGCACCTGTTATTTTCCCGCTTTGAGGTACTGGCGTCAATTCTCCTTTTATCAATCCCTCAACTGTTTCCACAACAAGTTTGGCTCCTATACCCATCAATCTGTCGTAGAGGGATCCTACATTTTCGTGTTCACCAATTGGACACTCTCTTTGCATAAGGACATTGCCTGTGTCAATCTCTTTGTCTATAAGGAATGTTGTAACTCCGCTGACACTCTCTCCTTTAATGATTGCCCAGTTGATAGGGGCGGCACCTCTATATAGAGGTAGTAGTGATCCATGAAGGTTGAATGTACCCATCTTTGGCATGCTCCACACCACTTCAGGCAACATTCTGAATGCCACAACAATGAAAAGATCAGCTTCAAGGGCTTTCAGCTCCCCAAGGAACTCTTCATCTTTTAGTGATATCGGTTGCATCAGTTTAACTCCGTTAGGAATAAGATGTTCCTCTGCATATATTTTAACTGCACTTTTGTTTAGTTTGAGTCCACGGCCGCTGGGCTTGTCTGGAACAGTAACAACTCCTACAATATTGAAATTGTTCTGTACAAGCTCCTGAAGGGGAGCAACTGCGAACTCAGGTGTCCCCATATATACAATTCTTGGTGATCTGTTTGACATATGTATTCTAATTGTTGCCCCTTCTCTTTTTGAGCATCTTAATGGCAGCCTGCCATTTGCTCTTTGAGAAGAACTTTTTGAAGAACGAAATATACATATCCGCATTGAACAATGCAGAATCTTTTGTTGATTTCCATGTAAGGAATGCTCCCATTGGCATCAGTACAAATGTGGAAATAAATGCTCCCAGGAATGGAGTTATTGCACCATCATTTGCCAGTTTCTTGCCGCTTATATCAACCACCCAATATATTACAAAGAAGAACATTGATACAATCACAGGAGTTCCAAGTCCGCCTTTTCTAATAATTGCACCAAGTGGGGCTCCAATGAAGAAGAAGATAATACATGCGATAGAAAGGGTAAACTTCCTGAAACTTTCCTGTATAGTTCTTCTTAATGGATAGGCAACCTGATTGAGTTCAGTTGGGAAGTATTGGACAAAAGAGTATTGGTGCTCAGCATTTTCTGCGGCCATTCTGTAGGCTTCCCTTTCCTCTTCCATTCCTTTCCATGCAAACAATGAATCCACACTCATGTTGCCCTTAAACTTTTCAGGGTTTTCACTTTGGCGGATATATTGGTTCATGTGGTCTATATAGTCTGTATATATGGCTCTTCTTGTAAGTTGCTCAATGGACTTTTCCTTTTTGCTTTGTAGGGAATCCCTGTCAATTCTGAGTTGGGACAATCCTTTGGTCATTACTTCATTGCCATATTTGGAACCGTCAGATTTCTGGAATGCATAATTCTCCAGAGGAATGATTACCTCTTGCATTGTAAAGTTTACTGTCTGCAACGAGAGTGTAGTATCCTTTTTTGTTTTGGTGTTTGTCTCTTCGTAATTGGTTCCGTTGAACAGAGTAAAAGTTAGGCTGGTTTTATCGTTGCTCATCCTTATCATACCAGAGTCGGCAACAGTAAGGCTTGTGTTTCCGTTGTTTTTACTGTGATCATAAACCATTATGTTATGCATCACATTGTTTTCATCTCTATCCACAACCCTTAAAGTATAACCATCTATACCATTGTAGAAAATACCGGTAGGGATTTTTATCTCTTCTCTGGTTTTTCCGATATCATCCCTTAAGGTATATATCTTTTCGTATGCCACCGGAATCAGATTGTTTGACGCAAAAAATGCAGCTACACTTATTATTCCCGACAAAATCATAAGAGGGGCGAGGATTCTCAACAATGAGATACCTGCTGCCTTCATGGCCAGCAACTCATTGTTCTCACCCAAACTGCCCATTGTCATGATGGATGCCAGCAATGTAGCTAAAGGAAGGGCAAGGGGAAACAACGTTGCGCTTCCCCACCCTAAAAACTCAAGTATAACTCCTAAACTCAACCCCTTTCCTACCAGCTCATCGATATACAGCCATAGGAATTGCATCAATAGGACAAACAGTACAATGAGGAATGTCATTGTGAAAGGTCCCATAAAGGATTTGAGTATAAACTGGTCTAATTTCTTCAATCCTGTGCAGTTTATTTTGTAGCTATTTCAATCAATTTGTTATAAGCCTCATCCAACCCCTCAGTATTTTTACCACCGGCAGTTGCAAGGCCTGGCTGTCCGCCACCGCCACCATTGATAAGTTTGGCAGCCTCTCTAATGTCTTTACCGGCATTTGAACCTTTGGCAACAAGGTCGTCGGTATACATAAGGGTAAGGGTTGGTTTTCCCTCGTGCTCAGTTGCAGCAACCATTATTGTATTTGTGCACTCCTGTTTTGCAAGGAATGCAATATTCTTCACAAGATCTGCAACAAATGTGCCTTTCATTGTAAGGACATGGTAACCGTTAATCTGCTGGGCATTTTTAATTAGGGCATCTTTAAGGGAGATAGCCCTCTCTTTCATGAATTCTTCTGCGTTCTTCTTCAATGCATCATTGTCTGCAATCAGTTTTTTGATAGAAGCAGCAACATTAGGGGTATTGTTGAAATATGATTTTATTTGTCCCAACAAGTCTTCAACTGTATAAAGCAAATCTTCTGCATTTGCACCGGTAGTTGCCTCAATTCTTCTGATACCTGCTGCAACAGCTCCCTCAGAAAGGATTTTGAAGAAACCGATCTTTCCGGTAGCCTCTACATGGGTACCACCACACAGCTCAATGGAATCACCATATTGGATTACACGTACTGTGTCACCATATTTCTCGCCAAACAATGCCATTGCACCTTTAGCTTTTGCCTCTTCAATAGGCATATTCCTGAACTCGTTTCTTGGCCTGTTCTCGCGGATATATTTGTTTACAAGTTTCTCTACTGTTCTAAGGGTTGCAGGATCAATCTTCTCAAAGTGAGAGAAGTCAAATCTGAAACCTGTAGCGGTAACTGAAGAGCCTTTTTGCTCAATATGTACGCCCAAAGTCTCTCTTAAAGCTTTGTGTAGAAGGTGGGTTGCTGTATGGTTGTTTGTTACAGATTCTCTGCGTGCGGCATCAATCCTTGCAGTGAATGTAGCCTCTGGTGCAGATGGTACCGTTGTAGCAATGTGAACTGGAAGGCCGTTCTCTTTAACGGTATTAAGAATCTCAATCTTCTCTCCAGATGCATACTCAATCCATCCGCAGTCGCCAACCTGTCCACCACTCTCTGCGTAGAATGGGCTTCTGTCAAATACAAGCTGTACGCTCTCTTTGTTCTTAGATTTTACAGTTCTGTATTTTAGAAGTTTTACACCCTCTTCAATAATGCTGTCGTAACCTGTGAACTCTGTTGCAACGTATGGATTTACCTCTACCCAATCACCTTCCTCTACTGCGGTAGCATTACGGCTGCGCTCTTTCTGCTTCTGAAGCTCTGCCTCAAAGCCTTTGATGTCTACTGTATAGTTGTGCTCTTTGGCAATAAGCTCTGTAAGGTCTATAGGGAAGCCAAATGTGTCATACAATACAAACGCATCCTTGCCTGAAATCATTTTTGTCTGGACATTCTCCTTAATGATACCGTCAATTAGCTTGATACCTTTATCCAAGGTTCTTAGGAATGCCTCTTCCTCCTCTTTTATTACTTTTTCAACTATTGTCTGCTGTGCCTTGAGCTCAGGGAATGCATCTCCCATTTGTGCTACAAGGGCAGGGACTAGTCTGCACATAAGAGGCTCATCCATCTTAAGGAATGTATATGCGTATCTTACGGCTCTTCTTAGAATTCGTCTGATAACGTATCCTGCTTTTACGTTTGAAGGGAGCTGGCCATCTGCTATAGAGAAACTGATAGCCCTGATATGGTCTGCGATAACTCTCATGGCTACGCCAGTCTCGCCCTCGGCCTGATACTCTACACCGCTTATGCGTGATATCTCGGCAATCATATTCTGGAATACGTCTGTGTCGTAGTTGCTCTTTTTACCCTGCATTGCCATACACAATCTTTCCAGACCCATACCGGTATCCACGTGTTTCTGAGGAAGTGGCTCAAGTGAACCATTTGCCTTTCTGTTGTACTGCATGAATACAAGGTTCCAGATCTCAATTACAAGGTGGTGGCTCTGGTTTACAAGTTCTACTCCAGGTACCTGTGCACGCTCCTGATCGCTTCTAAGGTCTATGTGAATCTCACTACATGGACCGCATGGACCTGTTTCTCCCATCTCCCAGAAATTGTCTTTCTTGTTGCCAAGGATAATTCTTTCAGCAGGAAGGTGTTTAAGCCATGCCTCTTTTGCCTCCTGGTCCATAGCTACACCATCTTGCTCGGACCCCTCAAATACCGTTGCATACAACCTTTCAGGATCTAGCTTGTAAACTTCTGTTAGAAGTTCCCATGCCCAGTCTATAGCCTCTGTTTTAAAGTAGTCACCAAAACTCCAGTTGCCAAGCATCTCAAACATAGTGTGATGGTAAGTGTCGTGTCCTACTTCTTCAAGGTCGTTATGTTTGCCGCTTACACGGAGACATTTTTGTGAATCTGCTACTCTTTTGTATTTTACCTCACTGTTGCCAAGGAACCAATCCTTAAACTGGTTCATACCGGCATTTGTGAACATTAGTGTAGGGTCATTTTTTACAACCATAGGTGCTGACGGAACTATGGTATGTCCTTTGGAACGGAAGAATTCCAGGAATTTTTCTCTTATCTCGTTTGAAGTCATATCCGTACAATTAAATTAGATGCAAAAATAATCTTTTTAATTTTATTTTTTATATTTGCATCGGTTAAAATAGGGTTTTTATCTGATGTCCAGGACGAAAAGATATGAGTTCAATGCCCAGACACTGGCATATGAGGTTCACAGAACTTCTTTGAGGAAACGCTTCTCAAAAGGTTTGTTTCTTTTCTGTTTAAGCCTGCTCGTTTCTATAGGGTACTATTTTCTTTATACCCAGTATTTTGGCTTGGAGACTCCCAAAGCCTTGCTCCTAAAGCAGAAATATGTTGCAATAAATTCCAAATTGGAACTTCTTGAAAGGCAATTTGAACAGGACGATAAAGTCTTGCAGGAGTTGCAGATGAGAGACAATAATATTTATCGTCCGGTTTTTGGAATGGAGGAGCTTTCAGAGGATGTCCGTAATGCCGGTTTTGGAGGTGTGAACAGATATGCCCATTTGGAGGATGTCTCAAACTCATCTGTCTTGTTGGATGCTGTAAAGAGGATGGATATAATCTACAAGAGGGCATATGTGCAGTCCAAATCATATGATGAAGTGTCTTTATTGGCAAAGAGGAGTGATGAGATGGCTCAATGTATTCCTGCTATTCCTCCTGTGGCGTTGGACAAGACAAGGCTTTCCAGCCTTTTTGGATTTAGGATAGATCCCATTTATGGGGGGAGAAGGATGCATCAGGGGATAGACCTGTCGGGAAATAAAGGTGAGCCTATATATGTTTCTGGTAATGGAACGGTTGTTGAAGTAAGAAAGAATTACTTTGGTTATGGTAGGGAGATTGTGGTGGATCATGGATTTGGATATAAGACCCGTTATGCCCATTTGCATACTATGCTTGTAAAGGTGGGCGATAAGGTGACGAGGGGTGACCAGATTGCAACAATGGGAAATACAGGAAAATCTAAGGGTGTGCATCTTCATTATGAGGTAATGTACAGGAATAATAGGGTAAATCCACTCAACTATTATAATGACGAAGTGAAGGGAAAGGAGTATATGGAAATGGTTAAGCCAAAATAATGGGAAAGTACAGGTTTAATAGAGATCAACTTAACTTTGTAGAGGAAAAGAGAGGCTTTAAGGGGTGGATAGCGCTAATGTTCAGATATTTTATTGTTAGCATACTCCTTGCGGTTTTCTATTATATTGTTTTTACCCTTTTTATCAGCACAGAAAAGGAGAGGGCATTGGAGAGGGAGACACAGTTGATGGAACAGGAGTATGAGAAGCTTTCACAGAGACTGGACCAGTTGGATAATACTATAAAAAATCTGCAGTATAGAGATAGGGAGATTTATAGGAGTATTTTTAATGCAGAGCCAACAACTTATTCATCTTCTGGTGATTATGATATGTTTGAGGGGATTGATACAACCAGGATGGAGGCAGTGGTTGCAGATTCAAAAATGAGACTGGAGGTGATAGCCAGGGGCATGGACAGAGTGAATGATACTTTTGACCAGATTGGGGAGTCTTTGGATTCTCTAGCCGGAAAGGTTACATCAATACCGTCAGTAGTACCGTTGATGGACTTTGGGATAAGGCAGTCAGGCGCATCTGTCGGGAAGAAGATAAACCCGTTTTATAAGACGGTTTCTATGCACAATGGAATGGATTTGTTGGCAGCAGCTGGAACCCCTGTGCTGGCGGCTGCAGATGGTGTTGTTACCAAGGCTGTGAAGAATGGAAAAAGGGAAGGTAGCAGTGTTACCATAGATCATAAGAACGGATATGTTACCGTGTATAACCATTTGGGGAAAATAAAAGTGCGTAAAGGCCAGAAAGTAAAGCAGGGGATGCAGATAGCCCAAGTGGGAATGACAGGTATGACTTTTGCTCCACATTTGCATTATGAGGTGAGGTATAATGGGAAGGTTATGGATCCTATGAATTATTTCTTCTCATCCATTACTCCGCAGATGTACAGGGATATGGCTGTAATTGTTGCAAATACAGGACAATCATTGGATTAGAAAAATAATATTTAAGCTATGCCGTATAAGGATAAGCCTATAGAGAAATTGTATTACACCATTGGTGAGGTGTCTGAGGAACTTGATGTAAATGCATCGCTTGTACGTTTTTGGGCAGGCAAGTTTCCGGAATTTATCAAGCCTGCAAGAAACAAGAAAGGTAACAGGCTTTTTACAGCAAGGGATATGGCCAATTTTAAGGTTATATATTATCTTGTAAAGGAGCGTGGTATGACTTTGGAAGGGGCTGCCAAGAGGATGAAGGATAATATTACAGGAGAGGATAAAAGGGTTGAGGTAATAAGCAGGCTTACAGCTATTAAAGAGAAGCTATTGGGAATATCTGCACAATTGGACAGAAAAGAAAAACTTACAGAAGATGAAAGCATTTGAACTTGTAGAGCCTATTGAGGAATTTGCACCGGTAGCAGATCAGGAGAAATGGGACAACTGCGGTTTTTCTGTAGGTGATCCCCAGATGGAGGTACATAAGGCACTTTTGGCGTTGGATTGCACGGAAGAGGTAGTTGATGAGGCAATAGAGATTGGAGCCGACATCATAATAACCCATCATCCGCTGATATTTTCAGGAGTAAAGAAAATTTCTCCCCAAAACTGGCTCGGTAGGGTGATTTATAAGGCAATATCCAATGGTATTGCAATTTATTCATCCCATACCAATATGGATAAGGCAGCAGGTGGAGTGAGTGATCTTATGGCCCAGAAGTTGTCATTATGTGAGACCTCTCCCCTTACTCCCGACAGTTTTGGTGTTGTAGGGGATATGAAAGAGGAACTGTCGGCCGAAGAGTTTGTAAATAAAGTAAAATTGGCTTTTGACGTGGATTTGGTGAGGTGTTCTGCCCCTATTGAGGAAAAAATAAAGAGGGTGGCAGTTTGCGGAGGTAGTGGAAAATCATTCATTAAGGATGCTATGGCAAGTGGGGCTCAAGTGTATGTGACGGGGGATATTACTTATCATGAATTTTATACAGAGGAAGGGTTCATGCTTATGGATATTGGCCATTATTCCAGTGAATATGGAATAGTTGAGTTGTTTGCAAATATACTTTCCAAAAAATTTCCTACATTTGCAGTTTCAATTAGTAAAAAAAATAATAATCCTATATACTACTATTAAAGCTAAAGTATGGCTACAAGTAAGAAAAATAACGCAGTTATCCCCCCAGTAGTTGAGGGCGAGACTTTTACTTCTTTGCAGATTGCCAAAGATTTGGGATCTGATGTAAGCATGGAGACAAAGCTCCGTCTATTGTACAAATTGCAGCAGACAGATACCAAGATAGACAAGATTTATCTTCTTAGAGGTGAGCTTCCTCTTGAGGTACAGGATCTTGAGGATGAGATTGAGGGCTTGAAGACCAGAATTGCAAACCTTGAGAAGGACATTAAGGATGGTGAGGCTTTTGTTGCTCAGAAAAAGATTGATATTGAGAGCAGCAAAGCGTTGATTGAGAAGTATGAGTCTCAGAGAAACAATGTGAAGAATAACAGAGAGTATGATTCACTTTCTAAAGAGATTGAGTTCCAGAGTCTTGAGATTGAGCTTTCTGAGAAAAAGATCAACGATACAAACAAACAGCTTGTAGACAAGAAAAGCGCTTTGGCAGATGCATCTGCAATTCTTGAGGGAAGAAGCGTGGATTTGGACAACAAGAGAAAAGAGCTTGAGACCATTATTGATGAGACACAGAAAGAGGAGGAGCAGTTGCTTAAGCAGTCTGAGGAGCTACAGGAGCAGATTGAGCCAAGAATGTTGAATGCTTACAAGAAAGTGCGTTCAAACTTGAGAAACAAAATGGCAGTTGTTACTGTAAAGAGAGATGCTTGTGGTGGTTGTTTCAACAAGATTCCGCCTCAAAGACAGTTGGATATTGCATTGAGCAAAAAAATCATTGTTTGTGAGTATTGTGGTAGAATACTTATAAACCCTGAGTTTGAGAACGAACAATAAGATTCAACAATAGATTATCAGACAAACATCCTCTTTACCTAATGGAGATTTCCTGAGGGTAGAGGATGTTTTGTATTATTTGTTGCAGTATGGCAAAAAGTTACACAGGCAAGAGACAACAGGAGTCTAACCAAATAAAGAACCTGGAACTTATAGGGTTGGAGAGTGGTAAAAAACCGCCTCAAGCATTGGATATTGAGGAGGCAGTTCTTGGAGCGCTGCTTCTTGAACCCAATTCGGTAGCGGATGTGTTGGACCTTCTTACCCCTGAGTGTTTCTATAAAGAGGCAAACAGAAAGATTTACAAGGCTATCTCAGCCCTTGCGGCAAAGCATGCCCCTATTGATATCTATACCGTAGCGCAGGAGTTGAATAAGACCGACGATCTTGAGATGGTTGGAGGTCCGTTCTATCTTAGCCAGTTGAGTTTGAGGATTGGTGCGGCAGCTCACTTGGATTTTCATACCAAAGTGTTGCTGCAGAAATATATACAGAGGGAGATGATATCAATTTCATACGAGGTTCAAAAGAAATCGTATGATGATACAATAACTGTGGATGATTTGTTGGATTCTACTCAGCAGAAGCTGTTTAACTTGGCTGAGAAGAATATGAAGAAGGAGACACAGTCTGTAAAAGATATTCTTAATGAGGCTATTGATGATTTGAGGTCTGTGCAGAACAGGACAGACGGGTTGAGTGGTGTGCCAAGCGGTTATACCGGCATTGATAGGGTAACCTATGGATGGCAGGCATCTGACCTCATTATTATTGCCGCACGTCCTGCAATGGGTAAGACTGCTTTTGTCCTTACAATGGCAAGGAATATGGCGGTAGAGCATAAAGTGCCGGTTGCGGTGTTTTCTCTGGAGATGTCATCTGTGCAGCTGGTAAAACGTCTGATGGTTAGTGAAACCGGCCTTTCTGCAGAAAAAATACGTGGAGGTAAGAAATTGGAGGAGTATGAATGGGCGCAGTTGGACAGCAAATTGAACCAGTTGTCGGAGGCTCCTCTTTATATTGATGATACTCCATCGCTTTCAATTTATGAGTTCAGATCAAAAGCTAGAAGACTGGTTGCCAATGCCGGAGTAAAGCTGATTGTGATTGACTATTTGCAGTTGATGACAGGCCCTCCTGAGTTGAAAGGTATGAGGGAGCAGGAGGTGTCTTCAATTTCAAGATCGTTGAAAGCTATTGCTAAGGAGTTGAATATTCCAATTATTGCATTGTCTCAGTTGAGTCGTGCGGTAGAGACCAGAGGTGGAGCCAAGAGACCTCAGTTGAGTGACTTGAGGGAGTCTGGAGCTATTGAGCAGGATGCTGATATTGTAATGTTCATTCATAGACCTGATTACTATGGTATGACAGAGGATCCGTCTCAGGCAGGTTTGACAGAGATTATTATTGCAAAGCACCGTAACGGTTCTGTGTGTGATGTACAGATGAAGTTCCGAAACTCTGAGGTTAGATTTGTGGATATTACAGATCCGGCTTTGGATATGCCGGCTCCTGCGGTACATAATGAGTATGCTTCCAGTATGAATGCTCCAGAGGATGGAGGCTTTGCCGGTAATAATGAGTTTGCTGGAAATGATTTTGAGAATGATGCTTTCTAAATTTGTCGGGATGAAAAAGATGTGTGCAAGGTTGTTGTTGACGGCTTTTGTACTTGTTGCATCTACGGTTGCTGCAGTGGCTCAGAAAGCTGATCTCCCTTACATTGATGGGGAGAGCCTTACCTATGTTGTGAGGTATAAGTGGGGAGCAGTGAATACTGAGGTGGGTGAGGCTGTGACGAATCTTACATATTCCGACGGAATGTTCCATAGTGTTATTACTGGAAAGACATATAAGTTTTATGATATAATCTTTAAGGTAAGAGAGCATTTTGAAAGCAAGTTCTATGAAGATCCAATAAAGCCGCATTATTTCTACAGGAATACACTGGAGGGAAAGTATAGGATAAAGAATACATTTCATTTTGAAAAAGACACCAATCTGATAAGGGCAACAATACAGAAGTATGACAGAGTTCCTGTTGATACGATACTTACAGGAACGGGAAATACTTATGATATTCCGGCTCTGTTCTATAAGGTGCGTACAATTGATTTTGACAGTGTGGAAGTAGGGGAGAAACAGCCTATATCATTTGCTATAGATGATGATGTGTATGATTTTTATTATGTATTCTTAGGCAGAGAGGTTAAAAAGATAAGAGGTTTGGGTACGTTCAATACCCTTAAGTTTGCGGTCAGGCTGGTGGCAGGTAGTGTGTTTACCGGTAAGGATGAGATGTTTGTGTGGGTTACCGATGATGAGAACAAAGTGCCTTTGATGTTTGAATCGCCTATTATTGTTGGAAAAGTGCAAGGGACTCTTGATAGTTATAAGAACTTGAAGGCTCCACTTGATAGTAAAATAAAGTAATGATGAGTAAAAAGAAGTCTGTAGCCCATAAGGGAACTGTAATAGAGATTACAGAGGAAAATATAAAGGTGGAGATTTTGAACAAGTCTATGTGTGCGGCTTGTCATGCAAAAGGTTTCTGTAGTGCTGGAGATTCTAAGGAGAAGGTGATAGATGTACCGTATTTTAATAACAGGGAATTCAAACTAGGTGATGAGGTTGAGGTTGTAATGAAAAGATCTATGGGATTTAGGGCTGTTTGGATTTCATATGTAATTCCGTTGGTTATCCTAATGATTTTTTTACTAACTTTGCAAGGATTAGGGCTGGGGGAGCTTTTTGCAGGGCTTTGTTCGGTTCTTGCGGTTAGTTTATATTACCTTGTAATATACTTGTTTAGGGATAAACTTTCAAACAAGTTTGTGTTTACAATAGCTAAAAACAATATATAAATGAGTACTACTATTATCTTTACCGTAGCCAGTTTGAGCGTTTTGGGCCTCTTGCTGGCTGTTGTGCTTTATTTCGTAGCACAAAAATTCAAGGTAGAAGAAGATCCACGAATTGACATTGTAGAAGCTATCATGCCGGGCGCCAACTGTGGCGGTTGTGGTCAGGCAGGATGTAGAGCTTTTGCTGAGGCTTGTACTAAAGCTGACAATCTGGATAGTCTTTTCTGCCCAGTAGGTGGTAACGCAACTATGAAAAAAGTTGCCGATGCATTGGGTTTTGAGGTTTCCGAGAAAGCTCCAATGGTTGCCGTAGTAAGATGTAACGGAACTTGTGAGAACCGCCCTAAGACAAGTGTTTATGACGGTGTTGCCAGCTGCGCTGTGAAAAGTGCACTTTACTCTGGTGATACAGGTTGTAAATACGGTTGCGTAGGTTGTGGTGATTGTGTGAAGGTGTGTAATTTTGATGCACTTTCAATGGATCCTGCAACTGGCCTTCCTGTTGTTGATCAGGAGAAATGCGCAGCTTGTGGAGCTTGTGTTAAGGCTTGTCCTAAGTCTGTTATTGAGCTTAGAAATAAAGGTCCTAAGAACAGAAGAGTATTTGTGTCTTGTGTAAGCCAGGATAAAGGTGCTGTTGCAAGAAAAGCTTGTAAGGCAGCTTGTATTGGTTGTGGCAAGTGTGCAAAAGTTTGTCCTTTTGAGGCTATTAAAGTTGAGAACAATGTTGCATACATTGATTTCAACAAATGTAAACTTTGTACAAAATGCGTTGCAGAGTGTCCTACAGGTGCTATTCACAAAGTGAACTTCCCTGAGAAACCTGCTGCTGCGGCTGCTCCTGCTGCAAAGCCTGCTGAGGCTGCACCGGTAGCTGAGAAACCAGTTGAAAATAATAATTAACCAGGAAAAATAGAGATTCAGATATGAAGACGTTTTCAATAGGTGGAGTTCATCCACACGATAGCAAGATATCTGCAAATGCTGCAATTGAGAGCTTCCCTATACCTGAGGTTGCCTATATTTCCATGGGTCAACACCTTGGTGCTCCTGCTGAGCCTATTGTTGCTCCTGGAGATAAAGTGAAGGTTGGTCAGCTTATTGCAAATGCAAACGGTTTCATCTCTGCTCCTGTTCACTCAAGTGTTTCGGGAACAGTTAAAGGTATTGAAATCATAAAGGATTTGGCAGGTAACCCTTGCAAGGCTGTAGTAATTACAGTTGAGGGTGATGAGTGGGTTGAGACTATCGACCGCTCAGAGGAGATTGTTAAGGAGATCAAACTTGATTCTAAGGAGATCATTGAGAAGATTAAAGAGTGTGGCGTTGTAGGTTTGGGTGGCGCAACATTCCCAACCAACGTGAAACTATCACCTCCTCCAGGAAAAAAGGCAGAGTTCCTTATCATTAACGGTGCTGAGTGTGAGCCATACCTTACCTCAGACTACAGAGTTCTTATTGAGATGCCTGAGCAGGTTCTTATTGGTGCTGCAATTATGATGAAGGCCCTTAATGTAACTCAGGGCTTTGTAGGTATTGAAGAGAACAAGCCAGAGGCTATCAGAATTATGACAGAGAAAGCTAAGGCTTATCCTCAGATTAAGATTGTTTCTCTTAAGAAAAAATACCCTCAGGGTGGTGAGAAACAGCTAATTGATGCAGTAGTAGGTAGAAAGGTTCCTTCAATGGGATTGCCTATTGACACAGGTGCTGTTGTACAGAACGTAGGTACTGCACTTGCAGTATACGAGGCTGTTCAGAAGAACAAACCTTTGTTTGAGGGCATCATGACTATTACTGGAGAGTGCTGTCCACAGCAGAAGAACTACAAACATAGAGTTGGTACTCCACTTTCAAAAATGGTTGAGGCAGTTGGTGGTATCCCAGAGGCTGCAGCAAAAGCAATCAGCGGTGGTCCAATGATGGGTAAAGCAATTGCTAACCTTGATGCTCCAACTCTAAAAGGTTCGTCTTCTGTATTGTTCCTTACCGAGGAGCAGACAAAGAGAAAAGAGGAGAGCAATTGTATCCGTTGCGGTAAATGTATTGAGGCTTGTCCTATGGGCTTGGAGCCATATTTGCTTAACAAATTGGCTAAAGCAGGCAGAATGGATGACCTTGAGGAGAACAAGATTTATGACTGTATTGAGTGCGGTTGTTGCTTGTATACCTGTCCTGCATACGTTCCGCTATTGGATACTATCAGATTGGCTAAAGCTAACGTAATGAAGATCATGCGTAGCCGTCCTCCTAAAAAATAATTCAGACACTTAAAAAACTAGTAAATAAAATGAAAAAACTGCTTGTATCACCTTCTCCACATATTCATGGGAAGGAAAATACCAAAAGCTTGATGAGGGATGTGGTGATTGCGCTTCTCCCTACCGTAGCGGTTTCTATATATTGCTTTGGCCTGTCTGCATTAAAACTAGCTTTGGTTGGAGTACTTGCTTGCGTTGCAGTAGAGTACGTTATTGCAAAATTCATGCTTAAAACCAAAGTTACCATTTGCGACTATTCAGCAGTAATCACAGGTCTGCTTTTGGCACTTAACGTTCCAATCAACACACCTTGGTGGGTGCTTGTAATTGGTTCAATCGTAGCTGTAGGCGTTGCTAAAATGACCTTTGGAGGTCTTGGACAGAACTTGTTCAACCCTGCTTTGGTTGGCCGTGTATTCCTTCTAATCTCATTCCCTGTAATCATGACAGACTGGAGCACTCCAGAGTCTATTTTCGGATTTGCATTTGATGGAGTATCTGGTGCGACACCTCTAGGAATTGTAAAAGAGGGTTTGGCACAGGGTATGACTCTAAGTCAGATTTACGCTGAGCACAATTTCTCATATGCACAGATGTTGTTCACAAGAATTGGTTCTGCAGGTGAGATTTCTGCAATTGCTCTTCTTCTTGGTTTCGTTTACCTTTTGGTAAGAAGAGTAATCAGACCTCATATCACATTGTCAATCTGGGCAACAGTATTCGTATTCTCAGGAATCCTTTGGTTGTGTAATCCTGAGCAGTTCACTGATCCTATCTTCAATTTGTTGACAGGTGGTATGTTGCTTGGTTCAATCTTCATGGCAACAGACTATGTAACTTCTCCAATGGAGCCAAAAGGAATGGTAATCTTTGGTATTGGAATAGGTATTATCACTATCCTTATCCGTGAGTTTGGTGCTTACCCAGAGGGTATTTCGTTTGCTATTCTAATTATGAATGCTACAGTTCCTCTAATCAACATGTTCTGTAAACCTAAAAGATTTGGTAAGGAGGCAAAATAATGGCTAGAGAATCTACACTAACAAATATGGTTGTAACCCTTTTTGCAGTATGTCTTGTATCTGCTGCACTATTGGGTGGTTTGTACGCTCTAACAGCAGAGCCTATTGCAGCTGCACAGACTGCAAAAATCAACACAGCAATCGGAGGAGTGGTTCCAGCATTTGATAATGCTCCTTCTGCCGAGAAATTTACAGTAGAGGCAAATGGTAAAGTTTCAACAGTTTACCCTGCAAAGAAAGGTGAGGAGGTTGTTGGATATGCAATTGAGGCATCTTCATCAGCAGGTTTTGGTGGAAACATTACTCTAATGGTTGGTTTTACTCCCGACGGAACTATCCATGGAACATCAGTTATCTCACATGCAGAGACTCCAGGTCTTGGAGCAAAGATCTCAGAGAGTGAGAGCAATTTTGTAACACAGTTCCAGGGTAAAAACCCAGGCGATCCTAACTTCAAGTTTGCTGTAAAGAAAGATGGCGGTAGTTTTGATGCAATTACAGCATCTACCATCACTTCAAGAGCATACATTGATGTATTGAACAATGCATATAACGCTTTCCTTAAACTAAACAAGAGAGAGGAGGCTCAACAGAATTAATATGAGTAAGCTAAGTTTGATCACTAAAGGTCTGATTAAAGATAATCCTACCTTTGTATTGGTTCTTGGTATGTGTCCTACATTGGGTACCACTACCTCTGCAATAAACGGATTGGGTATGGGACTTGCAACAACATTTGTACTTGTCCTTTCAAACATGCTCATTTCAGCTGTTGCGTCACTTATTCCTTCTAAGGTAAAAATCCCTTGCTACATTGTAATCATTGCATCTCTTGTAACTGTACTTCAGTTTGTGATGCAGGCTTACGTTCCATCTCTATATGAGACTTTGGGATTGTTTATTCCACTTATCGTAGTAAACTGTATCGTATTGGGTAGAGCAGAGGCTTTTGCTTGCAAAAACTCAGTAGTTGATTCAGCTATGGACGGTATTGGTATTGGCTTGGGATTCTCATTATCACTTACAGTTATTGGTTTTGTAAGAGAGCTTTTGGGCGGTCTTGCAATTTTTGGCCACAAATTGTGTGATGCTGACGGTATGTTGGCATTCGTATTGGCTCCAGGTGCATTCCTTGTACTTGGTTACCTTATGATGTTGTTCAACAAAGCAAAAGCAAAATAATTAACCCTATAGAAGAATAACAGATATGGAATATATATTGATTATCATTTCAGCTGTATTTGTCAACAATATCTTGTTGGCACAGTTCCTTGGAGTATGTCCGTTTTTGGGCGTATCTAACAAGGTTTCTACAGCAGTAGGTATGAGCGGTGCAGTTTGCTTTGTAATGGCAGTAGCAACATTGGTTACATACCTTGTTCAGTACTATCTTCTTGTTCCACTTGGAATCCAGTTCATGCAGACAATTACTTTCATTCTTGTAATTGCAGCATTGGTACAGATGGTAGAGATTATCCTTAAGAAGATCAGCCCTGCATTGTACCAGGCACTAGGTATCTTCCTTCCACTTATCACCACAAACTGTGCTGTATTGGGAGTAGCTATCTTGGTAGTGTCAAAAGAGTTTACTTTTGGCGGCGAGCCACACATGCTTAATTTGGCTGGTTCAGTAGTATATGCAATTGCAAGTGCATTGGGCTTTGGCCTTGCAATGACACTTTTTGCTGGTCTTAGAGAACAATTGGATTTGAACAACGTTCCTAAAGCAATGAAGGGCGTTCCAATTGCACTTATTACTGCAGGTATCCTTGCAATGGCATTCATGGGATTCTCAGGATTGGTATAGTTTGAGTAGTGAAATGGAGAAGAAAAAGGCAATATCACAAATCCTCACAACACTTGAAATAGAGGCTCTTTTAAGAGAAGGTAAGTTGGATGAGGCATATACTCAGTTGAATACCCTTTTGGAAAGCAATCCAAAAGATTCTTACGGCTGGTATTTGTTGGGTGGTATTTACCGCAGACAACAACTTTGGGGTGAAGCCATCAATGCCTATACCAAGGCAAAGATGATAGATCCGCAAGGGCCTGCTGCGGTGGCTATAGAAGCCATATATGAAATTCTCAATTTCAGGAACACAGACATGATGAATCCATAACAATAAAAGAGGCAATCCAATTGGGTTGCCTCCTTTTTTATAGCAATATGTGCATTCCTTATTTGGAAATCTTACCAAGCATTTAGAGGTCTGCCAGCCATCAACTGATGTGCAGCTGCTTTAACCTCTTCTCTTGTTTGCTCACACTCTGGGTTGCTAAGTACTTTGTCTACCAAATCAACAATAAGTGCCATATCTTTTTCAACCAAACCTCTTGATGTAATTGCTGGAGTACCTACACGGATACCTGAAGTCTGGAATGGAGAACGGCTGTCGAATGGAACCATATTTTTGTTTACTGTAATATCAGCAGCAACAAGTGCTTTCTCAGCTACCTTACCTGTAAGTTCAGGGAATTTTGTTCTAAGGTCAATCAGCAACAAGTGGTTGTCGGTACCGCCTGAAACAACTTTGTAGCCTTTTGCCATGAATGCTTCACCCATAGCTGCAGCATTTTTCTTAACCTGTACCTGATACTCTTTAAACTCAGGTTGCATCATTTCAAAGAATGAAACAGCTTTTGCTGCAATACAGTGCTCTAGCGGACCACCTTGAATGCCTGGGAATACGCTTGAGTTAAGTACTGCTGACATCATTTTTACTGCTCCTTTTGGAGTCTTCAAACCCCATGGGTTCTCAAAGTCCTTACCCATAAGGATAATACCACCGCGTGGGCCTCTTAGAGTCTTATGTGTAGTTGAAGTAACAATGTGGGCATATTTTACAGGGTTTTTCAAAAGTCCTGCTGCAATAAGACCAGCAGGATGAGCCATATCTACCCAGAAAATAGCACCTACTTTATCTGCAATTGCACGCATTCTCTCCCAATCCCACTCTCTTGAGTATGCAGAAGCTCCACCAATAATCAATTTTGGTTTGTGCTCAAGAGCTTTTCTCTCCATATCATCATAATCAACAAGTCCGGTTTCCTCATTAAGACCATAAGCAACAGCATTGTAAAGGATACCTGAAATATTTACTGGAGAACCGTGAGTAAGGTGACCACCCATAGAAAGGTCCAATCCCATGAAAGTTTCACCAGGTTTGATACAAGCTGTCATAACAGCCATATTTGCCTGAGCACCTGAGTGTGGCTGTACGTTTGCGTACTCAGCCTCAAAAATCTCTTTCAAACGGTCAATGGCAAGCTGCTCAATCTGGTCTACAACCTCACAACCACCATAATATCTTGCGCCAGGATAACCCTCAGCATATTTATTAGTACAAACAGAACCCAAAGCCTCAAGCACCTGGTTTGAGACAAAGTTCTCAGAAGCAATAAGCTCAATGCCGTTAAGCTGTCTGTGCTCCTCTTTTTTAATAAGGTCTAAAATTTGAAGATCTTGTTTCATATTGTTATATAAGTGTTTAAATCTGTATACTTTATGTACAATTGGTACATCAGAGACAAATATAGTTATTTTTTCGCTTTTTATTCACATCTTTGCAAAGAGTATAAAAAACAAAGAAGGATGCACAGAAAATTAAAGAACAACGAGCTTGGAAGACTTACAGAACAGCAGTTTAAGGAAGCTAAGAAAATCAATGTAACAGTAGTGTTGGACAATATCCGTAGCCAGCATAACATTGGAGCAGCTTTCAGGACATCGGACTCCTTCCTTATTGAGAAAATTATTCTTTGCGGATGCTGTGCAATCCCTCCAACAGCAGAAATCCACAAATCAGCCCTTGGCGCAGAATTTTCTGTAGACTGGGAATATATTAAGGAAACCACAGATGCCGTTGCTGCTCTTAAAGCTGCAGGTTACACAATTATCAGCATTGAGCAGGCCGAAAACTCCATAAAACTTCAGCATATTGAGGAGTATCTTACTCCCGACAGTCCAGCGTATAATTTGTCGGGAAGAAAATATGCCCTTGTATTTGGCAACGAAGTGAAAGGTGTGCAGCAGGAGGTTGTGGATATGAGTGATGCGGTAATTGAGATACCTCAGTTTGGTACCAAACATTCTTTAAATATCTCGGTGTCTCTTGGAATTGTATTGTGGGAGTTCTGCAAGAATTTGAAGATTAGACTCTGATATAACAAAAGGAGAAGCAGCTGCTGAAAACCATCGCCGACCGTGGTTTTGTGAACGGGAGGGACTTGAGCCGAAGGCTTGGGAGGGATTTAGTTTTCAGTAGCTGCTTCTCCTTTGTTGTATATGGAAGAATTTGTCATTCAAGTGATTTATTTGTTGATTGATAGCAATTTATTTATATCTTTGCGCGTTATTTCCGTCTGCCAACAAAACGCAGCCTGCGGCAGATGGAGGTGCTGTAAACGTTTAATTCAACTCCCATAGGGGGAGGCGGGCTGCAACGATGTATAAACAATAATGAATGTAATTAAAAAGACCATCCAGCTAAGCGATGGCAGAACAATTGAAATTGAGACAGGAAAATTGGCTAAACAGGCTGATGGTTCTGTTGTGGTTAAGATGGGCAAGACTATGCTTCTTGCTGCAGTAACCTGCGCTAAAGATGCAAAAGA
>JAZLBB010000069.1:0-24061 GCA_045613465.1 Candidatus Egerieisoma sp.
GTTCATTCACAAAAGTCTTAGTCGTTCATTGCGTCTAGCAGTGATGACTCTTGTGGCTATGACACTTTCACTAAGTGCATGGGCACAGAACATATCTGTTTCAGGTACTGTAACAGATAAGAGTGGAGAGCCTGTGATTGGAGCTTATGTATTGGTACAGGGTACAACAAACGGTACCTCAACCGACATTGACGGTAAATACCAGTTGAACGCTCCTGCAAAAGGTACTCTTGAATTTACAATGGTAGGAATGAAAACCGTTACCATGCCTGTAAACAACAGATCTGTGATCAACGCCATTATGGAGGAGGATTCAGAGATGTTGGAGGAGGCGGTAATTACCGCAGAGTTCGGTTTGAAACGTACCGCACGTTCAGTAGGTTCAGCAGTTCAGAACGTAAAGGCTCAGGATATTGCAGAGTCTGGTCGTGAGAGCTTCGTAACAGCCCTACAGGGTCGTGTAGCGGGTATGACCGTAACTTCAACAGGTGGTGCTCCAGGTGCATCTACATCAGTTGTATTGAGAAGTATCACTTCAATTTCAGGTAGCAACCAGCCACTTTACGTTATTGATGGTGTTCCTATGAACAACTCTACATTTGACTCTTCAATGGGTGGTTTTGCAAATGAGGACGTTGTAACTTCTTATGAGTTGGACTTTGCATCAAGAGGTAACGACTTGAACCCAGAGGACATTGAGTCAATGACAGTACTAAAAGGTGCTGCAGCAGCTGCTCTTTACGGTTCAGATGCTTCTAACGGTGCTATCATCATTACCACTAAGAAAGGTTCAAAAGGTAATGGTAAAGTAACTTACAGCAACTCATTCCGTTGGGATCAGGCTTATGGTTATCCTGAGCTACAGACCAAATATTCTAACGGTGCTTATGGTACAACCAACTATTATTATACCAGCCGTTTTGGTGCTCAGTACATTGATGATATCAAACTTTATGACAATATCAGCTACTTGATGCAGACTGGTTTCTCTCAGACACACAATATTGCTGTAGAGGGTGGTTCTGATAAAATTACTGTACGTGGTTCAGCATCATATCTAGATCAGAAAGGTGTTGTAAAAACTACTGATTATACCCGTTTGAACATTGGTCTATCTGGTAAAGCAGAGATCACCAAATGGTTGAGCTTTGAGTCTAATATGTCATATGCTGGAACAACAAATACCAAATCTACTAAAGGTCTTTATGGTCCTCTTTACAGAGCTTCACGTTGGCCTCAGCTAGATGATATGTCTGATTATATTGTTCCAGAGACTGGTAAAATGAGACTTCCTAATTATTATACCGATACAGACCTTCTTAACCCTCTATACGCTTTGTATAAGAATAAGAACTATGATGAGTCTGACCGTATGATGATTAACGTATCATTGAATGCTACTCCAACCAAAAATACTTTTGTAAGAGCAACAATGGGTTGGGATACTGGTATCAGCAACAACAACTACCATGTTCACCCTTACTATGCTAACTCAGGTTCAACCTCTTATGGTTCAGGTTCTTACAACTTGGCAAGAAATACTTGGATGGATAAGACTTTGAACGTAATTGCAGGTTACAACAATGAGTGGGGTAAATTCACTTTCAATGCTCAGGTAGGTTACCACCAGCAAGAGAACGGTAAAAACCGTCTTTCTTCTTCAGGTTCTAAATTCTATATGCCTGATTTCTATGGTTTGGCTAACTGTGATCCAGCAACTATTACAACAACAACAGGTGTTACAACCCGTAGAATCCAGGCTGTTTCTGCACAGGTAGAGGTTGGTTACAACAATATGGCTTTCTTGACTCTTCGTGCAAGAAATGACTGGTCTTCAACTCTTCCAAAAGACAACAACACTTATTTCTATCCTGCAGTAGAGGGTTCATTTGTAATGACTGAGCTTCCATTCCTACAGGGCAACTCAACTATCTCTTACTTGAAACTAAGAGGTGCTATTGCACAGGTAGGTAAAGATGCTACTCCTCTTTCAATCTATCCTGGTCATGATACAACAGGTGATCTAGGTGGTGGATACCGTTATGGTTACACAGGTCCTAACCCTTACTTGAAACCAGAGATGACCACTTCATGGGAGTTTGGTTTTGAGGGTAGATTCCTAAATGACAGAATCAATACAGACTTCACTTACTTCTGGACAAGATGTGAGGATCAGTATGTAACAGGTTTCCGTCTATCATACGCTACTGGTTTCGTACTAAACAACATGAACGTTGGTACATTTGAGACTAACGGTTGGGATTTCCACATTGATGGTGATGTACTTCGTCTACAGAACGGTCTAAGATGGAATGTAGGTATGAACCTTTCACACTCAACTTCTGAGGTAACTGAGCTTCCTGAGGCTGTATCAGAGTACTATAACGCTTATACTTGGTTGTCAGGTAACCTAAGAAACGGTATCATTGTAGGACATCCTGTAACAACTATGACTGGTAAAGCTTATCAGAGAAATGACAAAGGTGAGGTACTAATCAGCCCTACAACTGGCCTTCCTCTAGTTGATGATACTTGGAGTGTAGTAGGTGACCGTCAGCCAAAATTGGAGTTTGGTCTAACAACTTCAATTTCTTGGAAAAACTTCCGTTTGTCTGCTCTAGCATCTGGTAAACTTGGTTTTACAGTAGTTAATGGTACAAAACGTGATATGATGGGTACAGGTTCATCATGGGAGTCAGTTAAACTACGTGAGAGTGCACCGGTAGTATTCAAAGGTGTTCTTAAAGATGGCCACGAGAACAGTGCTAACCCTACAAGAAATAACATTGCAGTAACTTACAACAACTATGGTTCATCAATTTATACTGGTGGTGATGAGCAGTGGCTTGAGAAAGATGTAAACTTCTTGAGACTTTCAGAGGTTCGTCTATCTTACAGAGTACCTACAAGCTGGTTGAAGAAAGCTACTAAAAACTTCATCTCAAGTGCAGATGTATGGGTAAAAGCAAATGACCTTGTAACTCTAACCAACTACTCAGGTATTGATGCAGTAGGTAACTCCAACTCAGCAGCTCTAGGTGGTGCAGGTGGTATGGGTATTGACGTATGGGGTCTTCCTAGCCCACGTGGTTACTCATTCGGTGTTAACCTAACATTCTAATAAACGGGAAAGATTATGAAAAAATTACTAACTATACTTTTATTGGCATCAATGTCATTTACATTTGCAAGTTGCGATAGCTACTTGGATGTAAACAAAGAGGTTGATGCTCCAGAATATGTTACAGAGGACTTGTATCTTGCAGGTATTCTGTCAGCTCTTGGTCAGGGTAACTATTATGATGTAAGAGCAACCTCTGTGTTGACCCAGTCTTTTGGTAACTATGATGACTATTCTAGCTATGCAAGTAACTTTTATGTAAAAGCTAGTGATAGTGCAGGTGAAATGTGGAGAGTAACCTACTGGTTACTTGGTATGAACCTTGAGAATATGATTAACCAGTCATTGGAGCATAAGTCATACAAACTTGCTGGTATCGGTTATGCTATCAAAGCTTTCTCTTGGGATATGCTAACAAAACTACATGGTGAGGTTCCTATGAAAGAGGCTTTCATTATTGGAAAACTTTCTCATAGCTATGATTATCAGGATGAGGTTTACACTCAGATCAGAGATTGGGCAGAGAAAGCTATTGAGTACCTTGAGATGGAGGACAATACAGACTATACTGCTACTCAGGTGGCTAAAGCTGACTTGATGTACGCTGGTAGCGCTGCTAAATGGATTAAGTTTGCACACGCTGTTATTGTTAGAAACCTTTCTTCTCTAACTAACAAAAACAATTTCGTGGCAGATTATTATCAGGATCTTGTAGATCACGCTGCTCTAGCTATTGCTACTAACTCAGACAATGCAGTTGTTAAGAGAGAGGGTGGTGCCGGTTCTGCTAAATACTCTTCATACAACAACTGTTGGGGTGTTCACAGAGGTGTAGGTACCGATGAATTTTACCAGCACGATTTTGCAGTACAGGTTATGACTGGTACAATGCCTGAATATGATAAAGCTACTGGAAATAAAAAGCAGGCCGACAAAGATCCTGTTTCAGGAGAGGTGAGTGAAATATTCCCATTTGTACTTGCCCAGAAACAGTATGTAACAGATACATCAGATGTTAAAGGTCACTTTGACCCTCGCGTAACTGCAAAACTTGCAACAGTAGATGCAAACTACTACAGTCATATGACTGATGAGAAAGCAATTAAAGGTTGGATTTATTATGGTGGTTCATTTACATCTAATTCAGGTCCGATTAGTGATGCTCCAAATCTTTGGGGATCTCAAGTTAAAGAAAACTCAAAAGCATCATATGATGGTACAGGAAGATGGTTGTATAGAAATGATGCTCCTTACGTTCTAATGACAGCTTCTGAGATGCAGTTCTGCTTGGCTGAGGCTCATTGGAAAAAAGGTGATAAAGCGGCTGCCCTTGCTGCATTCAAGAAAGGTATTGCACTTGACCTTGAGTTTACCGAGAGCTATCTAAAAGCTGGTGCTCCTAAAGTAACTGAGACTGATGCTGAGGGTAATCCTAAAACATATGCTAAATATGGTGACCTTCCTGGCGGTGACGTAATTGCTAAAGCAACTTTCAACAAATTGGCTAATGAGTATAAGGAAGGCCCATATGTAAACAAAATGACAGAGACAGACCTTACTCTATCTCATATTATGCTTCAGAAATTTGTTGCATTGTACCCTTGGGGTTCTTCTGAGACTTGGGTTGATATGAGAAAATATCACTACGATATGAAGTTTAATGGTGATGTTCCAACTTTGGGTGATGGTATTGAGTTGACACACGTTGCTCATAAGTGGGATGATGATGATACTAAGGTTTACAAAGGATTCTATCTTGCACCTTCTCAGGTACAGAACAGAAGAGGTACATACAACATTGAGAACTCAGGCTCTCCATGTTATCGTCTACGTCCTCGTTACAACTCAGAGTACATGTGGAATATACCGTCATTGAACAAATTGAAACCTATTGCAGGTACTGCTGTAAATTATCAGTGTTCTATTCCATGGTTTGCATACCCTGGTGATATGCCTAAAAACTAATGTGGAATTTAAAAGTTAGAAAGATGAAAATTTTAAAATATTTAACATGTTCATTGGCATTGATGCTAATGGTAGTATCTTGTGACAAACACGAGATTCTATACGATACTACGCCAGCTGCTGAGGCTGAGTTTCAGTTGCACTACTTTGAGCCAATAAATGACGTTTCTGCAAATTATATTGATTCAGTTTTTGTTAATGGCAAACTACTTTCAAGCGTGAAAGGTTCAGGAACGTTGTATCCATACAATGCTATTCCTAGTGGTGCTACTGGTAGATTTTTTGCAGTTAATCCTGGAGATAATACGTTTGAGCTTTACAGAGGTGGTGAGGTAGTTTATACTCAAACTGTAAACCTTAAAAAAGGTAAGCAGAACATTATTATCCATAGCCTTAATGAAGCTCCTATTGTAATTGATAACGGTTATCCATACCAGCATATTAGCGGTACACCATCTGTTGCTACATGGGGTACTGACTCTCTTGCTACTATCAAGTTTGTTAACCTTCTTTACGAGGATGCTACAACTCCGTACCCTGGCAAACTACAGTACCAATGGAGACACCCTAAAACTAAAGTGTATCACAATTTGGGTGAGCCTGTTGCATTTGGCGAGGCTACAGAGAGAATTCCAGTAACAGTTCTTAAAACTAAATTTAACTCATCTGGATACTGTACTATTTATTACAAGATTCTTGATGAGGATGGAAATGTCCTAAAATATGGTAAAGCTAATGGTACTATGACCAATTATAGTGACTATTGGACTGCCTATATTGGAAGAGCTTATATGCACTTCTATGCAGGTGTAAGACAAGGTGGTAGTGTAGGTCCAGTTGCATCAGTTCGCGTTTGGACTTCACTATAGTAGATCTATTATAAAATTGAGAGGCCGCGCCTTGTGGCCTCTCTTTTTTTAATTGAATAACCTTAATACATTATAGGAATGAAAAAGATTATTCTTGTTATGTTGGCAATGGTATTAGCGTTGCCTTCATTTGCCCAGAAACTTTCAAAAGAGGAGAAAGCTGCAATTGCCAAGGCTCAGCACGAGGCTGCTGTAGATGCTATCAATGCAAAAGCTTGGGTACTTGTACCTACACAGTATCAGAAATCTGATGGTACTTTGGAGAGCAATATTGACAATTCGGTTTTTGTATCTTGTGAGGGTGACAAAATGTTTTGTCAGGGAAAAATATGTGGTGGAAGCAATTCTCAGGGTTATCTTATTGAGGCAAAAGAGTATACTCCAACTGTAGACAAAAAAGGCAACCTTAAAATGCGTCTTGTTGTAAACGGTAGAATGATGAGAGGTACTTATCAGATTACAATGAGAAACAACACCAATGTTGCAGATGTAATTTTTACCCCAAGTGGAAAGAGCCCTATCAAATTCCAGGGCCCTATTGTCCCTCTAAAAGGTGCAGATTATTACAAACGCTCAAATCCTATGTAATCTACATAGAAAAAGAGACAATAAAAAAGGGGATGGCCAGCGGCCATCCCCTTTGTCTTTATACTGCTATAGGAGCTTTTATTACCGGATGAGGGTTGTAGTCCACCAACTCAAAATCTTCATATTTGAAGCTGAAGATATCCTTCTGGTCTCCATGAATAATCATTTTAGGTAATTCTCTTGGCTCTCTGGAGAGTTGTGTTTCTACCTGATCAAAATGGTTGAGGTAGATATGTGTATCTCCAAAAGTGTGTACAAAATCTCCAAGTTCATAGCCGCATACTTTTGCAATCATCATTGTAAACAACGCATATGAGGCAATATTGAAAGGGACTCCAAGGAATACATCTGCACTTCTCTGGTAAAGCTGGCAAGAGAGCTTGTTGTCGGCTACGTAGAATTGGAACATGGAGTGGCAAGGAGGTAGGGCCATATTGTCTACCTGTGCAACATTCCATGCAGAGATAATGTGTCTGCGTGAATTAGGATTCTCCTTAAGCTGTTTCATCAGGTTGGCCAACTGGTCAATCTCTGTTCCATCAGCTGTTTTCCAATGTCTCCATTGTGCACCATATACGGGGCCAAGCTCTCCGTTCTCATCTGCCCATTCGTCCCAGATGGTTACTCCGTGGTCGTTGAGATATTTGATATTTGTGTCACCGTTAATGAACCACAACAATTCATAAATTATGGATTTAAGGTGTACCTTTTTAGTGGTAAGCAAAGGGAATCCGTCATTGAGGTTGAATCTCATCTGGTATCCAAAAATACTTTTTGTACCTGTGCCGGTGCGGTCTCCCTTTACGGTTCCCTCATCCATAATTTTTTTAAGAAGGTCCAAATATTGTTTCATCTGTAGTTCCTGTTTAAATTCTCTACCTAACTTGGTAATGTGGGTGCAAATTTATTAAAATTATCGGGAATAAATTATTATTCTTCTGCAGGAGGGTTTATGATATGTTCTCCGTAGATATACTCTTTATATCCTGTTGTGCCCTCAATTTCAATTCTATAGCTTCCTTTTTTATGTTTGGTCCAGAATATGAATATTGCCTCTCCATTATCTGATAGCTGCAGATTAGGATTCCAATATAGGGTAATACGGTGGTCTGTCTCTTTTGCTACTTTTTCATAGTTAGGAGAGTAGAACTTTTGAGGTCTCTGCCAACCTATAGGGGAGCCGGATGTTACGTTGGTAGGCATTCTGTGTTTTATGTATAACTTTGTCCTAATCATAAGTACCGGTGTTGGAGAGATGTCTCCCGACCCTGTATGAGCAGATGCCTCAAGTCCCTCAAGGTAAACAAGATTTTCTACTTGTTCCAGATTTATGTTCTGTATTTCTTCAAAACTGGATTTGATACCATTCAGATAATACATTATTGGGAACCATCTTGGGCCACTCTGCATGCTGCCTGAGGCCCCTATGCGCCGTCCTACGAGATATGTTCCGTCTGAGCTCCATCTTAGAGAAGGGTACTGGCTGATGACATACGAAGGCAGGTCGTAGGAACTTGCATATGGTTTTATTGCATTCTCATCTCTTATCCTGTCTCTGCGGATTGCTATATTCTTATTAGGAGATGGAGAGTTTTTCATAGTGATGTATGTAGATGTAACTACTACAGGGTCAAGTTCCAACGACATTGCATAACCGTCACCATAAAGATTCTCAACCACCAGGTCTTTATATTGTTTGTTGTATTTTACTGGAGTTGGAGCCATTGGGTATTGGTGGATTTTTGCAAAGTTGTCGGGGAATAAATATGGAGTAAGGGTCCCTCTGCGGCCATTCTTGCCTATTGCAGATACAATGAACTCAGTGTTCTCGGGGAAACTGATATCTTTAAGGACAAAATATCCAGAATCTACCTGCCCCATTGCCGTAAAATTAATGGACTGGGCAACAAAGGAAACCACAGTAGTCTTAGCCAATTTGAACAATCCTTTTACCTCTCCCGACAGGGTTTGAGAATATTCCCTGCCAAAACTTGGTCGCATTATGGCCCCTTTGAGGATATCAGGTGTTTCGTAGTATCTCCATCCTTGAGTCTGCATAAGCATATCTACCTTGGCCATCCTCTCTTTAAGAGGTATTTCTCTGTTAAAGTATTGTGAAGGGTTTTTGATATATCCCTGAACCTCACTCTTAAGAAGGAAGTACGATTCTATGTTTACATTGTCAAGGTCCTGTACAAGTTTGTTGTCTGTAACGGCAATGGATACATGAGAATTTTCTGTAGCAAGAGAGTCTTTTACATATCCTGGGACTTTAATTTTGCAGAGTACCTTTTCCCATGCTCCATATTTGTCTTTGTCAGTGGCAATTTCTATTTTGTTTTTTGCGCCTGCAGGCAGCACAAGGAACGGACGCTCCGCATATACGTTGTTTGCCTTGTCTACTATACATACACTATGGGTGCCAGGTTGCAACTGGGAAAATTTCACAAAGAAAGAGGATTCTGCTGAGGTAATCTCTTTAGACATAAGTATCTGCGAACCATCATGCAGAATAGCATATAATCCTTGCTGCAGTGCGCTTGAGGTTGCATTCAGCCTGAACATCATGCGGCAATTTGATGTGTATTCTGTTGTACCTTGTACAATCATATTGCCAGTAATGGTAGCACCTTGCGCTTCGGCCTGAGGGAGCAGGAATGTCCTGCTGAATTCCATAGAGTCTGTAATGTAGGCATACAGCTCCTCATCGGCTATATTGTGTACTGTGAGTTTTGCAATTCCGTTGGAGTTGGTTCTGAATTTGCCCATTTGTTTGCCGTTGTGGTCCCTTACTTCACCCCATAGAATGGCATCGTTTCCAAGATTGTCCAAAGCTTTAATCCAGATTGTATTTCTATATCCTTGTAATGTGTGTCCACTCTCAGGGAGGAACTGGATATCATAATCTACAATAGTGGTGTCTTTCTGGTCTTGTTTGTCAATTGGTGCAATGGCATTCAATTGGGCGTATCTGTGTTTGTCAGTGATATTCTTCTCTTTCATTTTGGCAAGAAGATCATCATTGAACGGATTGGTTATAGAGATCTCTTTGTAGAACATATATTCTACAGGACGGTTTAGCATCCAGTATGTGTATGCCCTTACTATACATTTGCCGGTACTTTGGTTGTCGGGAATAACAATATGCCCTTGAAATCCTCCGTTGTGTCTTTTGAGTTTTATTCTTTTTACCAGTGACGGCTCATAGAAAGGGCGGTATCTCCATGCAGATACATTAAAGTTGAGTTGGGAGTTGATGAGCTCAACATATATGTAGTTTGATTCCGGAAACTCAGAGTTATAGGTTGCATTTTCTACATATCCGCTTACCCAGATGGTATCGTTGGCGTTATAGATGTCACGGTCGGTATGCAGGTATACTTTTTCTGGAGATATCAGGGTTGCAATGGTGTTGAATCTGCCCGCAGCAGTGGTGTCCTGAGACTGTTGAGCCTTGAGGGAGCTGCTGAATGCACATAACAGAGTGCATATTATGATGCAAATTGTTCTTCTCATAGAAGTATGTTTATCTCTATATACAAAAATAACATTTTATATGAAAATCTTTCTAAATTAGCACCTTTAATTTGGATTGTTATGCTGTCAATTATAGTAGCTGTAGCCCAGAATGGGGCAATTGGGAGAAATAATGAGCTTTTGTGGCACATCTCCGAGGATTTGAAGTACTTTAAGAGCACCACTACAGGCCATCCTGTGATTATGGGACGCAAAACATATGAGTCTATTGGAAGGCCGCTTCCTGGAAGGAGAAATATTGTCCTTACCAGAGGAGCATTGGAGATCCCTCCTATAAAGAATCCACAGACAACGTCTATGGAGATTGTATCTTCTTTAGAAGAAGTGTATGCACTTGCTCAGGGAGATGAAGAGTTCTTTGTAATGGGAGGAGGAATGTTGTATAATGCAACAGTGGAGAAAGCTGATTATCTTTATATTACAAAGATATATGCACAGGTTGATGATGCTGATACTTTCTTCCCTGCTGTTGACAGTAACATTTGGGAAATTGACCGTGAGGGGGAGATTCTTCACGATGAGGAGAATGATATAGATTTCCAGTTTGTAGTATATAAAAGGAGATAATAATGGCAAAGAGGGAGAGTTTTGCAAGCAGTTTTGGAGTGCTTGTGGCAATGGCTGGCTCGGCTGTGGGATTGGGTAATCTGTGGAGATTTCCATATTTGGTTGGAACCAACGGTGGTGCTGCCTTTATCATAATTTATTTGGCAATTGTGTTTGTGTTGGCAATGCCTATCATGTATTCTGAGTTTGTGATTGGACGCAGGGGGCAGAGCAATGTGTATGGAGCATTCAAGAAAATGGCTCCTGGCTCCCGATGGGGTATAATTGGTACTTTGGCCATAATCTGTTGTATAATGATTGTATCGTTCTACTCTGTAGTGGGTGGATGGACAATTGATTATATGATAAAAGGGCTGATGTTTAAGTTTACATCAGATTCAGCCGCTTTGGGAGGCATGTTTGAGGATACTGTGACATCCAATTACCAGCCGTTGTTTTATATGGCTATGTTTGTTGCATTGGCAGGTGCAATTTTGCTGTCGGGAGTAAAAGAGGGGATAGAGAAGTATTCCAAAGTGCTTATGCCATTGCTTTTTGTTATGGTGATTGTGATTGCCGTACGCTCGGTTACCTTACCTGGGGCTGAGGGCGGATTGGATTTCCTTTTTAAGCCAGATTTTTCAAAAGTTACTGCCAGTACGTTCCTGGATGCACTTGGTCAGGCGTTCTTCTCACTTAGTGTGGGATTTGGTATTATTTTTACGTATGCCTCATATGTAGATAAAAAAGAGAATATAGTAAAGATGTCTGTACAGACGGCTGTTGCCGATACATTGTTTGCAATCCTTGCAGGAGTGGCAATTATGCCTGCTGTATTCTCGTTTGGAATATCCCCAACTCAGGGACCTGGGCTTGTTTTTGTAACGTTGCCTTATGTGTTTGCCCAAATCCCTCTTGGAGGTGTGTTGGCTGTGCTTTTCTTTTTTGTGCTGTTTATTGCTGCTATAACTTCTGCCATTTCATTATTGGAGGTAGTGGTTGCGTATGTGATTGAAGAGTTCAAATGGAAAAGGAAGATTGCAGTGGTTGCAGTGGTTGCCCTTGTTATGTTCCTTGGTGTTTTCTGTTCACTTTCACAAGGTGTATTGGGAGATGTGAAGATTTTTGGATTGAATATTTTTGACTTTTTCGACCAGTTTTCGGCCAATATCCTCATACCGCTTGGAGCACTCCTAATTGTGCTGTTTGCAGGGTGGAAAATGGGTAAGGATGCGTTTTTGGATGAGATTACCAGCGGCGGTGAGCATAAGCTGAACAAGTGGTATCTTAAAGTGGTTGTGTTCTGTGTAAGATATCTTGCTCCGCTTGTGATTGCGGTAATTATGATTAGAGGTCTTCTTTAAAATTTTGTGATATGGCAAAGAGAGAGAGTTTTGGCAGCGGTTTTGGTATTCTGGTAGCAATGGCAGGCTCTGCTGTAGGTTTGGGAAATTTGTGGCGATTCCCGTATTTGGTTGGAACTAATGGTGGGGCAGCTTTCATTATAATTTACCTTGCTTTTGTGTTACTATTGGCACTTCCTATAATGTATAGTGAGTTTGTAGTGGGGCGTCGCAGTCAGGCCAACGTTTTTGGAGCATTTAAAGTATTAGCTCCAGGGACAAAATGGTGCAATATAGGTTTTATCTATGTTTTGGGCTCTTTGGCTATTATTTCGTTTTATAGTGTAGTGGGTGGCTGGACAATCAATTATTTTTGGAAAGCTGTTACCTTCAAGTTTGCTGTGGCTGATACTGCTGCATTGGGAAATATGTTCAGCCACACAGTGACTGCAAACTATGAGCCGCTTTGCTTTATGCTTGTTTTCCTTGTGGCTACTGCCCTTATTGTAATGGCAGGTGTGAAGGACGGTATTGAGAGATATACCAAAGTAATGATGCCTATTCTTTTTGTAATTGTGGTTATAGTAGCCGTGCGTGCAGTTACCTTACCTGGCGCAAGTGCTGGTTTGGATTTTCTTTTTAAGCCAGATTTTTCAAAGGTTACGGCAAATACCTTCCTGGATGCACTTGGTCAGGCATTCTTCTCTTTGAGTATTGGATGTGGTACTGTAATGACGTATGCTTCTTATGTGGAGAAGAAAGAGAATATTGTGGGACTTTCTATAGAGACAGCAATAGCTGATACATTGTTTGCAATCATTGCAGGACTGGCCATTATGCCGGCTGTATTTTCTTTTGGCATCTCTCCTGCAGAGGGACCTGGATTGGTGTTTGTTACACTTCCGTATATTTTCTCCCAGATTCCTTTTGGATCATTCCTGGCAATATTGTTCTTCTTTATGCTGTTTATTGCAGCCATAACCTCTTCAATTTCTATGTTGGAGGTTATAGTGGCATACCTTAATGAGGAGTTTAAGATAGGAAGAAAGGTTGCAATTGCACTCTCGTTTGTTGTGATTGTGGTGCTTGCCAGCATGTGTTCTTTGTCACAGGGGGTAATGGCAGACTTCAAGATTTTTGGAAATAATATTTTTGATTTCTTTGATAAGTTGTCTGCAAATATCCTGCTGCCGTTGGGTGGATTGCTTGCTGTTATTTTTGTCGGATGGAAAATGAAGAAGGGTGATGTGGAGGATGAGATTACAAGCGGTGGTATGCATCCGTTCACAAAAGGTTTCCGCAACTTTATCTACTTCTCAATAAGATACCTTGCCCCTGTTGTTGTGGCGGTCATCCTCATCAGAGGACTAATATAATGAAAAAAGCCGGCTCTGCCGGCTTTTTTTATACTAGATCTTTGAAGATTTGCTCAACAGTCTCAATTTGGGTTACCATTGAGCAGATCTGGCCTATTTCTATTTCACCTTCGTTGATATCTCCTTCAAAGATACCTTTGCGGGCGCGCCCTTTACCAAGATATGCAGCAAGCTCCTCCTTAGATGCTCCGTTATCCTCCATTTGGGCAACATTTGCAGTAAATTCGCTTCCTTGAGCCAAACGTGCAGGAGCAAGCTTTTTAAGATACAGCTTGGTAGCACCTTCCGGCATTCCAAGACAGTGTTTCTTGAAATTCTCATGAGCAGAACTCTCTTGAGAAAGGGCAAAACGGGTACCAATTTGTACACCATCGGCCCCCAGAGCCTGACACGCAGCTATCTGACATTTTAGGGCAATTCCACCTGCCGCAATCAATGGTAGTGATGTAGCCTGACGGACTGCTGGAATAAGGCACAATGTTGTGGTCTCCTCACGACCGTTATGTCCTCCAGCCTCAAATCCCTCAGCTACAATTGCATCCACTCCAGCCTCTTCACATTTCTTTGCAAATACACTGCTGGATACAACGTGTACAACTGTTATTCCGTGCTCCTTAAGATAAGGAGTCCATTTTTTGGGGCTTCCGGCAGATGTGAATACTATCTTCACTCCCTCTTCAACGAGGATTCCCATTAACTCGTCAATCTGCGGATACATAAGAGGAACGTTCACACCAAAAGGGAGATCCTTACCGCTTTTGTTTCCTGGGGCATCTGCCTTAAGTGCCTCTTTACAACATCTTATATGGTGCCTAAGATTATCGGGATGCATACTTCCTGCTCCCAAAAGGCCAAGGCCTCCGTTGAGGCTTACAGCAGATGCAAGTCTCCATCCGCTGCACCAAACCATTCCACCAGAAATGATAGGATGCTCTATTCCAAAAAGGTTGCAAATTCTATTCATGTCAAATTATTTTTTTCTCTCTTTTCTCCTCCAAATTTCAAATCCAATTCCACCTAAAAGAAGCAATATCAATATTCCCGACGAAATTCTTGAGAACAGCTCACCTCTGCTTATGCTGCTTGGAGAAAACTTGAACTCAATTGTATATTCTCCTGCAGGAAGTGTTGTGCCTCTGAGAATCCAGTTTGCCCTGAAAATCTCAAGATCACTCTTCTCACCGGTAGCAACATTTACAGCAGTTGCACTCCATCCCGGATTATAATACACCTCACTAAAGAGGATAATTTGTGGTTTGTTGCTTGAGTAGTTATAAGTGAGTCTGTTAGGAGCATAAGAAGAGAGCTCTATGAAGTTGTTCAAAGACATGTCTGCTAACTCCTCTGCTCCAATTGCCTCAACCATTCTAGTGGCTAGTGCCGACCCTTCTGCAAGGAACTCTTTAGAAACAACTGCAGATGTTGCAGGGTTCACAGTTGCCAGTGCAGCAATTTCTCCATTTGCATTGTCAACAGGAATAATCTGGTTTATGAACCAGGCATTGCCCAATCTGAAATTGTTTTCTACAGGAGGCACATTGGCTCCAAGTATAATGTATTTTGTGTTGAGCATGCTCAATGCAGGGCAGTAAGGGAGTACTTCCTGGGCCTGATCTATAGTTTGTATCCCGTTCATTTGAGAGGCAATTGCCCCAATTTCACGGGAAATGTTGCGGTCAATCAGATCCTGATATCGCTGTAGTTTGGCAGGGCTATAACCGCCAATAGTCTTGTGATGATAGCTGATATAGGCATCATTGAATGTGTTTACACTTAAATCCAGAACTCTGTAATGGGGATCTGTATCTTGCAATATAATCTCATCTACAGTACGTTTGGCAAAGTTTTTCTTAAACTCCCTGCGTGTTACAAAGTGAGAATCGTTGAGGTATCTCTTGTCTATTGTCCAAAGATCTGCAAGGGTAAGTGCAGCAAGGATCATAGCTGCTGTAGTGGGTTTTATTTTGCCCCATTTGTAGCTGAGAACCATAGTAAGGGTAGCTGCAAGGATAAAGAAAATGCTTCTGAGGGCATCGCTCCTGAGCAAACCGGCTCTATCTTGTGCCAGGGCTGCAGCTATCTCACCCGGTAGCTGGCCGTCCGAAGCACTTACAAAGCTTCCGGCAAGTGTTGGAATAAGTGCAAAGACAGCACTTACTCCAGCAGTAAGTCCAAGAGCCCAATAAAAACCTTTCTTGACTCTCTCCTTCTTGCCTGTATAATCCTCACCAAAAAGTATCTCATTGGCCGCCAGAACACCCATCATAGGAAAAAGTATCTGTAAAATGACAAGTATCATAGATACTGTTCTGAACTTGTTGTACAATGGAGCATAGTTGAAGAAGAATTCCGACGCTGGCATAAAATGATATCCCCAACCAAGCATAAGAGCCAATAGAGATACTCCTGCTACCCACCATCTGAGACCGCTTCTAAGTACAAAGAAACCCAGTACACAAAGGAAAATGCTGATTGCTCCCATATACATTGGACCAGCAGTAAATGGTTGAGGGCCCCAGTATAGAGGAAGCTGTTTGATAATCTGCTCAGCTCCCTGGTATCCACCCTGTTTTAGAGCTTTGTATGTATCACTGTTGCGGTCAAGTGCTCCGGCAGATGCTCCTCCATTAAAGTTTGGAATCATCAGGTTCAATGTCTCCTCTATGCCGTAAGACCATTGTGTTGCATATTCAAGATCAAGACCATTGCGGCTCTTTTTTCCTGCTTGAGCTGCAGGTGTATCCTCTGTATCTTCAGCTACAAGCTCAGTACCGCCCCTCATTGTATGCTGTGCATATTCGTAGGTAGGCCAAAGGTGGTTTATGTTGGTTGCAATTCCAAGCAGTCCGGCAATAAGTACAATTGCAGATGTGCGGAAGAATTTTGCAAGAGCCTTCTCTTTAATGGCCTTACACAGCTGCCAGATGCCGTAACCAACAATAATCATTGCCAGATAGTAAGTGATCTGAGGATGGTTGGCCTTAATTTGGAAACTTAAGGCAAGGGCAAACAGCAGTGCTCCCCAAAAAGCATTTTTGCGGTAAGCATAAACAACAGCACCCAGTACCCAAGGCATGAACGCAATAGCCACCATCTTGGCATTATGACCAACCTGAATAATCTGCATGTTGTATGAGCAGAATGTAATAGCTATAGCTCCAAGTACAGCAAGCGGAATATTCACACCAAAAGCCAGCATAAGGAGATAGCCCCCAATAAGGCTTATTAGCAAATAGCTTGCAGGACGCTCTCCTACAAAGAGCAAGTCATAAAGATATTTTGTAAAATCTCCCTGATAAATTACATGGATACTGTTGGCTGGCATACCTGCAAACATAGAGTTTGTCCACATGGTTGGGTCGTTGGGATTTGCATCATTATGGGTAATGATCTCATGTGCCATACCCTCCCAGCTGGAGATATCGCTCTGATTTACAATTTTCCCTTTCAAAACCTGTGGTGAGTAACCATAGGCAATGAAAATGAATGCTATTACTGGAATCAGGTACTTCAAAAATTTCTTCATATCAATCGAACAATTTAACCATTTCACCTGTAAGGTGCTGTCGGGAATATTTCATTACTGCCGGAGAGAGTTCAATTTTTCTTCCCGACAATTTCTCATCTGTTTCACCTGTTCCCTCAGGGAGACTTGTTGCCTGGGCAGAAGCCTTTTCCTGGAGGTATTTGTTATATAGGCGGTCTATCTGGATACGGGTAGTTTCTTTGTCTGAGAAATCTACAATAGTTCCGCTACCTGTCTCTTTGAGGGCATCAGCAACTACACCTTGAGTTGGGCCAAAAGCCAGCATTTCTCTTCCGCTTGCCAGATATTCAAAGAATTTACCGGCCAGAATAGCTCCTGCCTCGGGTTCTTTTCTTAGAGGGAGAAGCAAAACCTGTGCCTGGCGTTGCCATCCTACCACCTCTTTGTGTGGGCGGTATCCCATGTTTATAAGAGACTCATCCAATCCTGCCTGATGAATGCCAGAGAGGATAGAGCTGTCTACCTGTCCCATAAGGCGTATCTGCAAATCTTCCTTAAACTGAGGCTCCGTAGCAGCTTTCTCTCCAAGAACTTCCCACAGGTGTTCAGGGTTGCCGTTGTCTACAAAAATGCCTGTGTGTAAAAGCGAGAATTTGGAGAAATCGGGCTCAATAGGGGTAGAATCAATATCTTCGTGATCAAATCCGTTGGTTATAACCACTACAGGAGTTGAGGTACGTGCGGCAAAATCTTTCTGTACCTGGTTATTTACCACTACAACGGTATCTGCCGTATCAAGGACACTCTGCTCAAGATTTCTGTGGCGGCGATATGCCCATTTGGTAAGGTTAAGGTGTTTGAAATAGAAGATTTCTGTCCAGGGATCTCTGAAATCAGCTATCCAACGCACACCGGTAGCCTCTTTTACTCCTTTGGCAATCAAGTGCATAGAGTGAGGAGGGCCTGTGCTGATAATAACATCAATATTATTCTCCTTAACAAATTTGGTAAGGAATTTTATGCTCGGCCTTATCCAAAAACGGCGCGGATCCGGTATAAAGAAGTTTCCTCTCACAAAAAGAGATATCTTATGTGAGAGGGAATTGTTGTTTGAGCCAATAAGATTGGCTTTTATGTGTTTGCCACCATCAGAGGAGATATTCTTTTTTCTTGCCAGCAATTTGTAGAAGCTGTAAGGTTCCCAAATTCGCCTCTTTATTACCTGTGTCCCAAGGGCAATGTCTTTGGCAAGGGAAGGGTCTTCAGTATTTGCCTCAGGATTTTCTGGGGTATAGATTACCGGCTCCCAGCCATACAGGGGAAGATATTTGGCAAACTTGAGCCATCTCTGTACCCCTGAACCGCCACTTGGGGGCCAATAATAGGTAATTATCAGTGCTTTTTTTTGTGTTTTCAATCAGTTGTGAATTATTTCTGAGCTATAAAATTTTTGTGCATTGCAGCAACACACTCTCTGTGGATGGCCATAAAGTTATTGTCGTATCTGCCATTACATCCGTTAGTCATAACAATAAAACCAAACTCTCTGTCTTTATCCCAGAACATTGAGGTATAAACTCCATAAGCGCTTCCAGTGTGACCAATCATAGTGTAGCCATCCAAAAGCTGGTTAGAGGTTCTTATTGCAAAACCGTAAGCATCTCCCTCATCAGTTTTAGGAGCTACAACAGATTGCATAGCCTCTGCGCTCTCTTTAGATATAATTTGTGTTCCCTCAGCAGTTGTACCCAAGTTCATGTGCATTTTCATAACTTTGGCAAGGTCTTGAGCAGAAATCTTAAGACCACCTGTAGGTGAGAAGATAGGAGTACTCTGTCCAAAAACGTAATTCTTGATTTCGTCTTCTCTTGTAGCGTATGCTGCAGGTTTGTGGATATACTCACCTTTCTCGCTGTCCCAAGTGTAGATGTTTACAAATTTGGTTGAATCAAGGCTCAATACCTCGTATCCTCCATAAACTCCAATAGGGTTAAGGATGTGGTTTACAATGTACTGATCGTATCTTTCGCCACTTACGCGCTCTACAATTGTACCTAATGTATTAAAACCAAGGTTGCAGTACTCGTAGCCTGTCTCTGGAGCATACTGGTTCCATGCACTCTTCCATGTGGCAGAAGAATCTGGGTTGATTGCGTTAAGTGAGAAATAACCGTTTGCATCGCTCATACTTGCGGTATGTGACAACAACATTTTAACGGTAATCACTTTGTCTGGGAAGTTAGGGTTTCTCACCTCAAATCCTACAAGTTCTGATACATCCTGGTCCAAGCTTAGTTTACCTTGCTCTACAAGCTGCATTACGGCAGTTGCACAGAATGATTTTGAGATTGAAGCAATACGGAAGATGTCATCTTTGGCAATGGCCTCTTTGGTCTCAAGATTTTTATAACCGTAAGTCTCATTAAGAACAACCTCTCCGTTGTGTACAGCCACTAGTGCAAGACCAACGTTATTGTTGCGCTCCATAATGGCTTTTACTTCTTCATTGAACTGATCCTGTTTAGATGTACAGGCAAACATGGCAGCCATAGCAACTGCAAAAATGAATAGTTTTCTCATGATTGTATGTTTTTACAAAAGTAACCAAAAAAATGTTAATTTTGCTTGATGCCAACGCAAAAGATATGACAGAGAGAAAGAAGATAGTTGAGACCCCATTGATGAAGCAATACTTTGAGGTAAAGAGCCAGCACCCCGATGCGCTTTTGCTCTTTAGAGTGGGAGATTTCTACGAGACATTTGGAGATGATGCTATAACAGCAAGCAAGGTTTTGGGTATTGTTCTTACAAAGAGGGCAAACGGTTCAGCTCAGCATGTGGAGTTGGCAGGTTTTCCACACCATTCTATAGAAACCTACCTTCCAAAGTTGGTTAGAGCAGGCTATAAGGTAGCTGTGTGCGATCAGCTGGAAGATCCAAAGCTTACAAAAAAGATAGTTAAAAGAGGTGTAACAGAATTAGTTACTCCAGGTATAGCATATAGCGAACAGTTGCTTGTACAAAAGGAAAACAACTTTTTGGGAGCAGTCTATTTTAAAGGTGATAAAGGTGGTGTGGCGTTTTTGGATATCTCTACAGGAGAGTTTAAAGTAGCTGAGGGTACGTTGGATTATGTGGAGGTTCTTCTTTCAAATTTTGCCCCTAAGGAGGTTGTATTGCAGAAAGGGTATCAAACCGGTTTTAGAGAGCGTTTTGGCAGCAATTATTACATTTCTACTATGGATGAATGGGCATTTGTGCCAAGTGCCTGTGAAGACAAACTTAAGAAGCAATTCTCGCTAACTTCCCTTAAGGGTTTTGGTGTAGAAAATATGCAGCTTGGAACAACAGCTGCAGGTGCAATCCTGTTTTATCTGGAGCAGAACCAAAATACGGGAGTTGCCCATTTGTGTTCAATTTCGCGTATAGATCGTGGAAGTTTTGTCTGGATGGACCGTTTCACTTTCCGAAATCTGGAGATTTTTGGTTCTACCGCTGGAAAAGATGGAGTGTCGCTGTTGGATATTATGGACAAAACCTCTTCTCCATTGGGAGGAAGGATGCTCCGTAATTGGCTATCAATGCCGCTTAAGGATTTGGATGAGATTGGCAAAAGACACTCTGTAGTGGAGAGTTTTGTAGATTATACCGTTGCCAGGGAGGAGCTGCAACAAAGACTTTCTCAAATTGGTGATATGGAGAGGATCATTTCCCGTGCTGCGGCAGGTAAGATTGCGCCAAGGGAAATTATACAGCTTAAGAGGGGGCTGGAGCAGATGGAGCCAATCAAAGATGTGTGTGCCCAATTGGGTGGAGATACTTCTGAGTTGGCAGAAGGAGTTCTGCTTTTTAGAGAGCTGTATGAATTTATCGGGAAGAATATGTTGCCCGAACCTGCGAATGCATTTGGTAAGGGAGATATCATTGCTGATGGTGTGTGTGAGGAGTTGGATGAGTTGAGGCAGATTGCGCGTCATGGCAAGGATTATCTGTTGCAGGTGCAGGCAAGGGAGAGCGAGAGGACAGGGATTCCTTCCCTTAAAATAAGTTACAATAATGTGTTTGGGTATTATCTGGAGGTTAGGAATGCCCATAAAGATAAGGTTCCTCAGGATTGGATACGTAAACAGACTCTTGTAAATGCTGAGAGGTACATTACTCAAGAGCTTAAGGAGTATGAGGAGAAAATTTTGGGGGCTGAGGAGAGGATAAGTGCTCTGGAGCAGCAGATATATCATCAAGTGGTAATGGCAATCCAAAAGGAGATAGCAGGAATTCAGCTCAGCTGCAACACTCTGGCCAAGATAGATTGTCTTGTGGGATTTGCAGAGTTGGCATGCAGTAGAAAGTATTGCCGTCCGCAGATGAATGACGGGTATAAACTGGAAATTGAACAGGGCCGACATCCTGTAATTGAAACTTTGATGGAGGTAGGTGAGGAGTATGTTGCCAATGATATATGGCTGGATAACGATACCCAGCAGGTGATAATCCTTACCGGACCAAATATGGCAGGTAAGAGTGCGTTGTTGAGGCAGACTGCCCTTATTGTATTGATGGCTCAGGTGGGAAGTTTTGTTCCTGCCAAGAGTGCCAGAATAGGTTATGTAGACAAGATCTTTACCCGTGTGGGAGCATCAGACAACATCTCCCGCGGCGAGTCTACATTCATGGTGGAGATGACCGAGACCTCCACTATTCTGCACAATCTTTCAGAGAGATCGCTTATACTACTGGATGAGATAGGACGTGGAACAAGTACTTTTGATGGTATGTCAATTGCTTGGGCCATAGTGGAGTACATCCACCAGCATAGGGAGAGGGCAAAGACCCTTTTTGCTACGCACTATCACGAGTTGAATGAGTTGGAAGAAATTTATCCAAGAGTAAAGAACTATCACATTGCAGTAAAGGAGTTTGAGAATAAGGTAATATTCTTGAGAAAGCTGTGTGAGGGAGGTGTTGCCCATAGTTTTGGTATCCACGTGGCACGTATGGCCGGTATGCCGCAGCAGGTGATAGACTCAGCGCAGAGGACTCTTAATATGTTGGAAAAGAAAGAGGAAGGTGCGGCGCAAGAGGTGGCTACTATAACAAAAGGTTTGGCAGGCAAGAAGAAAAAAAGCAGTTCGGCAGACAATTTGCAGCTCTCTTTCTTCCAGTTGGAGGATCCTTTGTTGTGCGATCTGAGAGACAGTATTAAAGCAATGGATATAAATACAATGTCTCCATTAGATGCCTTTGATGCAATAAGGAGACTTAAAGAGAAGCTGGGATTGAAACACTAAAAGTTTATAACTAAATATTTTGAGGGGATGGTGAAGTTGTATAGTGAGAGTATGGCATTTGCCTTTTCCCAGTTACAGGGAGACAAGTTCAGAACGTTTCTTTCACTGCTGGGAGTAAGTATAGGCATTTTCTCAATTGTAGCTATTTTTACGGCCATAGATGCGTTGCAGGAGAATGTGAGGAAGGGCTTTGAGACTATGAGCCCAGATGTGGTGATGGTTGGGCAGTGGCCAATGATGGGTGAAGATGAACAGGGCAATGCAGATATGACCCAGGAGTTCAAGTGGTGGGAGTATATGCGTAGGCCCAAGACCTCTTATGATGATTTCCGTTTCCTTAGGTCAAATTCAACTTTGGGAGAAGATTTCTCATTCTCCATGTTCACTTCTGCAACAGTCCGTTATGGGAGAAAATCTATAAACAGGACCTCTGTGGAATGTGTTACTTACAACTACAATAAAATTCTTTCTATGGAAATGGCGCAGGGCCGTTATTTTACTCCCGATGAAGATGAACGTGGAATACCTGTGGCAGTAATTGGTTATTCATTGGCACAAGAGCTGTTTGGAGAGGAGGATCCTATAGGGAAGAGAATAAAGGTTGGTCCTACAACTGCCTCCGTTGTGGGAGTGATAAAGAAGCAGGGAGAAAGTATTGTGAGTATTGGAGACGTAGATAATGCCCTTTATCTTCCTTTCAATTTTGGAAGATATATGGTAAATCCCCGTTGGGCAGACAATTCCATTTATGTAAGGGCTAAAGAAGGGGTTGGACAGCAAGAGCTTATAGATGAGCTTAGGTTGCATATGCGAGCTCATAGACGCCTTGCTCCGGGGCAGAAGAATAATTTTTCTATAAATACCATGACGCTTCTTGCAGACAGTGTTCAGCAGATATTTTCAATGATCTCAGCTGTTGGATGGATTATAGCAGGATTTTCTTTGCTGATAGGTGGCTTTGGAATTGCAAACATTATGTTTGTCTCTGTAAAGGAGAGGACAAACATTATAGGTATACAAAAGGCCCTTGGAGCAAAGAAGCATGTGATTTTGATACAGTTCCTTGCAGAGGCGGTGGTGTTGGCTATTGCCGGTGGACTCGTGGGTATTCTGTTGGTATTGGCGGCAGTTCTTGCTATTCCCCAAACTGCAGGCTTCACTTTTGTCCTTTCCCTAAACAATGTTTTATGGGGAGTTGTAATTGCCTCGGTAATTGGAATACTGTCGGGAATATTGCCGGCTTGGCAAGGAGCCTCTTTGAATCCTGTGGATGCTATTAACAGCAAGTAGTTTTATATTCCCTGCAAAAACAACTGTTTTACCATAGAACCAGATACCTTCTTTCTCTGAACCCACCTGCTCTTGTGATATATTCAATATAAAGTTATATAGCGCTCTTCTGCCGGTTAAGCAGAAAAACTCCATTTTGTATTGTTTTTATGTTATGTTTACATTATTGCATGGGAAATTTGAAGCGGTGTTTTACCTCCCCCACTAATTTAGAATACTTATAAATAATTATATTCTTATTCATTTCTCCTTCAGTTTGCACAAAAAAACTAAAACTAAGGTTTAAATGAAAGTTTGAACTGGGAATAAATAAATCTATTGCCATATTTTTCTCTTTTTAGCATTGCTGATTTTTAAAAAAGAAAAATTTCGGCCATTCACTCAACTTTTTCCTTTTTCGAAATAGTTTTTTAGAAATTATTTGCAACTTGCAGTCAGAGATTAAACAAGTTTTGAAAGTATGGAGAACCAGTTAATGGATTTAGGCGAAATTGTAATTTTTAGCAATGAAGAAGGTGAAATTAGTGTACAGGTTGATGCTATTAACGAAACCATTTGGATGAATCAGAAAGGTATTGCTGAGCTTTTTAGCGTCACAGTTCCCAATGTATCATATCATTTTAAAAACATATTTGGCTCAGGGGAGCTTGA
>JAZLBB010000070.1:0-16765 GCA_045613465.1 Candidatus Egerieisoma sp.
CATAATAGGTGTAGCAGAAATAGAAAATTATTTTGTTCTGGAACAGCTTGTTACAAATACCCCATTGGCCAGGGAAGGGTATAAAATCATACATAAGGATTCTCCCGACAGCCGGGGGATTGACGTTGCCCTCCTATACAAACCAACAGCATTCAAACCTCTTGAAACCAAATATCTGGAAGCCAATTTCCGCACCAGATACATACTATATACAAAAGGGGTGGTAAATGAATTGGATACTATTCATATAATGGTAAACCATTGGCCGTCAAAGAGGGGAAATGATGGGTCCTCCGATATAAAAAGAAAATATGTCTCCCTTATGGCCAGCAGGACCGTAGACTCTATACTTAACGTGAACCCCAAAGCAAACATTATACTTATGGGAGATTTTAATGACACACCAGAATCTGCGCCCCTGAAAAATCTTAATCAGCTGACAAACCTTGCCAACTACGCCCAGGGTGCAGAAGGAAGCTATAAGTACAAAGAAAGCTGGAGTATGATAGATCAGTTTCTGGTATCGGAAAACCTACTGAAAAAAGAAGAAACTTATGCAGACAATAAACCATTGGAAAATTTCTCACCCCAATGGATATTTGTTTCCCGACAGATGGATATTTTTGCCCCAACTGCTTTGTTAACCACCGACAACGCCAATATGGGGGTAAAACCTAAACGTACTTACTCCGGGCCACGCTACCTTGGCGGTATTAGCGATCATCTTCCAATCATCCTAAAAATCCTCAAATAACCAATTACTCACTCCGCTTGTCTGAGTATCTCTGCCCATTATATAAGAAAAAAGGGCAACCATTAAAGCTGCCCTTTTATATCTGAAAATCTACCGTCTGTTAGTAGAATTTGTATCTCTGGTCTTTAACCTCAGCCTTCTCGGTAAGGATTAGCGGAACAACGTTCTGAACGCTGTTGAAGATCTGCATATTTCTTGCTTTAGCATCATCCTCTGTATAGAATGCACCAGCCTCTTTACCTTTTACAGTAAAGTAGTATACACCAATCTCACCAACTACCGGACCTGAAAGAACACCCTCCTGAGCAGCAGCAATAGCACCAATGAACTTAGGATCCAACTGCTGTGAGGTAAGTGAAGCAAATGCGATACCGCTCTGGTTGCTTACTGTAGTGTTCAATTTCTCTGCAACCTCCTCAATTGTAGTTGCGCCAGCAACCTGCTCTTTTGTCTCAGCTGCAAGTTTCTCACCTTTCTTAACCATTAGAAGATAGTTCTTGATGGTTGGAGCAACCTCTGCGTAAGTAGTGTAACCCTCAGGATGAACAGCTGTAAGAGCTACTACAAAGAAATATTTGTTGTCTACAGTAATAATAGGAGATACAGAACCTGGTTTGTTCTCATTAGCCCATCTTGAAATCTCTCTTGTGTGCTCATAGTTAGACAAGCTCTTAGCACCTGGAGCTACTCTTAGAGCAGGGTAAACAGGAACATCCATAGCTTTTGCAGTCTCTCTGAACTTGGTAAGATCACCCTCAGCTTTGCTTGCAATCTCATTTGCTTTAGCATAGAAATCTGAATAAGTGGTTTTGCTTGCTACAGCCTCTTTTACAAGAAGTGCAACCTGCATTTTCTTCATTGCTTTAGTAGCATCAGTTACCTTAACGATATGTGTTCCATAGCTGGTATTAACTGTGAAAACATCACCTTTCTTAGCCTTAAGAACAGACTCCATACCTGGAATCATATACTGCTGAGTCATCCAACCCAAGTCACCTGCCTCTGCCACATTAGGATTTTTGTCTGCTGAATACTGAGCAGCCAACTGAGCAAAATTACCTTTCTTTGCAACTGCAAGAAGACTGTCAGCTTTAGCCTCATCAGCACCCTGCAATAGGATGTGCTTAACAAATACTGAATCTGGCATCTGTCTGATATCCATAACCTTAGCTGCAATAAAAGTATTCTCAACCTGGAAAGGAGCAAGAGTCTCACCAACTTTTGCTTTTGCAGCAAAATCCTCCAACTCAGTAGCTACTGTTTTAAGGTCACCCTCTTTATAGTAGTATGTGTTGAAAGGCTGGTCTGAGTTTCTTGCCAAGAAATTTTTCATATTGTCAGCTGAAACAAACTCAGCATAAACTTTCTCCATATCTGCTGCAGTAGCATCAATATCTGTCTGAGAAGGAACAACCTCAAACACTACATACTCCAAATCTCTGCTCTCATCCTGTTTGAAATTGATTTTATTCTCCTCATAATATTTCTTAGCCTCAGCATCTGTAACTGTAATAGTTGAATCAAGACCAAAGCCAAGAGGTTTTACGACAAAATCAACATCATATGAAGTGTTGTTCTCTGCAATTGCTCTGTTTAGCTCTACAGGGTTCATGTACATACTGTGCTGAAGCAATGAAAGGTATTTCTCAACTTTCTGGCTCTTAACAATATTATCCTCAAGATAATTCCAGTACATTCCCAACTGGCCTGACTGATCCTGTGATATAGCCTGAACAAACTGAGCAACTCTGGTCTTGCTGAACTGACCGTTCTCATCAATAAACGAAGCATCCTGCATTAGGACAGGTGAAATGTTTGCTCCCTGAGTAAGGTCATAAAGCTCCTCATTACCAAAAGTGATACCTGCCTTCTCAATAGCTGGAATCAATACTCTCTCAGTAATCTCATTCTGCCATGCAGTATTATTGATAAGCTCCTGGCTCTGCTCATTAGAAGAAGTAGAACCGGTAGTCATCTGATAAATCTGGGTAAAATGATCAACTTTCTGCTGATACTCCTGGTAAGAAATTCCCTCACCTGCAATCTCTCCTACATCATATTTAGAAGAGAACATTGACATTGCACTCTGAAGTGTAGTAGGGTCAATAACGAACGATAACAACGCAACTGCAATAAGGACAGTAATAAATGCCCCCATTCTAACGCGTATTTTTTCTAGTACTGCCATTTTGTATTATAATTTTTAAGATTTTTTTTCTAGCAAAGTGCGAAGATAGTAATTTTCCAACTAAATCAACAAAAAAACTACTTTTGTAACACTCTGACACTAACCGTCTCTATTCTGTTTCTGGTAGTAGTCTCAATGGTAAACGAATATTTGTCAACCTCAACTACCTCCTTCTGTGAAGGGATATCCTCATTATAGAACATGATAAGACCTGCAAGAGTCTCATACTCATCAGATTCTGGAAGCTCAAGATCATATTTCCTGTTAATCATTTCCACCTCAAGCCTTGCGGAGAACAAATACTCATTCTCCCCTATCTGTTTCTCTATAAACTCTTCTTTATCAAGCTCATCATTTATATCTCCAAAGATCTCCTCTATAAGATCCTCCAATGTAACAATACCGCTTGTGCCGCCATACTCATCCCTTACAACAGCAATAGAACTTCTGTTCTTTGTAAAATATGCGAGCAATGTCTGGGCAGTCATCTCCTCAGATACATAAGTTACAGTACGCACAAGCTCAGCAATGCTATGCACATCCCCTTCCCTCTCTTTAAAAAGATCCTTGGAATGCACATATCCAATAATATCATCTATATTCTCCCTATACACCAGAATTCGTGAATATCCTTGCTCAACAAACATAGCCGCCAACTCTTCCAACGAATCCTGCACATCCACAGCAGCCACCTCTGTCCTTGGAATCATACACTCCCTAACTTTAACAGAAGAAAAATTAAGTGCATTCTGGAAAATGACTATATCATTGGAGGTCTCATTCTCCTGCTCATCATCATTTGCCACCTCTGAAGAGAGATACATAAGATCACTTTTGTCAAATACAACTGCTTCTGTATGATGCTGCTCCTTTACACCAAAAACCTTCATTATTCTTCCCGATAGTCTGGTAGTGATATAAGTGAGGGGATAAAAGAAATAATAGAAGAACATAAACAGCCAGTACAACGAGGAGAACACCCCGTTAGGATTCAATCTGCTCAACGCTTTAGGAAGATACTCGGCTGTAATAAGCACTATAAGAGTTGCAACTATAGTATCAATTGCAAGAATACCACTTACAGAAGTTGTGATATATTTTTCAATGACCGGATCCAGAATTTTTGCTGCTGCCATACCATAAATGACAATGGCAACATTATTTCCAACCAGTAGTGTAGAAAGGACCAGCTCAGGATTTTTGATAAACCTGTCCATTACTCGGGCATATCTCTTCCCCTGCTTACGGTCAAGTTCAATCTTCAATCTGTTTCCCGACATGAAAGATATCTCATAGCCGGAGAAAAAAGCCGAAAAGACCAATGCAAAAACTGCTATGACTATATTAGCCTCCATCTACTTTTGTTCTATTACACCATAACTGTCGAAAGGTTTGAGGATATTGGCATTTCTGGCCATCTCATCACTATCCATACCATATCCCTGCATATATCCCTGCGGAGAAAACATCTGCACATAGGAATGGGTATAAATACGCCCTTTCTCCCTGTCCCAATAAAGGGTATCGGTCTGGAGTCGCTCGCCTTTCTTTAAATTAGTAATCACAACATTTCCAAAGGCTTCCCAACTTTCAATCTTATCTTTTTTGATCTTTTTTATAGTATGCTTGGCAATATCTGACTGTATCTGTGTCTCAAGATTACCCTCTGCATCATAAGCAAAAACATTGAAACCTTGTGGAAACAACTCATATGAAACCGAATCACTCTCAAACCTCTGCATAAGCGGAGACTCCATTCTCATCTGCAAAAGCCCATTCTTGGTTTGAACGGCGTTCATATTTTCAATTATCTGCATTGGTGACTGGGACAAATCCACAGGCTCCTGCTGCACTTCACCCTTGCAGGATATAACAAAGGTAGTAACCGCAAAAGCGATTACTACCGATTGTATAAATTTCATATTGGGAAATTCCCTATACATTCTATTTCAAAAACTATTTAATAGTTCTTACAGTTGTGGTAGCGTTCAAGCCACCGCAAGAGATTGAGTATGCTTTACCATCTGTAAGGTCATACATGAAAGCATCCTCAGTTTTAGGGAAATACTGACGGTAAGTGCTGATCAATTTTCCAGCCTCCTCAGCTACTGTCTCATCAGCAGCTTTTGCTTTGTTAAGGAAATCTACAGCTACCCAGTATTTAGCTCTGTTATCCATATCGTTTGCAGTACATTTCTGACCTGCCCAAACGTTAGCCATAAGTAGGTTTGCTTTACCTGCCTGAGCTGCATCTTTCTCAATTGCCTGTTTAGCACTTGAAACAGCTTTAATATGGTTACCATTCTTGAAGTTGTAAACAGCAAGCTCCATCAAGTACTCACCATCTTTAACATTGTCCGACTCCTCAGAAGCAATAGACTCCTCTAGATATTTTACAGCCTCATCAACATTCTCTTTGCTAGCATGCAATTTATATAGGAAATATGACGAAGTGTGAGATGGCTCAATCTGATGCAATGAAGCAACAGCTTTTAGGAACAAGTCTGAATTAACACACTCCTCATCTGCACCCAAAAGGCTTACGATAGGTTTTACAACCTCAGGGTTGTTAGGATCAGCCTCATATTTTGGAGTGAAGATAGCAATAAGGTTCTCGCAAGTAGCAGCACCACTGTTAATGAAATGACCCTCAAAAACGGCTCTAGCCTCTTTAGCGTCGGTATTCTCACCCTCAGGTTTTGCAGCAACCTGTGCATCCAAAATTGCAGAGTACTCTGAATATTTGTTCAAAAGTGTCATTGCATCCATGTTATTTGCTTTAAACATGTTAGCAGCATTCTCCATATAAGCTACCAATAGGTTTGCTTTAGTCTCTGCTCCAGTTAGAGCAACTACATTCTCAATAGCAGCCAAAACTTTCTCAGGCTGAGTCTTGCTGTAGTATGCCATCATATCGTAAGCAATATTCTCAGTAGAAGCTTTTACACTTTTAGGGAAGTTCTCCATTCTTGTTTTATGAATAGTCATAAGGGTATCGATAAGTCCCTCTCTCAACTCAGCATTGCTACCACTTTTTGAAATAAGGTTTTTGTAGATAGTTCTACCATGTACATAAAGGTTCTGGCTAGCTTTAGGAGGACAATACTTATAAGCACCTCTCCACTGAGAAGCAGCCTCTTTCATGTTACCCTGTTTCATGTAATCTCTGTAGAAGTTCAAATGACTTACACACTGTGCGCTGTCTTTACCATATTTACCCTGAGCATTTGCTGAAGCTGAAGCAAACAGGAACATTGCTACAAAAAGAGTAAAGTAAACGTGCAATTTTTTCATGATTTAAATATTAAGTTTTATTAATTATATTTTCTCTTTACAAACCATATGTCGTGCAGGTTGAGATTGAAATTAAGCTGGATATATCTCTCTCTAACCATATTGTTTTTCAAAGCACCTCTCTGACCTAAATCCACCGACCATGTAATTGCGTTATACCATCTGAAAATAGGCATAGACATACCAAAAGTAACACCGGCAGCATTGACATTGTTTCCTCCAACATTAAGGTAGGTCTGATCATAATATGCTCCCAATCTGTAAGTTACTCTCTTAAGATAATATCTTATATCGTATCTGTTTGGAATATATTCAATACCTACTTTAAATGAGTTTGAAGCATTTGCCTTAAAATCTACACCTGGAGTATCACCAAAATGCGAATCTTCCCAGTTTTGTCTCATATAATCAAATCCTATCATCCATTTGTCCTGTTTTCTGAAAGAGAAACCGAAACCAAACTCTGAAGGTATCTCTACTTTATATCCAGGTGTTGTAACCATCTGTACAGTATCAACAGCGCTACCTCCAACTGCCTTAGCGAATCTAATATATTCACCATCCATATTGCTGGCAAATCTGTATGTTGCTCCAACGGTCAAATCAATATTACCATCAAGAGTATTGAAATATTGTGCACCTACTCTTCCCGATATGGCATCTACATCATACTCCCAACCGGTATAGATATCCCTGATTGAAACATCTGTGCCAAAAATGACATTACTGTTTCTGGTAAGTGATCCAAAATAGTAAATCATTTCAGCTCCAACAGAGAAATGATCACCAATATTTGTTGCTGCACCTATAAAAAACTGGTTGATGCTTCCTTCACCATACTTCTCGTATGCAACATCTCCATATTTTGCCACAATCTCATTATCGGTCTCAACCTCTCTAAACTTGTATCCTATATTACTATAAGGGGTAATACCTACAATAAATGCTGATTTTTTATAAATTGGCGCAGTAAACATCAGGTTCTGCATATTGGCTGTATTAAATGCAGAGTTTACATCACCGTCTGTACTATAAAAGTTTTTCTGGTTAAGACCAAAATCCAACATGAAAGATAAGGTATCCCTTGCTGTAATTGAAGCTGGATTAAGGTAGTTGATATATCTGTTGTCTCTAACACCTATTCCTAAACCACCCATACCTTTATTGAATGATGTACCCTGCTTCTCTATCTCACCTATACCAAACAACGAATATGGAGTATATGTACCAAGAGCATCTGTCTGCTGCGCAGATGCAGAAAATCCCATTACCAACAGGAATAGTGCTACAATTGAAAATTTTCCAAAAAAGTTAATTCTGTGCATAATAATCAGCTATTAGGGCCAATCCTATCAATACCAAATTAGGAACTACAAAGATGGCGTTTTTGAGTTTTTCTGCAAAATAAAAAGCGTCACCACCTGTAAAAATCACCTTATGGCCCGGATATTTGTTTATATAGCCCTCTACTTCAAATATCATTCCTAAAACTACTCCAGACTCCATAGCCTCTGTAGTTTTCCTACCAAAGTCATTAATTTTTTCTCCCGGCTGTATCAGTGGAAGTCTTTTTGTAAAAGTATTCAATGCTCTGCAACGGCTTTGCAATCCTAGCGAAATGTTGCCACCTTCAAATACCCCCTCTTTACTGATAAAGTCTACTGTAAGTGCTGTACCAAAATCAAACTTCACACAATCCTCTCCAGGAAACAACATTGAAACCGCCAGTGCTGCAGCCAATCTGTCTGCCCCTAACCCCTTAGACGGAAACCCTATGCTGAAATGTGGAGGCAAATTCATTAAACTTCCCATTACAACAAGTTTGTTACATTTTGTCTTCAAAACTTGCTGCATTTCAATATCTTCTTCACGTACTGTAGACAAAACTATAACATCCGGTCTATTGTCTGCTATAAGTGTAAGAATAAACTTCAATATGTCTCTGTCTGCACTTCTAAATATTTCACCCAGTACGCCACCCATGCAAAAAGCAGCTTTGCAGTTTGAGTTACCTATGTCAATCAGTAAATTCGCCACTGGTATAACACTTTACAAGTTTGCAAAGATAGACATTTTCATTTTATCCACAATATTATATCCCTTTTCTATTGTGTTGACACCTTTGATTTTGAGTATCAGTTTGCCATTTTGCTCAGCTACCGCCATATTGTTTGGTGAAGAATTTATATAATTGAGGATATTTGCAAATAATGGTGTACTGTAGTACTGTGATTGCTGATTGAATACAAAGTATACAAGCATCACATTGTTTTTCATCACTATTTTTTCAAATCCAAGTTTTATAGCCTCCCATCTAAGCCTTACCACATAAGTAAGCTGCAACAGTTGCTCAGGCAATTCTCCAAATCTGTCTTTAAGGTCTTCTATAAATTTGTCAAGCGCCTCTTGGGTAGTAATTCCATCAAGTTCCTTGTACAAACGTATCTTTTCAGAGGTTATGGATATATAACTGTCGGGAATAAGAAGTTCCATGTCTGTATCTATTGTACAGTCTGTTATAAAATTCATCTGTTGAGATGTTGGCTGCAGGGCCTCACGGTACATCTGCTCATTCCTGAACCCTTTTTTTGCCTGTTTTACATCCAGTCCCTGTTCTTGTTTTATCTCAATAAAAGCCTCGGCAAGAATTCTCTGATATGTTTCAAATCCCATATCAGCTATAAAACCGCTCTGCTCTCCACCAAGAAGATTACCGGCTCCGCGTATATCCAAATCCTGCATTGCTATGTTAAAACCGCTTCCAAGATCTGAAAAAGCTTCTATTGCTCTAAGCCTACGGCGTGCATCATCCGTGATTGATGCCATAGATGGAACTATCAGATAACAGAAAGCTTTTTGGTTGGAACGCCCTACTCGGCCTCGCAACTGGTGCAAGTCGCTCAAACCAAAATTCTGCGCCTGATTTATTATTATAGTATTGGCATTAGGTATATCTATTCCATTCTCTACAATAGTGGTGGCTATAAGAATATCATAGTCTCCAGCCATAAAATCGAGTATTTTACCTTCAAGTTCTTTTGGATCCATCTGTCCATGACCTACACAAGTCTTTATTCCCGGACATATCCTTTTTATAATATCTTCCACCGCCAATATATCTTCTACACGATTATGTACAAAATATACCTGACCTCCCCTTTCCAGTTCATAGTTGATGGCATCCCTAACAAGATCTTCAATAAAGTCTATAATTTCTGTCTGTACTGGCAGTCTGTTTGGGGGTGGAGTGTTTATTATAGATAAATCACGCGCTCCAAGCAAAGAAAATTGCAAAGTTCGTGGAATAGGGGTTGCACTCAGAGTAAGTGTATCTACCGAGAGTTTCATTTGTCTTAACCTCTCTTTGGCAGCAACTCCAAATTTCTGTTCTTCATCTATTATTAGCAAACCAAGATCCTTAAACTGAATCTCTTTATTAAGTATCCTATGGGTACCTATAATTATATCTGTCTTTCCACTCTTTAAGTTTTCTGCAATCTGCTTTATCTCTTTTGCAGTTTTAAGACGGCTTATATATTCTATATTGCATGGAAAGTCCTTTAATCTTTTTTGGAATGTTTTGTAATGCTGTAATGCCAGTATAGTGGTTGGAACCAACAATGCAACTTGTTTTCCATCAGTTGCAGCTTTAAATGCTGCCCTTACAGCTATCTCTGTTTTTCCAAATCCTACATCTCCACATACCAGACGGTCCATAGGATATTCTTTCTCCATATCCTCCTTTACAGCTTGTGTGGTTTTTAGTTGGTCTGGGGTATCTTCATAAATGAATGATGCCTCAAGTTCATGCTGGAGATAACTGTCGGGAGAAAAAGCAAAACCTTTAGCTTGTCTCCTCTCTGCGTATAGCTTTATAAGGTCTTTTGCTATATCCTTTACTTTGTTCTTGGTTTGGGTTTTGAGTTTTTCCCAGGCACCTGTTCCAAGTTTGTAAATTTTTGGAGCCGCACTCTCTTTACTCTTGTATCTGGAAATTCTGTGAATTCCGTGGATAGATACAAAAATTACATCATTATCTTTATATATAAGTTTTATAGCTTCTTGAACCTTACCATTAAGATTGGTTTTTACCAATCCTCCAAATATACCTACTCCATGATCTATATGCACTATATAGTCCCCTATCTGGAATGCACTCAGCTCATTTAATGTAAGACGCTCACTGCGCGGTACTTCCCTTTTTATTTTTACTCTGTGATATCTGTTGAATATCTGATGATCGGTATATAGACAAATTTTTGTTATTGTATCTACAAAACCTGTATGTATAGAACATGGAAGTTCTACAAATTTTGGTACTCTCTGAAGATTGTCTTCACTGTTATGGGCAAAAATATTTCGCAATCTTTCAAACTGTCTTTCATTCTCACTACTTATATATATTATATACCCCTCTTCTATCTTACTTTTTATATCAGATAGAAGCAGATTGAAATTTTTATTGAAAGAAGGCTGTGGAGAAATTCTGAATTCTACACTCTCTTCGTCCATATTAAGTGGATTGAATGATATTGTTCTGTTAGAGAGTATACTTTCCCTTACTTCTGTGTATTGTTCATTTTGCAATACAGTGATATCATTTACCCAAACTGTACTTTTTCCAGCTCCTATAAAATCAAACAAGTTTTCATATTCACCCTCTACCAGTGTATCATTTTCATATATGTTTGGAAATATTTCTATTTCCGCACACTCCTGTAAAGAACGTTGTGTATTGGTATCAAATTCTCTTATACTTTCTACTTCATTACCAAAAAAATCTATTCTATAAGGTTTATCTGATGAGAATGAGAAAACATCTATTATACCTCCTCTTAGTGCAAATTGACCTGGTTCTCCAACAAAATCTACTTTTTCAAATTTGTATTCCATGAGTGTTTCTTTTATAAACTCATGAGATACCATCTCCCCTTTTTTTATTTTGAGGAGATTTTTTTTCAACATTTTATTGTTGGGAATTTTCTCATAAATAGCTGCTGGATATGTAACTAAAATGAGTGGATTATGGGTATTTTTGCTTCCAAGCAAAGTATTGAGGGCACTTATTGCAGCACTCCTCTGTACTTTCTGGGAAGAGTCTTTCATGGTATTTATCTTGTTTGATACAAGATTGGATGATGTTGGGAAAAAAAATACAGTATTTTCTTCAAAAAAGTTATAGAGATCGTTTGTAAAAAACTGTGCCTCCTCTTTATTGTCCATTACTGCTATATAAATACCTTCCCCTACAGTAGAAGCCAGAGTGAACGATTTTGAAGAACCGTACACTCCTTTTATGTGTATTTTTCTTATTTCATTATTGGATATAAGTCCAATAAGCTCTTTATGAGCATTTTGAGAGGAATATACCTTTAAAAGCTGATTATTTTCCATATACTATGCAAAAATAATCCATCTTTTTAACAATAGTTGTAAAAACCTGTTGAAAACCTATAAAAATCTATTGATAACTCTGTTGATAAGTGTGGAAAAGTAAATTATTGGAGTTATGGAATTTTGTATAAATAATTGAATTTTCATTAAAACAATCAACTTCTATAATTTTTTAATCATAGTTTTATTTACAGCTTTTCAACATATATGTATTGTTGATATAGTAATCATATTTTATGAACATATGTTGAAAACTTATAATAAACAATTGAATTATAAATATTTAAATACTTTTTATATTATTGATAACTATGTTAATTATTAACATTAGTGTTGGTAAATAATTTTATCAACATATCAACAACCAATAAATAAACATCATATAATTTCTTTTATAAAAAGATTATATTTGTGTTATGAATAATTTTGAAAGAGATTTTGATCCCAGAAAGGCAAGTTTGCATTCTGAGGGAGATATAGAGGGTGTAATAAGGCCTAAAGAGTTTGAAGATTTTTCGGGTCAGGAGAAGATTTTAAAGAATCTTAAAGTTTTTGTAAAAGCTGCAAAACAGAGGGGTGAATCTTTGGATCATGTCTTGTTTCATGGTCCTCCTGGTTTGGGTAAAACTACTTTGGCAAATATTATAGCTAACGAATTGGGGGTATCTATGAAAATTACCTCAGGTCCTATACTTGATAAACCTGGAGATTTAGCAGGTTTGCTTACAAGTCTGGAAGAAGGTGATGTACTATTTATAGATGAGATTCATCGCCTTTCACCTGTAGTTGAGGAGTATCTTTACTCAGCAATGGAGGATTACAGGATAGATATAATGATTGACAAAGGCCCTGGAGCCCGTTCAGTACAAATTTCTCTCAATCCTTTTACATTGGTTGGAGCAACTACAAGAAGTGGTCTTCTTACATCCCCTTTAAGAGCCAGATTTGGTATCCAATGCCATTTGGAATATTATGACTCCAAAGTACTCTCAAAAATAGTTGAGAGAAGCGCAAAAATACTCTCTATAGAGATAGATACCCAGGCTGCAATGGAGATAGCATGCAGAAGCAGGGGAACACCTAGAATAGCAAATTCCCTATTACGTAGAGTAAGGGATTTTGCCCAAGTTGAGGGTGATGGCAGAATAGATCTTCCTATTACAAAATATGCTCTTGATGCACTCAATATAGATAAGAGAGGATTGGACCTTATGGATAACAAAATACTCCTTACAATTATTGAGAAATTCAAAGGAGGGCCGGTAGGATTGAATACAATAGCAACAGCAGTAGGTGAAGATCCTGGAACATTGGAAGAAGTTTACGAACCTTTCCTTATAAAAGAAGGATTTATACAAAGAACACCAAGAGGAAGGGAAGTTACCCAATTGGCATATAGACATCTTGGAATAGAGGGCAAATTGCCGGAAAATTCCTTATTTTAGCATAACATTAAAAAAAGTATACACATGAAAAAACTATTTTTAGCAACATTGGCAATATGTTTATTGCTGTCTGCAGATATTATGGCCTGTACATCAGCAATTTTTACAGGTAAAGCTACTCCCGACGGAAGACCTCTAATGTGGAAACATAGAGATACAGGACAACCAAACAACAGAGTACAGTATTTTAAAGGTGAGAAATATGCTTTTTATGCACTTATCAATTCACCTGATTTCTTCAATAATGAAGCATGGACAGGTACCAATGAGGTAGGATTCTCAATTATGAATACAGCATCATATAATCTTAAAGATGATGATGTTCCTTCAAATATGATGGATAAAGAGGGTGTGGTAATGTACAAAGCACTTGCTACATGCCGTACATTGAAGGATTTTGAGAAAATGCTTGATAAATACAAAAGACCTATGGGTGTTGAAGCAAATTTTGGAGTTATAGATGCAGAAGGTGGTGCAGCATACTATGAGGTAAACAATGATTCATGGACAAAGATTGATGTAAATGATCCAAAAATAGCTCCTCAAGGTTATTTGGTATACACCAACCATTCAAATACAGGTAGATTGAATGAAGGTATGGGTTATGTAAGATATACAAATGCAGATAAAATTGTAAAAGAGCAGATTGCAAGAGCTGGTGATATTACAACAAAATGGATTATGCAGAATCTTTCACGTACTTTCTATCATTCTGTATTGGGAATAGATCTTAATAAAGATAAAGAGCTTGTAGACAAATGTAACGGTTGGTTTATGGATCAGGATTTCATCCCTAGAAAATCATCTACATGTTCAATTGTAGTTGAGGGTGTTAAAAAAGGTGAAGATCCTAAAAACACTGTAATGTGGACAATTTTAGGTTACCCTCCTGTAGGTGTTGCAGTACCTCTTATGGTAGCAAACGGAGATAATGTTCCAGCATTTATGACAGCTGAAGGAACTGCAAATGCAAAGATGTGTGACTGGGTAATTGAGAAGAAAAAAGAGATTTTCCCTATTACCAGAGGTAACGGTAACAAATATCTTAACTATTATGCAATTGAGAAATATATGAAACCTGCAATAGAAATAGAGAATAAAGTATTTGAGCAGGCTAATCCTATTATCAATAATATTAGAGAGGGAAAAGCAACTGCAGCAGATCTTAATGCTGTTTATACAGAGGTTGAGAAAATATTCTAATATATTTCAATAAAAATTAAAGACTCCGAAGTTTCTTCGGAGTCTTTTTTCTTTTTAAAGAGTACAAAATGTATTATTTATTTCTCTATCCTTAAATTTTGGAAAGAAGTAATCATAGCATCAGACATTCCGGTAAATACAATTCTTACTGCAAAAACTTTATCTGCAGGTTTAATTACAGCAATACCGTTTTTAAACTCCTCCCCTTTTATATAGTCTGTACCGTTATATGTATACTCAACATAACCTTCTGTACAATCATACAAAGTAATTCCTGGTATACCTGTTTCAACAGTAATTCTGCTACACTCAACAGGCTCCTTAAAAGAATATTTCAACCAGTCTCCAGCTTGTGACCTTCTGTTTATCCTGCAATATTTATTGTAGTTGTAGGTTGTGATATTATTCATCGGGAAGCTTTTATTGCACTCATTCTCCTTGTATGAACTTTCAATAGATACTTCAGGTGTTATGTAATGGTAAAGTTCAATATTTGAAGCACCAACACTTATACTTTGGTTACAATCGTTATAGAATGTTGCAAATCTGTAAATTTCAGGCGTATCTGTTGTGATTTTACCTTTATACACAGTAGAAGCAGTTGTTGGATCAGTTTCGTCTGAGGTATATCTTATAACAGCTCCAGGGTATGGAGGAATAACTTCAAGTGCTCCATTTTCATAAATAACTTCAGGAAAAGGGAGTCTGAATTTAATACCCATATTATGCAATCTGTCATAATGGTTACCTGTAATTCTGCTATAGAAATTATCATAGTCCTTAAGTTCTGCATTCGTCCATGCAGCTTCAGAAATAGCACAAAGGCGAGGGAAGAACTGATATTCCAAAAATCTCTCAGGGCGATTAAGAAGCTCACACCATAAATTGCCTTGAATACCCATAACAAGTTTTTCCTGTTCTGGGGTAAAGTCATTCATATTTATAGGGTCAATCTTATATGTGCTGTCGAGAGTTACAATTGCAGCCCAAGAGTGTCCTCTCTCATATTTACTTTGTTTCATATCAAGATAACAGTACTGTCCTGGAAGAAATACAGTAGGTTGTCCAGCCTTTACAGCATTGGCTGCCCTTTTCATAGAACCCCAACCATATACCACAGTACTTGGTTCAAGTTCACCACCTTTAATAATTTCATCCCATCCTACAAGCACCCTACCATGTTTGTTAACAATTTTCTCCATTCTTCTCACAAAGTAATTAAGAAGCTCTATCTCCTCTTTCATACCATGTTTTTTCATAAATGCCTGACAGTGTGGACAATTTTTCCAGTTATCCATATTTACCTCATCACCACCAAGATGGATAAGTTTTGAAGGGAAAAGTTCTACAATTTCAGCAACAATATCTTCAATCATTTGATAATTTTTCTCCTTACCAATACACCAAACATTGTTAACCTCTCCATTTACGCTCAAAGTCTTATTCTTGTTTGTACATCCAACATGAGGATATGTCTCAATTACAGCTTTACTGTGTCCTGGCATATCAATCTCGGGAATGATTGTAATATTTCGCTCAGCAGCATATCTTACAACCTCCTTAATCTCTTCTTGAGTATAAAAACCACCATATCTCTTGTTGCCTGAACCATAAGATGGTGGAAGTACTTCATCCGGTCCTCTCCATGCACCTTTCTCTGTAAGTAAAGGGTATTTTTTAATCTCAATTCTCCAACCATTGTCATCTGTAATATGCCAATGGAAAGTATTTATTTTATGATATGAAATCCAATCAATAAAATCATAAATTGTCTCCAAAGGAAAAAAAGTCCTTGAAACATCCAAACCTGCACCCCTATAACCAAATCTTGGATAATCCTCAATTTCCACACAAGGTACATTTATCTTCCCGACAGTTTTCTCTTCTGAGTATATACCTGCAGGCATCAGCTGCAACAGGGTCTGCACTCCATAAAAGGCACCTGCCTTGGTTGAGGCTATGATTGATATTTTGTCGGGAGTAACAGATAGGTTATATCCCTCCTCCTTTATCTGTGCAGAAGGATCTGTATTTATCTCAATTGTTTTACCTGTTCCCTCATCTTTGAGGACGATGCCGGCAGCGGTAGACAATTTCTCTTTTAAATAAACAATCTCCCACTGTGAATTTCCCTTGATTATTACGTTGTTGTCTATTTTGAATGATCCTTTTCCAACCTCAGTTTTTTGTGGAAGAGGTATTATGGCAATTTCTGTATTTTTGGTGCATGAACCAAATATCACAGAGGCTGCAATAAGGGCAAACAGTTTGATTTTAATGTTCATATTGAGTTTTTTAAGTTATACGTATGTTAAAGCATATGTAAAGATAGGAAAAATGTCAATTTAATTGCTTATTTGATAAAAAGTGACTAAAATTGTAGAAAATTTTTTTGGATAATTATACACTTAAAAAACATAAAATGGCCGAAAAATTAATATCACAGATTCCTGAAGGGCCTTTGGCTGAAAAATGGACAAAGCATAA
>JAZLBB010000071.1:0-30133 GCA_045613465.1 Candidatus Egerieisoma sp.
CCTATTTCCTGCGCGGAACCCCCAGAAACCCTAACTCGAGCTGAAAACTCCCCTCTTTCCTGCGCGGAACCACCAGAAACCCTAACTCGAGCTGAAAACACCCCTATTTTCTGCGCGGAATGCAACTCCCTGCCAAAACGAGCACAAAACACCCCTATTTCCTGCGCGGAACCACCAAAAACGCCACCTCAAGCAGAAAACGCCACCACAAGCACAAAATACCCCTATTTTCTGCGCGGAATTTGAATGATCCCAAAAGCACCATTTATGTTAGTATGATTGGCGTTTTTATCATGCTGAGCCGGTCTTTTTTTATAAATTTGTATGTATATTTGTGTCTAACTTTAAAATCAGGGTATGAAAAAATTTGTTTGTATTGTCACTCTATTATTGAGTGCAATATCCCTTAGCGCTCAGAATCACACTCGAGAGGGAATAGTTGGTTTAAATGTATCCAATTGCGGAAATTTCGATTCCAAGACAGGATTTCATGTTGGCGCAAGAGTAGCGTATGATCTTCCCAATGCTGCTGATGGCGTATACGCTAATGCTGCTCTTTTATTTACATTAAAAGGATTCAAAATTGATTGGGGTATAATAAGCGACAAAACAAATGCATTTTTTGCGGAGATCCCTGTACATATAGGATACAAACATTATGTAAACTATGATTTTGCTGTTTTTGGAGAGGTAGGTCCTTATGTAGGATTGGGTCTGTTTGGAAAATCAAAATCAGATTCAAGTTATTATGAAGAAGATGATGATTATTATGATGTAGAGATAGAGGAGACCAGCAACAAGACATTTGATCTACTTAAACGCTTCGATCTTGGAGCAGGCCTTAGGGTTGGTATAGAATTAAATAATAAATACTCAGTATCCCTTGGCTACGACTGGGGATTTATAGATTCTTATAAAGATTCAGACACTGATGAATATGAAGATGATAATTTTATAGACTTGACTCCTAGCATGAAACATTCCAATTTATCAGTTTCAATTAGCTGGAAATTTTAAGTTTATTAAAATATAACGGTAATGTTGCAAAAAAATCATATATTCGTTTAGAAATTTAGCACAGACTTATAATCACTTAATAAATAATTAAACTATGAAAAAACTATTTATGGTTGTTGCCATCCTAATTATGGGTGCCAGCACAGCAATGGCTCAGCAAGGTGAGAAAGCAGTTGGAGCCAACATTAATTACGGTTCTGAAATCGAGAATATGGGTATTGGTGTTAAATTTCAGTATGGTTTAACAGATGTTATCCGCTTTGAGCCTTCATTTACTTACTATCTTGAGAAAGATGGTTGCAATTGGTTTAATGTAGATGCGAACGTGCATTACTTATATGACCTTAATGACCAAGTTAAAGTGTATCCATTGGTAGGTATAGGCTATACAAAGATTAAATTCTCTATTGAAGGTGATTACGGTGATGATGAGGGTTGGGGCGGAGACTATGATTACGGTGATTACTACGATGAGTCTTATGGAGATGTCTCCTTTGGAGAATTTACACTTAATGTTGGAGTAGGTGCAGAATACCAGCTTAAGGACAATTTGTCTGTAGGTGCAGAATTGAAATACCAGATTATAAACAATTTCAATCAATTGGTACTAGGTGTGGGATTTACATATAAATTCTAATCTCCAATAGGTTTAAAGAAAATAGGCTGACTCAGAAGTCCTATTACTGAATGAGCAATCCCTGCTAGAACTTACTCTGGCAGGGATTGTTTTATTTGAAAAAGCATCTTTTGATCACGCCTCCTTTTTATTGCAACATTTCTCACCTCTGTGGATGATGCTCCAGAATATCTTTCATCCATTGTTGGGAGCTGATATGTGTATAAATCTCTGTTGTTAGGATACTTTCATGACCGAGCATTTGTTGCACAACTCGCAAATCAGCGCCGTTTTCTACCAGGTGGGTAGCAAAGGAATGACGGAAAGTGTGAGGCGAAATTTTTTTGGCAATTCCTACAACGGCAACCTGTTCCTTAATCATTGTAAAGATCATCACTCGGCTCAAGCGACCACCTCTGCGGTTTAGGAAAAGGGTATTGTTAGATTCCTGGGCAAATTTGTTTACCTGTCGGGAAGATTTGCCTTCTTTGCGGCGTCCACGATTTTTTCCTGCTGCAGAAATCACTTCCCATCTTATTGGAAGATAATTCTTTATGGCTGTAATAGCATACTCTCCTACCGGCACAAGCCTCTGCTTGTTACCTTTACCTATCACCCTTATATATCCGTCTTCCAGGAATAGGTCATGCAGGGTAAGTTCTACCAGTTCCGACACCCTCAATCCACATCCGTAAAGCACTTCTATTATGGCTTTGTTCCTCACCCCCTCAGCAGTGGAGAGGTCAAATGATAAGAGGAGGGCCTCCACCTCTTCAAATGAAAGGATATCGGGAAGATGACGGGTGATTTTTGGGGTCTCTATCCCCAGCATAGGGTTTTTCCATCCATAGAACAGTGGATCTGGAATAGCATCTTTCTGCATCTGCACATATTTGAAAAATGCCCTTAAAGAACTTACTCTGCGGCTTTGGCTTCTCTTTGCCATAGATTGGCCAAACTGGTATGTAAGAAAGTATGAAATATCTTCAGAAGTGATATTATGTGGAAATTTTTTGTCTTTTTTTTGGGGATCCCTACCATTAACAACATCTCTTAATATCTCAATATCAGATATATATCCTGCTACAGTATTCTCAGAAAGAGAACGCTCCAGCAACAGATACCCTTTAAAGTCAGATATATATTCCTCCCAAGTCATATATGTTTTAGTTTCAGACACATGTCTGCAGAATCACAACTCCACCGAGGGACAAAACGCCCTAATAGGGCAAGCTCCACATTTGGGTTTTCTTGCAGTACAGATATATCGGCCGTGCAGAATTATCCAATGATGGGCAATGGCACGTTCGTGCAACGGTATAAGTTTGTTCAAGTCTTTTTCTACTTCCAAAGGGGTTTTTCCTTTAGAGAAGCCCAATCTGTGTGATACTCTAAAGACATGAGTATCTACAGCTATTACAGGTTTGTTGTATATTATAGAAGCAACTACATTTGCTGTTTTGCGGCCTACACCCGGGAGCCTTTCCAACTGCTCCACTTCTGAGGGTACTTCACCTCCAAAATCAGACACAAGCATCTTTGCCATACCAAGCAAATGTTTTGCCTTATTGTTTGGAAAAGAAATGGATTTTATCAGCTCCAGAACCTCTTCAAATGTAGCCTCCGCCAAAATTTGAGGATTTGGGAACCTCAAGAAAAAGGCTGGCGTGTGCATATTCACTCTCTTGTCTGTACACTGGGCAGAAAGAATTACTGCAACAATCAGCTGGTATGGATTCTTAAAATCCAACTCGCTCTCAGCTACAGGCACGTTCTCCCTAAAATAGCCCAATATTCCTTCAACCCTCTCCTTTTTCTTCATATTAACTTTTTTAGTGTAACTCTATTAGACAATAAAATCTATTTCCTGCTCCATCTCTCTCACGCTGCCCCCCTCACAGATGAGTACCCTTCCCGGAAAGCGTTTGTACAGTTCCCGGTTGTGCGTTACCATCAACACTGCAGTTTGCTGTGAAGCATGAATTCCCGACAGAAGATTCATTATCTCATTAGCCGTATCTTCATCAAGATTACCGGTTGGCTCATCCGCCAATATAACCTGGGGGTTATTCAACAATGCTCTTGCAATTGCAACCCTCTGCTGCTCTCCTCCCGACAACTGATGAGGCATTTTTCCAGCCTTTTCAGGCAATCCAACCATTTGAAGCACCTGTTGCACCCTTGCAAGCATCTCTTTTCTTTTTTTCCACCCTGTAGCCTCCAGAACAAACAACAGATTATCCTCAACACTTCTATCCATGAGAAGCTGAAAATCCTGAAACACTACTCCCAATTTTCTACGCAAATAAGGTATATTGCGTTTCTTTATTTTCCACAAATCAAAACCTGCTATTGAGCCCTTTCCTTTTTTCAACGGAAGTTCCGCAATCAAGGTCTTTATTATTGAACTTTTTCCACTTCCAACCTTTCCCAAAAGGTACACAAACTCTCCTTTGGCTATCTCAATATTCACATTGGAAAGTACCAGATTTCCGTCATTTATTATGTCGGCCCCGCTAATCTGCACAAGTACCTCCCTCTCCTGTTCCGACACCCCTGTTTCCACAACTGTAATCTCACCGTCATCCCCACTATCAAAGCCAACAGAAACATCAGATACAACCTCTTCTGCCACCTCTACAGAGGTCTGCAAAGTATCTTTTAAAATATCATTTGATGTAGTCTCAAACATATACCAATCTATAAGTTATCGGGATACAAATTTAGAAAAATAAGGCAAAATTATAGTTGTTAAAGTGTATATTTTTTGCTAAATTTGTATGTTAAAAATTTATTGGACAAATGAGCGAAATAGAGAAAGAAACCGTTGCTAAAAATGGTGAATATTCAGCTGACAGCATTCAGGTGCTGGAGGGTTTGGAGGCAGTTAGAAAACGCCCTTCAATGTATATTGGAGACGTAGGTGCAAGAGGTCTTCACCATTTGGTTTATGAGGTTGTAGACAACTCGATTGATGAGGCGTTGGCAGGCTACTGTTCAGACATCTACATTACAATCAACAAAGACAATTCAATAACAGTTAAAGATAATGGTAGAGGTATCCCTACCGGAATGCACGAGAAAGAGGGAAGGAGTGCTCTTGAGGTTGTACTTACAGTGCTTCATGCAGGAGGTAAGTTCAGCAAAGACAGCTACAAAGTATCAGGAGGTCTTCATGGCGTGGGTGTATCCTGCGTGAATGCCCTTTCAACATACCTGAAAGCGGAGATCCATAGAGAGGGTAAGATATTTGTACAGGAGTTCTCAAGGGGTGTTCCTCAATACCCAGTAAAGGTTGTTGGTGAGGCCGAAGATACAGGTACCATCATTACCTTCAAACCAGATGGAGAAATCTTTACTGTTACTACAGAGTACAGCTACGATATACTTGCTGCCAGACTAAGAGAGTTGGCATACCTTAACAAGGGTGTCAAACTTACTATTTCGGATGCAAGGGCAACAGAGATCAATGATGAGGGAGAGACTGTAGAGGTTGAAAAATCTGAGACTTTCCATTCAGAACTTGGTCTTTTGGAGTTTGTTGCATACCTCGACGGCACAAGAGAGAAACTTACCGAGAAACCTATTGCATTGGAAACCGACAAAACCGGTATCCCGATAGAAATTGCAATGCAGTACAACACTGGATTCTCTGAGAATATCCACTCTTACGTAAATAACATCAATACAATAGAGGGCGGTACCCACTTGAGCGGTTTCAGAAGGGGTCTTACCACTACCCTTAAGTCTTATGCCGAGAAAAACGGCATGCTCAGCAAACTTAAATTTGAGATTGATGCTGCAGACTTCCGCGAGGGCCTTACAGCTGTAATCTCAGTTAAAGTGGCAGAGCCTCAGTTTGAGGGACAGACCAAGACCAAACTTGGAAACAGCGAGGTTACAGGTGCTGTAAGCAAAGCTGTAAGCGAGGCTCTTGAAATCTACCTTGAGGAGAACCCTAAAGATGCCAGACAGATTGTAGAGAAAGTTATCCTTGCTGCCACTGCAAGACACGCTGCCCGCAAGGCAAGGGAACTGGTTCAAAGAAAAACAGTAATGTCGGGAGCAGGACTTCCAGGAAAACTTGCAGACTGTTCAAACAGAAACCCTGAACAATGTGAGTTGTTCCTTGTGGAGGGAGACTCTGCGGGCGGTACAGCCAAATCTGGCCGCGACCGTGGATTCCAGGCTATCCTTCCTCTAAGAGGTAAAATCCTTAACGTAGAGAAAGCTATGGAACATAAAGTTCTTGAGAGCCAGGAGATCAGAAACATATACACTGCACTTGGTGTTACAATAGGAACAGAAGAGGATAGCAAGGCATTAAATTTAAGCAAGCTACGTTACCATAAGGTAATCATCATGACGGATGCCGACGTGGACGGAAGCCACATCACAACCCTTATCCTTACATTCTTCTTCCGCCATATGAACGACCTTATTAAGAACGGCCACGTATATTGTGCAACACCACCTCTATACAGAGTGAAAAAAGGTAAAGTAGAGAAATACTGCTGGACTGAGGAGGAGCGCAAACAGCTTGTAGAAGAGCTTGGCGGCGGATCTGAGAAAGGTATCAGCATCCAGCGATACAAAGGTCTTGGAGAGATGAATGCAGAGCAGTTGTGGGACACCACAATGGACCCTAACACCCGTATCCTAAGACAGGTAACCATTGAGAATGCTGCTGAGGCAGACAGAATCTTCTCAATGCTAATGGGTGACGACGTTCCACCAAGAAGAGAATTCATAGAGCAAAATGCAAAATACGCCAACATTGACGCTTAAAAGATTTATAGCAATAACACTGCTCCTTGTAGCAGGAATATATACGGATGCCGGTGCCCAAAACAAATTGGGTACCAGTATCCGTAAAATATTCTCAAAAAACAAGCACACTCAGTGCACGCAAATAGATTACTCAAGGTTCCAGCCGCTACCATATCACCAATATACCGGCACAACCATTGAGAGCATCATCTTTGACCCTAATCCAACCATAATCCCAATATCTGAGGAACACACATACAATTTTTCAGATCTTCCCGACGAATATGAGATATGGAGCAACACCTCCATCAATCCATATGGCGTTTCACTTGTAGGGATGAAAGATACCATCAAAATTGATGTAAGTGGCTACACCCCTCCATCTGAAAAATATGTTACCTCTAACTGGGGATTCAGAAAATGGAAATTCCACTACGGAATAGACCTTAAAGTTCACAGAGGAGATACTGTAAGAACAGCTTTTGACGGAACTGTCAGAATAACCAGAAGAGACCGTGGATATGGCTACTTTGTGGTTGTAAGGCACGATAACGGATTGGAAACCCTATATGGCCATTTGAACAAGATACTTGTAAAAAACGGCCAAAAACTAAAATCTGGCCAGGCTGTAGGAATGGGCGGAAATACAGGACGCTCTACAGGATACCATCTTCACCTTGAATTCAGATATCTGGGCAACCCTATCAATCCTAACGATATTGTAAACTTTGAGACACACCAAGTACACAAACCTGTACTTGTACTTACCTCAAAAACTTTTGCCTACAAAGAGGAGATTGACAAAATCCGTTATTGGACCGTTAAAAAAGGAGATACCCTGGGCCGTATAGCCTATCGCACAGGAGTCTCAGTAAACAAACTTTGTGCACTGAACGGAATCAAAAAAACAACGGTATTAAGAATAGGTCGTAAAATCAGATATACCTAATCTAAAAGGCAGATCCAAAGTAGCCTTTATAAGTAAGCAACCCCTGTCATTGAATTCTAGTAGGGGATTTGCTTTTAACAGGCTACTTTTGAGTCACCCACTTATTCTTGTTAAACCCAACTACTAATCTCTGCAATTCCTGTTTGCACTCTTGTGTAATTTCCAGAATACTGGTCTCCTTAACATCATTAAGCATGACTTCAACATTTTTCAGGAATGCTTTTCTTTCTGGCTCTTCCAATACCGATACTATAAAATTATCAAAGAAGTCTTTTTGTGTATATCCATCCAATGAAGGAGTGGTAGCTCTAATATTTCTTATAACACTATAATATTGGATGAATTTATAAGGAAGAAGCTTATTAACAACTGCATCTGCAGCTGCAGGTATCATAAGTTTCTGATTCTCCTGGGCAATTTTTTTGGCTAATTTCAAGAAGTACGGAATCATAAGTTTATAATTGCTTGGAGAAACAGATGTAGTTACAGAATTTTCATGTTTTCTAAACATAATAGAATTCTTCCCTACAGCGCAGATTCTGCTTTCTTTTAACATCAAAGCATTTATATCAGGGAAATCTTCATATTTTGTATATTGAACAAATTCTTCAGAGTATTTTGACAATAATTTATGATATTTTTGAAGAATAGGTTTCTTGTAACACTTAACCCATCCTATTGTGCTAATATGGTGAACTTCATTAATTTCACACAACTCTTTCGGCAAAATCCAGTTTTGCCTATTCTCTATTTTGGACAAATCTATACCAGAAGAAGTTCTCATGTCACTATTGCAAGAAAGTCGCTTAATAAGATCGTTATGATAGTTCTTTGAAAAGTTCAAATGCTTTTTACCAAAGAACTCAAATCTTATCAAACATATATTGGATTCTGTTCTCTCCATTTTGCTGATAATGTTTCTCACCACATAATGAGATTTATGAAACTTATCATCAGAATCGAGCAAAATAGCACAATCATCATCGTTGGCATAATGAAGAAACAAAGTTCTTATTTCATACGCTAATGATGCAGGGCCTGAATTGTTTGATTGATAATGAGATATGTTAAGATCAGCGTATTCAAATGAATTTATTATACCCTCTATTTCTGCTAAAGATGATCCTTCCTTTATTATTTTGTCTACCAGAATAATAACTTTGATATTTGGATAGTCCTGATTCTTAACTGAAGCTAACACTTCATCCAAGTATTCATGTGTATTAGTCCTTATGAGAATATATGCTTTGGGGATGCCATATTTTTTCAGAATATTTGTAAACTTATTATCCGCAGATGAATTATAGTTTGCCAAAATATCTATTCTGATAATCTGCTTCCTTGCTAATAGCGATGCCATATAAATAAAGAATCCTATGGCTATAGACATTATAATTCCGGTAAGTGCAAACTTTGCATCTGAATGCCATCTGGAATAATAAAGAAACAGTATTGTTAATGGTATAGCTATAGAAACAATCTTGGTTAAAAGTATTCTCTTACCTGTGCTACAATATAAACCTAAAAGACAAAATATAACCAGGCATAATCCTATTGCAATGAATCTGTTCCATGAATCAAAATAATTATAGAGGCTAAAGATTATCAAAACAAACGAAATACCTTGAAATAACTGGTTGGTTTGTAAAAATTCTGTGTTTATTTCAGACTTTTCTGACGTTTCAAGGTATTCCTTATATGTAAGGATAACTTTCTTAGGTGAATCAGACCAATATAGCCAGTCTGGATAGCTCCTATTATTTACAAAATGTCTTGGATGGAATTTGATATACTCTGCCAACTCCCCAATACCGGTCCCAAGGAAGTTCCCCCCAAATGCCAACTGGATAACCGATTGGGTTATGTAGCCCAACAAGTACATGAATACAAGTATAATGAAAAGAATTGCTGTCTGGACAGGAGATGGATATCCCAGCACTTTTTCAAAATATAAAACTGATTCCGTTGTATTGCACCACACAAAAAGGAGCAATTCAAAACCACCTAATATAATATATTTCAGCAAGTCCGATAATTTTAATTTTAAATTTCCCATATGCGCATATATATTATTCTACCATTGGCTTTATCTAAGACTATGTAGAAAAACGGGGCTGACTTACTAATAGTCAACCCCCTCCTTATTATTTTACTCTTTTAATTATTTCTAATATTCTCTGCAATTTTTGCTACAAGGCATGTTCTTGCCTCCTGGCTTGCCCAGCCTATGTGTGGGGTAAGCAAGATTTTTGAAGGATCTGCAACTTTGAAATATGGTGAATCCAGCGGCAGCGGTTCTTTTGCAAATACGTCAACTCCAGCTCCGGCAAGAAGGTTATCATTAAGTGCCTGAACAAGATCTGCCTCATTTATGATACCACCACGTCCAAGGTTTATGATGTATGCGGTTTTCTTCATCAAAGCAAGCTTATCATAAGTGATAAGATTGTTTGTACGCTCGTTCAGCGGACAGTGTACTGAGATTACATCACAAGTTGACATCAACTCCTCAAGCGATACTGCCTGGAACTCATCTGAATGAGGGTTCCCAGATGTTGAATAGTAAACCACCTCCATTCCAAAAGCCTTTGCAATATGGGCCACTTTTCCGCCAATATTACCCAAGCCTACTACACCGTATCTTTTACCTTTCAGTTCAAAGAAACATCTGCTTACATCTGTGAATGAAGGGCCTTTTGAGTAGTTTCCGCTTTTTACTGCGTTATCGAAATATGTCATCTGGCCAACAAGTGAAAGAACCATTCCAAAAGTAACCTGCACAACACTCTCTGTTGAATATCCGATTGCATTTTTCACTGGAATTCCTTTGCTGTTTGCATATGGTATATCCACATTGTTGGTACCGGTAGCAGCTACACAAATAAGTTTGAGGGTAGGACAAGCATCTATCTGCTCCTTTCCAATTATAACCTTATTGGTAATGATAACATCAACACCCTGGATTCTCTCAAAAACCTCCTCAGGCTTAGTAAAAGGATAAGTAACCAATTCTCCTTGAGCTGCAATAGGCTCCAATGAGATGTCACTTCCAATTGTATCTGCATCTAAAAAAACAATCTTTCTCATATGTATAAAATTTTCTTCCCGACAGATAACACTGTCGGGAAACATATTCATCCAATTATTTGCTCAACATTTCAGTGATAGGCGCCAATGCCCTTGCCGAAATCTCCTCAGGGACCTTAACCTCAAATTTCTCATCCCTAAGAGCCTCATAAACTTTCTCAAGGGTTGCCAGTTTCATGTACTCGCAAACTATCTTCTCTGAAACCGGAATAAACTCCTTGCCAGGATTGTCTTTGCCCAATTTATGCAAAGTTCCTATCTCAGTTGCTATGATGAACTGCTTTTTAGGGCTCTGGGCAGCATGTTTCAATATACCTGATGTTGAATACATGTAACAGTTAGGGTTATTCAAAATTACAGGGTCGCTTGAACATACGCTCTCGGGATGAATAAGGACATCAGCCTCAGGGTATTTTGCCATCATATCAAGCACCATCTGTGTGGTTACCTGATCGTGAACCTTACAGCATCCGTCATAAAGTTCCATCTGGCGTCCTGTTTGCGAAAAGATATATGCTCCAAGGTTTTTGTCGGGAACAAAAAATACTTTCTTATCCTCTGGCAACCCCTTTACAATTGAAAGAGCATTTGCACTTGTGCAGCAAATATCCGTATGGCTCTTAACTTCCGCAGTGGTATTTACATAACTCACAATCATACCATTGGGATTAGCCGCTTTCCACTCTGCAAGATTCTGTCCGCAAACGCCATCTGCCAAGGTACAACCTGCACCCAATGCAGGTACAAGCACCTTTTTCTTTGGAGAGATAAGGGCAGCTGTTTCCGCCATAAAATGGACTCCTGCAAATACAATGATATCTGCATCCGCAGTACCTGCCTTGCGAGAAAGTTCAAGTGAATCACCCAAAAAATCTGCTATATCCTGAACCTCTGGATTGGAATAATAATGGGCAAGCACTATGGCATTTTTCTCTTTCTTGAGCTCCTGAATTTTCTGTACAAGTTCCTCTCTTGTCATATTTATTTATTTTTCTCTACTTGAATGTTCATACTAATATCCATTCCTTTTACGGTATGGGTAAGGGCACCTACACTAATGTAGTCTACACCTGTTGCTGCCACCTCCACAAGACGTGGGATGCTCATGTTGCCCGATGCCTCAGTCTTGATAGCTTTGCCAGAAGCCTTAATGATATTTACAGCCTCAGTCATAGTGGCATTATCCATATTATCAAGCATGATAATGTCTGCACCTGCAGCAATTGCCTCTCTCACCTCGTCAAGATTTGTGGTCTCAACCTCTATTTTAATGGTTGCAGGGATATTTCCCCTTACCTGCTCAACTGCTTTGGTAATTCCACCAGCCATCTTAATATGATTGTCCTTAATCATAGCCATATCATATAGACCCATCCTATGATTGGTTCCACCACCGTCTTTTACAGCCATTTTATCCAATACTCTCAAACCTGGAGCTGTCTTACGGGTATCCAAAAGCTCAGTAGAAGTTCCTGCAAGCTCTTTGACATATTTTGCAGTCTCAGTTGCAATACCGCACATTCTCTGGAAGATATTCAAAGAAAGTCTCTCTCCTTTTAGCAGTGTAGGGTATGAAGCCTCTATTCTCAACATCACGTCACCTTTCTTAACGGCATCACCATTCTTGAAATATGGAGTATATACTATATCTTTCTGAAATCTCTCATAAACTTTCTTAATCACCTCAATACCGGAAACTACGCCATCCTGTTTTGCAGTCATGGTAGCTACAGCATTTAAAGACTCAGGGATGATTGAATCTGTGGTGACATCTCCTGTATTTATATCCTCCTCAAGACCAAGGTCTATGAGTTTCTCTATCAAATTCTCGTATTGTGTCATATTCATTTATTTTCTTTAGAACAACAGATAATCCTTATTTACTGGGGCTGTTGTTATCTCCTGCCCCATCTGCTGGATTGAATGCACCTCGTATGATTCATCCGCATGAGGGAAATCCTCTCTGTAGTGTCCTCCGCGGCTCTCTTTTCTGAGCAATGCAGGGTTCATGATAAGTGAAGCTACAATAAGGAGTCTCCATGCTGCATCCTCATAATACTCTTTTACAGGCACTGTGCTTACAACCTTACGGCTCATCATAAGTTCAGTTGCAAGTTCCTCAATCTTACGCAAACCCTCTTTCAATCCTTCATCACTTCTTACAATACCTGCATGAGCGTTCATAATTTCAGAAACTTTACCTTTAAGCTCATGATAGAATGCTGCATTGGTTTCATCTCTATAGTACTCCTCCTTAAATACAGGCATTCTCTCAGGAACGCCATTTTTAAGCGAATCCTCTACAGCTCTATTGGCAAATACCAGGCACTCTATCAATGAGTTTGATGCCAAACGGTTTGCTCCCATAATACCGGTAGCTGCAATTTCACCGCAAACATAAAGTCTCTTAATGTCTGTTCGTCCATCCATATTGGACACAACGCCGCCTACTGTATAGTGTGCAGCGGGAGCAACTGGAATTTCATTTGTAAGGTCATAGCCAAATTCCTTGCACTTTGCATTGATTGAAGGGAAACGGCTTAGGATTTCTTCTTTATCAAGATGTTTCAAAGACAGGATAACATATGGCATGCCATCTTTATACATCTGTTTGTAGATTGAACGGGCAACTATATCCCTTGGAGCAAGTTCAGCCAACTCATGAATTGGCACCATAAATCTCTTGCCATCTTTGCCCATCAGATGAGCTCCCTCACCTCTTACCGCCTCACTAATAAGGAATGCCTTAGAAGAATCTTTTATGTATAATCCCGACGGGTGGAACTGAATAAACTCCATGTCCATAATTCTGCAACCATTCTTGTAAGCTACAGCCAGTCCGTCACCTATTGTGGTCTGAGGATTAGTAGTTCTTGCATAGATTGCCGAGGTACCGCCAGAGGTTAGAAATACGTTGTTGGCATACATCAACACCTCGCATCCCGACTCCTTAGGGTTCTTGCTCTCTCCCAATGCCGGATTCTCACTCCAACACCTTACACCGTAGCACTCTCCGTTTGCAACCAAAAGATCAAGCAGAGAAGTATTCTCGTAAACTGTAATATTCTCTTTCTCTTCTACTTTAGAAATTACAAACTCGGTAATCCAACGACCTGTAGAGTCTCCACCTGCATGAAGAATTCTTCTTTTATGATGTCCACCTTCAAGACCAAGAGCCAAGGCACCGTTCTCAGTATCAAACTGCATTCCATCTGCAATTATCTCCTGGATTCTGTCGGGACCTTCATGTACAAGCACATCCACTGCGCTCTCCTCACACAAGCCTCTACCGGCTATTAAAGTATCAGATTTATGGATTTGAGGGTCATCCTCAAAAGATGTAACGGCTGCAATTCCGCCCTGAGCGTTGAATGAATTGCTCTCTCTTACAAAAGACTTGGTTATTACAGCCACACTACCTTTAAATGATGCTTTGTACGCTGCATACAACCCTGCCAGTCCGCTACCAACAATTATGTAATCAAACTTATGCATTTTAGTCTGGGTAAATTTGAACAAATTTACCATTTTTTTTTATTCACCATACACCTGAACCCTAAAAAATCGCCTCTGGAGCACAAAAAAAAGCCACCGGAATAACCGGCAGCTTTTCCCTTATACATCTTTTTAAGAACTACCACGCAAGGGCAGATGCTCCAAGTATAGCAGCATCAGACTCTTTCAATGCACTTGGCAACAGTTTTACCTTACCTTTCCAGATAGAAACCATATTTGCCTCCATTGCCTCGCGGATAGGCTTGAAGATAAACTCACCTGCACGTGCAAGACCTCCAAACACCACAATTGCCTCTGGAGCACTGAATGCAACAAAGTCTGCAAATGACTCGCCCAATTTTCTACCTGTAAATTCAAATACTCTAAGAGCAAGCTCATCTCCCTTCTGAGCAGCCTCAAATACATCTTTTGAAGTAATATTCTCAACATCACGCAACAAAGAAGGCTCATCGGTAAGTTGCAACCACTCTCCTGCTGTTCTTGCCACTCCAATTGCAGAGCAATATGTCTCAAGACAACCTGTTTTGCCACAACCGCAAGGACGTCCATTATGTCTTACTGCGGTAACGTGACCAAGCTCTCCTGCAAAACCGTCATGACCATAAACCAACTCACCATTTATAATAATTCCACTACCTACACCTGTACCAAGTGTAATCATAATGAAATTTTTCATACCTCTTGCTGCTCCGTAAGTCATCTCACCTACAGCCGCTGCATTTGCATCATTGGTTACAGTAACAGGAAGATTATCCAAAGCAAGTGAAACCTCTTTAGCAAGCTCCACTACAATACCTTTAGCCCACTCAAGATTTGCAGCATCCTCTATAGTACCAGTATAATAGTTGCCGTTAGGGGCACCTATTCCAATACCCTGAATACTCTCAAAACCTACATTTTTTGCAAGTTCCCTAATGGTATCACACACAGACTGGATGAAAAGTCCTGCCTCTCCTGCTTTATACTTAGAGTTAATCACGGTCTGCACAACAATTGATCCCCTTCTGTCTACAATTCCAATTTTAGTTGTCTGGCCTCCAATATCCACTCCAACTACAAACTCTTTCTCCATAAATTATTTTTCAGTGAATTTTATATATAATTTCAATTTATTCTGTAGGAATATCCTTGTTTACATTCTTAGAACCTACAAGTGCGTAGAACATCAAATATGCCAAACCTGCTACAACTACCCAGTAGCTTGCCATATATGAAGTTGCATCAGCAACAAATCCCTGAATTGCTGGCAGGATACCTCCACCACAAACCATTACCATAAAGATACCTGAAGCTGCTGCAGTATATTTGCCAAGCCCCTCAACTGCAAGGTTGAAGATACCACCCCACATTACTGAAGTGCACAAACCGCAAAGTACAAGGAACATGATGTTTGCAGGAACATTTACCATACCAAATGAAATATCTGACTGGAATACAGGCATCATCACTTTAGTATCTACTGAGGTGAAGATTGCAGCCAATACAAATACAAGGGCAATGCCACTCACTGCTGTAAGCATAGATTTACTTGAAACTTTTCCTGCGATTGAACCACCAACAAGGCGTCCAATCAACATAAGGAACCAGTATGTTCCTACAAGACTGCCGGCCATAGCTGGATCAATACCAAGCTGCTGAGTCATGTAAAGGTTGCTAATATTAGGAATGCCAACCTCAACACCTACATATATGAAGATTGCTATAATACCCAATACAAAATGACGGAAACTCATTGCACTGTATTTCTTGCCCTCAGCAGATTTCTCCTCTTTAGAAGCGCTCTCGTAAGCAGGCTCAGGAATATTTGAAACAGCCAATACTACAAATGCCAAAGCAAAGATTCCCATTGCAATAAACAATGCAGGGTTAGCTTTTGCAATTGTTCTTGCTGCCTCGTTTGCACCCATCAGGTAACCTACAAGTACTGGAACTATAGTAGCTGCTGTTGAGTTGCACACTCCTGCAAACTGAATAAGCTGGTTACCTTTATTTCCACCGCCACCAAGGGTATTGAGCATAGGGTTTACAACTGTATTTAACATACACATTGAGAAACCTGAAACAAATGCACCGCAAAGATAAATGCCAAAGCTCTCAGCCTTACCAGAAACATAAGTTACTGCAACACCTGCAAAACCAATTACTACAGCCAAAAGAGCTGTCTTTTTATAACCTATCTTGCTTAACATATAACCGGCAGGAATACCCATACAGGCATAAGCAATAAAGTTGGCAAGGTTACCCAATTGTGAAAGGAACGAACTCGCACCAAACTGGTTTTTTACAATTACCCCAAATGGATTCTGCAATCCTGTAACAAAGGCTATCATAAAAAACAAAGCAAACATGATTGCTATAGGCAATACATAATTTTTCTTTTTAGTCTCCATAGATTTAATTTTAAGTTATTTATTATCTTTTATTTCATTTTATCCTACAAATTTAACCAAAACTCCTATCCCTACAAAAGAGGAGAACATAATCTGGCCAAACTCTCGGCAATCTTCTCACCCTTGTCCCTTTTTCTCCATTCTCCGGAACTAAGCTGCAAGCATGCCTCGGCATCTTTTACAAACTGCTTTTCAATCACCCTAGTACATTTTCTGTCATAAATGACAGATAGTATCTCAAAATTATGCTCAAAACTCCTCATATCCATATTTGCCGATCCCACAATAGAAACCTCCCCATCTATACTCACTACCTTAGAGTGATTGAATCCCTTTTTAAAGAGATATATCTTAACCCCTGCTTCCAATAACTCGCTGATATAAGACATTGTACTGTAATGTGCTATCTTGGTGTCAGATTTTTCCGGAAGCATAATTCTCACATCAATGTTTCCCAAAGCTGCAATCTTTATTGCATTCAATACAGATTCATTTGGGGTAAAATAAGGGGAGACAATATAGATATGTTTTCTGGCAGCTGTAATGGCACTAAAAAAGCACTGCATTATGCTTGCCCAGTTACTGTCGGGACCACATACAAGAGTTTGGGTTGCTATATTATTCTCAACTGCTTCACTGTCACCTGCATTTATTTCCAATTGAGGATAATATTTCCTGGTTTTCCTCATTTTGCGATTAAGGATAAAGTAGCGGTCCATGAAGAAACTTTTCTGCAATGAAAGAACACTCTCACCTATAACTTTCATATGAGTATCGTGCCAATCTCCCAAATCATTGCCATAGTAATATCTGTCGGCAATATTTACTCCTCCAAGAAATCCCACCTTACCATCCACTATCAGCAACTTACGGTGATTACGGTAATTTACTTTTGATGTTAGGATAGGTAAAGTTACTTTTGCAAAACAGAGCATCTCCACACCCGATGCCTCCATCTGCTCCACAAACTCTCTCTTAAGGGATATACTTCCCACACCATCATACAATACTCGCACCTCCACCCCGTCTTGAGCCTTCTGCATCAACAACTTGGCAAAACGGTTTCCTATTTTGTCATTCAGAAAAATGTACGACTGCAAATGAATATGGCATTTTGCCTTTTCAATAGCTGCGTACATTGCATCCAGCGCATCACGTCCGGTAAAATAGAAATCTATTGAGCTGTTGTTTTCTACAGGGGTATAACTGTTTCTGAGATTTTGGAATATTATCTTTTGGTACGGCTCCAACCCTCCCAACAAATGAGGATTGTGCTTTATGAACATCCATTGTTTATGGGAAATTTCTTTCCTATACTTGTACTCCGCATCACCTTTAAACTTGTATAGTCTCCTTTTTCTGTAATGCATTCCAAAAAAGAAATACAATATAAGTCCTATGTACGGAAGCAATATCAACACTATAACCCATGAAAGTGTCTTTACTGGATCCTGACGGCGCATAACCATAGATGTGGCAGCATAAACTGCCAGAAAAAGGTTCATCACATACAGAACCGCAGATAATATTTGCCATCCGCTTTCAAACATTGCCTCTCACCTTAAGTAAGGAGATCCGGGTGGCAACCGGGTTACTCGTGAATATAATCGTTGATATAACCGAATGACAAGTCATCCAATCTCAACTCCCCTTTTGTAACATGACCAAGCAGGGTAACTGGAATTTCCTCATTAAAAAGGAAATCTACAAGATCATTCTCCTGCGCATCATTTACGGTAATTATTGCAAGATGTCTGCTACGTCCAAACAGGAACTCTTTATCCTCATACTCTGCATCACCTGTAATGTCAAAGCCCAATTCATTAGGGGCACAGCACTCAAGCAATGAGATAAACAGACCATTTGAAGATATATGGTGTGCACTGGTAACAAGATCTTTCTCAATAGCTTTTAATATTGCATCAAGAGTTTTGTTGTTAATCTGAAAATCAGACTCATCGTCTACTTTACCAACCAAATAGATAGTATCTCCTTTGGCATCAAACGCCATTGATGTAACTTTTTTCTTGTCTTTGATCAACCCAAGCGCATTTATCCTTCGGTCATCCACATTCTTGGTGGTAAGGAAACGGGCTCCGGTGCAGGCAAGCCTTGTCAAAGCCTCAGTAGTTGCTTTGGTTACAGCTGTTGCAGGATCAAATTTATCCAATGATGGAGATTCGGCTTTAGAAATACCAACAGTAAAGGTACCTTTACCTACTCTCTCTATATCGGCATCGTATGGGTTGCTTATATATTTGAAAACACTTTTCTTGTACTGTGAATCCTCAGTAAGGAAATCCGCTATATCAACCAAATCATCGGTTTGGCTGATTTTACTCTCGTAAAGTTCTACCATAAATGGCTTCGTTTAAATTGTTAAATTATCGTCTGCTAATATAACCAATTTTTCGCTAAATAGTTTTGTGTGCCAGAAAAAATGTTTCTATATTTGCGCCACTCAAAGGCCCAGATGGTGAAATTGGTAGACACGCCACTTTGAGGGGGTGGTGCCGGTTACGGTGTGCAAGTTCGAGTCTTGTTCTGGGCACAGAAACAAAAAAAGCAGTGATATCAGTCACTGCTTTTTGTTTTATTTAAAGCATATCCTCTTCTCATACCTTTTATTTATAATCAGCTAAATAAGAAAGCAATATCTCTACATCCTGGCCAAGATTACTCTCCTGAAGGCGTGCATAACGGAAAATGCCGTTGCTGCCAAGATCAACAATATTGTAGCTGATGCCGGCAAGAGTGTATCTGCGAGAAAGATCTACAGGTTCGTATTTACCAGATATCTTATCCAAAACTTCAACCGAAGAGACTCTTCTGCGGCCTGATCCTACATGACTGAAAAGTTTGTCCTCTCCAATAACTACAGGTGTAGGTACAGAAATATCTGTTTTAAAGCGCACTCCACTCACCTGCATGTAACTGCCATCCTCGTATGGCAAGAACATAACAGACGTCTCAAGTGCATCAAGTAGCTGTGCTCCGGTAACAGAGGCTATACAAGCTGTATTATTAAAAGGAAAAACAGAAAGCAAATCGTTGAAAGTTACCGGACCTTTTTCTATTCCAGCCCTTATGCCACCACTGTTAATCATGGCAATATCAGTACCCAACACAATCCTAAAGGCATCTGCACAGAATGTACCAATAGCAGCCTCCCCCTTGCGTACAAGCCAACTTCCATCTACATCAAAAACAGGCATATCCATACTGCACTCACCTACCACTTTCTCACCTTCCGCCACAACCTTTTCTTTTATCTTCCCGACAAATTCCGACACCCCTGCATCTCCCGTCACTTGGGATACAGGAACCAGTTCTCCCGAAAATTTGCCTTCGGTTGAAAGGGTAAGGAGACCTATATTTTCAAATTTTGTCCCTGAGGATACCAGATGTACCGGTTTACCCAGACGGTTCTGTACAATACTGTCGGGAATAACAGAATGTGCATGCCCGTCCAATACGGCATCTATCCCCATTGTATTGGAGATAAGTGAGGTTGAAGTAGGATTCTCCCCATAAGGGATATCTCCCAGATGCGAGAGTACAACAACATAATCTGCCCCCTCCTTGCGAGCATTATCAATACTCTGTTGTACAATGGTATAGAAATCATCCTCCCCAAAAGAATACCTTCTGTTACCATCTTTATCAAGGAAAGTCTTTGGTGATACTGAGGTAAGTGTTGCAGGAGTTGCTATCCCCAAGAATGCAATCTCTACATTTCCAAACTTAAAAATTTCATACGGAGGATAGGCGGATGTACCATTTTCCAAATCAAAGAAATTTGCACAAACCACATTTGCCTCCAGCTTATCCATAAGGGCAAAATGTTGCTCAATACCAAAATCAAATTCATGGTTCCCCACAGTTACACAGTCATACCCCACCATATTCATGATATCTACAACCGCTTCACCCCTGCTAATGGTCCCAATCACCTCTCCTTGCACAAAATCACCACATGAGACAGTTGCAACATATTGGGTTTTAAGCCTCTGCGTTTCTTTGAGTGCTGCAAGTGCCGCATAACCATCTACAGCACAATGTACATCATTATCAAACAATATCACAACGGGACTCTGTGGAAATTTCCTCTTTCCACTGCTACAACTTAAGGTGTTCAATAGCAGTGAAAGCAGAATTATTGTTGGGACAATTATTGCTATCGCTCTTTTCATAGGATATAGCTTATTTGCTTACTCGGTCTATATAAAGCACCCCATTCAAGTGATCTACTTCGTGCTGGAAGATTACAGCTGTAAAACCTGTAACTTTTTCTTTTACAATGTTCTTTTGTGCAACTGAATAATATTCAATTGTTATCTCCTTTGAGCGCTCCACATTATGTCTCTCCCCAGGAATGGAAAGACACCCCTCAGGACCAGATGCACACTCTTTTGAATACTCTATTATTGTAATATTAGGATAAGCCTCAAACGGAGCTCCCGGCTTGTCAAAGCGCTGTACTACTACTACTTTCTTATTAAGACCTATTTGGGGTCCTGCAAGGCCCACGCCATCAACAGTTGAGTCTGAAACTGTCCTTATCATCCTCTCTGCAAGCTCTTTATACTCCTTGCCATGAAGCCATGACTCTTTAAACGGAGTGCAAAATCTTCTGAGGCAATCCTCACCTTTTTCGTCATTGACGGTAACTATATCCAGCAGGTCTCTCCTTACAACTCTCCACGCAGGATGAAGGTCATTATTCTGATGTGCCCTTTTACGCACTATATCATAAAAGTACATAAGTATAGCCTGAGGGTCTGCTGCAAATTTTTCATCTTCCTTCAGTTTCTTCTCAAATGCAGCTTTAAGTTGCGGATCCTTCTGAAGCATTTCACGTCCTTTTTCTTCCATATACTGAGGTCTGATCCAGAACTCGTTAGAAGATTGGACACACACATTAAAAAATCCCCAGTATGATAGTGATCCTGGTGCAGCAGGCTCTAAAAGCCACATAGCAACTCTGGATGCAGGTTGGTTCATATCTATATAGATACTTCCTGCAGGATACTCAAGAGTTTCTTTCTGAGTAGTGAACTCAGGTTGCACAGTAATTCGTCCTTCACTTTGTCGGGAAGAAAATTTACCGCCCGTGTATCGGTATGTTTCCACTTCAGCTTTACCTGCCTGCTCCAAAACTGTATATTCAACTCCATGAAGATCAAGTAGCTCTATGACATTTTTATACTGAGGCATAAGGATATATGCATCGGGAACCTTAATGGAAAATGCTGGTTTGTATTTGGTATATACAGGAATACTTAGAGTTATAGGGTCGTTATAATCATGTTTGACCCACTCTCCTCCACTAAGGTCACTCTTTACTGTATCACGCCCCCAACTGAGATAGTTGGCCTGTTTTGGTTTCTCATCAGTAGCAATGTATTTGAATCCAAAAGGTTCAATGCGGGATGCAACAGATGATGTATATGCATCTGCCTGCGCCAAAGTAGTTTGCAACGAGGTCTTATTCTGAGCAAGAATCTTGGCTGAAGCTACAAATGCCTCAACAGTAGCTGCTACTCTCTGTTTGTAAGGCTTATAAATATGATTCTCTATAAGCAAACCAAGCCTGTTATGGGCTGCCGCATAACCTTGTGAATAACGTGGATCAAATGTATCTGCAACAAATCCGCTCTCCGGCGCATTATATTTTTTAAAACTGCCATAAAGGAAAATAGGGAATCCGGCATTCTCCATCTGCTGGCATAGCTGTTTCTCATATATCTCCTGACTCCATTTGGTAATTCCAGGCTCCATATTATCTGTCATATTATCAATTGCATAAGTCATTACATACTGAAAATCTGCACCATTCGTAACATGAACATCTATAAACAGCTCTGGAAGCCAACGGTTATACATGGCCAGCCATGCTTTCATCTCTGGAGCATCCGCCTTAAGGAAATCCCTATTAAGATTAAGCTGCTGCGAAGTATTTCTGGTACCCAGCTCACGAGGTCCATTTTGATTGATTCTGTTAAGAGCTGTAAAATTTTCATGCCCGTCCACATTAAATACAGGAACAAAAACAAAACTCACATCATCAAGAAGTTCAATATTTTTCTTCCCGATAACCATATCCCTTATAAAAATCATTGAAGCATCTTTTCCATCAGGTTCCCCCGCATGGATACAACTTTGCACCAGAATAATCACCCTCCCTTTTGCTCTTATCTCCTCCGGTGTGGTAAGTCCATCTTTATCTACAATTACAAGGGAAAGTTCTCTTCCCAACGGACTAGTACCAAAAGAGGTATTGTGCACCATTTGAGATGCATTCTCCAATTTTTTGAAATAAGCTTTTGTCTGCTCAAATCTAGGTGTATTCTCGTAGTTGGATTTTTCACAATCGGTAAGGAAATCTCGCATTGTATTGGGAACTTGTGCATTCATATTAACACTTAGTCCAAATACAAAAATGATTGCTGCAATTCCACTTAATATATGTCTGTTCATAATCAGTTTTATTAGTTGATTACAAATATACTATTTTCTTTTGGGAGAGTCCATAAAAGAGAAAATTCGTACCTTTACCTCAACAAACCTGATAAAATGAAGAAGAAAATAATATTCTTGTGTCACGGCAACATATGCCGCAGCCCAATGGCTGAATATGTTATGAAACACATTGTAAAGGAGCACGGTTGCCAGGATGAGTATGAGATAACCTCAGGAGCAGTCTCCAGAGAAGAAATAGGAAATGATATCTATCCGCCTGCCCAGAGAAAACTTAGGGAGAAGGGGATTGAATTCTCGCGTCATCGTGCACATCAAATCACACCATCCGAATTTGCCGACAACGACCTTGTAATCACTATGGACACCTCCAATATGAGACTACTTGGCAGAATTGTACCCGACTGGGAATCATCAGGCAAAGTATATATGATGATGTCTTTTACTGGCAATACACGCGACGTGGCAGACCCATGGTATACAGGCGACTTTGAACAGACCTACCAGGATGTCTTGTTGGGATGTACCCAACTGCTCAAAAAGATAAGGGGTTAAGCACGTTTTTTCTTGCGTTTCTTGGCGTATTTTTTCATCCTATAACGTTTCCTGGTATATTTTAGGACTACAGCAAAGATTAGTGCTGAAAATACCAGGAATATCAGTATATACGTCCATGCTGATGCACTGTCACCTTTAACTCTGCTCCACATACGCAAAAGCTTTTCTGTTCCCACATCATGCATTACACCACAACTGCCAATAATTTCTTTTGCAGGATACATTGCCGGATTCACGCATACACTGTCTGCTGCAGCTCCAAAGAAATAGCTTACATCAACAGGCTCGTACTCAGTAGAATCTGACATAGCCTCCAAAATCTCATCACCACCTATCACACTCACATAACCGGTCATATCCATATTGCGTAGCGCATTCTCTGGCTTACACATAAAGTTGATGAAATATCTTGCTGCCTTAACGTTTTTGGCATATTTGGGGATAACCCAACCGTCAAACCATACAGCACTTCCAACAGATGGAATAGAATACTCCAATTCAACACCTATCTCCGAAGCCTCATCAATAGCCCACTGTGCATCACCACTCCAAGAAAGGTTCAGCCATGCAAGCTCTTTTGTCATCTGCTCTTTACCAAAATCAGCCTCCCAACCTGCAACATATTCCTTAAAGGAATTTATATATCCCTCAACCATTGCAACAGACTCATCAGAAACATCAAATGTTAGGGATGCAAGATCTTTTTTACCCTGCAAAATTTCATCTCTGTTCAATGCCACCAATAAAGAGGTATACACATCCCTGAATGCATCCTTTACAAGTATTTTTCCTTTGTAATTGGGGTTTCTAAGCACTTCCCAAGACGCAGTCTCGTCGGGATTGATATATTTGGGATTATACAACAGTCCTACTGTACCCCACATATATCCTACACAATAGTCGTTAGGATTCTTTTCACCTCCCTCTATCAGGGAAAGTGTATTGTATATATACGGAGAGACATTGTCAAGATAGTTCGGGGTGTCTCCAAAATCCTTATCTATCGGGAGGATAAGATCATTTTTTAGCATCCTCTCAATTATATAGTCAGAAGGGCATACCACATCATAATCCTCATGTCCCAATTCAATTTTTGAGAGCATGGTCTCATTTATATCAAAAGTCTGGTAAATGATAGTTACAGGCTCCCCTGTCTGCTCCTGGTACCACTGTTCAAACTCCCCTATAAGTTCTTCATCAATATAATCTGCCCAGTTGTACACTTTAAGGATATTGTCCCTCTCATTGGAACATGCAGCCAACAAAACTGCAGCCAGAATATATAATAGTTTCTTCATCTGTTATTCATCACTATTTTTTGCATTGCGTATATTTCTGATATTTATCACAATAAGCAATACAAGGATTCCAACAAACATTAGAGTAATCAACGGACGCAACTCTGGGGTAAGACCACCTTTACGAGCATCTGTATAAATATATGTTGATAGTGTATCCAATCCTACAGTACCTCTTGTAAAGAATGTTACTGCAAAATCATCCAACGACATTGTAAATGCCAATATAAATCCCGATATCATTCCAGGCTTAAGCAACGGAATAAGAACCTTTTTCAAAGCCTGAAACGGCGTTGCACCCAAGTCGAGCGCAGCCTCGTATATATTGGGGTTCATCTGGGTAAGCTTTGGAAGCACATTCAGCACTACATACGGAGTACATAGAGTAATATGTGCAAGAATCACAGTAAAATAGCCCTGACTTATATGCAAAAATACAAACAACAGGAATAGCGACACACCAGTAATGATATCCGGGTTAAGGATAGGGATATTATTCAGGAAAGTGATAGCCTGTTTACCTCTGCCCCTCATATTGTGAATGCCAATAGCAGCAACTGTGCCCAATATGGTTGATACTGTTGCAGCAACAAGTGCAATAATTAGGGTATTCTCTATTGCCAGCATAAGAGAGCCAGTCCCCTGCATGCTTCCACTAAAAAGATTGGTATATAACTTTGTAGAAAAGCCTGTCCAGTTACCAAGAACTTTGCTCTCAGTAAAAGAGAAGATTGCTATGAAAACTATTGGAGCATAAAGCACCACTAGGAGCAACCATATATAACACTGTGCAAAAAACCTCTTCATAACTATACCACTCCGTTAACTTCTTTCTTTTTATCCTGCAATAGTGAGGTGATACCAATTATCACCAACATTACCAACGACAACGCAGCTCCATAGTTCCACATAGAAGAGTTGATATTCTCTTGAATGATGGTACCAAAGAGTTTTATCTTATTGTTTGTCAAGAACTCAGAAATTGCGAATGTACTTACAGTTGGCATAAAAACCATCATTATACCACTGACGATACCAGGCATTGAAAGTGGAACCTGTACCTTCCAGAATACCTGCCAAGGGGTAGCGCCCAAATCAGATGCAGCCTCTGCATACGACTTATCCATCTTACTTAAGATATTATAAATAGGATAAATCATAAACGGCAGATAATCATAAACCATACCTACCAGCAAAGTGCCTTTACCCAACTGGATGCCAAGCATATGGAACAGCTCTGCAGTAGCCAGGGTTCTCATAAGTGCATTTATCCACATTGGCATAATGAACAGCACTATGGTAACAGCACTCCTATTGAGTTTTTTATTTGCCAAAATCCACGCTGCAGGATATCCTAACAAAATACAGATAATGGTATTTTCTATTGCAACCTCCAAAGAGAGGGCAAAAGTTCCAATAGCATCCGCATCAGTAAAGAATTTGGTAAAATTTCCCAACGTGAAATTTCCCGACGAATCCTGGAAAGCATAAAGTATAATGATAATAAGAGGCAATGCTACAAAAAGCATCAGGAAAATTGCATAGGGCAACGCCCATGTACTCCTCTTACTTAATTTACCCATTGTTCTTTACAATTTTTATGTCCGCAGGGGCAATGTTAATACCAACAAGGTCACCCTTGTCCCAAACATCAGTAGTATCAACCCAAATATGGTCTCCATCATCTGTCATAATGGTAAGATGGTAATGATCTCCCTTGTAGATTAGGAAATACACATCACCCTGAAGTTTACCGTCTTCCTGATGGTCAATCAAATCAACCTTATCAAAATCCACCTGCACTTTAACCTTCTCGCCAGCCTCAAAACCTTCCAAAGGAAGACACTCAAATGTCTCATAAAGGAATTTGACATGTGTCTGGTCCACAACCTCACCATCAAAAGTGTTGCATGTTCTCTCCTTATGCATTACCTGAATATCTGCAGGCCTTATGATAAGTCCCACCTGCTGGTCAGGCGCAAATGCATTATAATCCTGGATCATCAGCTCATACCCTTTGTCTGTCTCAACAAACATCTCATAATGCACACCTTTAAATGTACAGGATTTCACTTTTGCTGTAAACTGGGCACTCTCAATCTTGTTTACAATATATATATCCTCAGGGCGTACAACCACATCAACAGGAGCATTCTCACCAAAGCCTTCATCCACGCACTCAAACTCGTGGCCAACAAACTCTACAAGCTTGTCTTTTACCATAACACCGTTAAGGATATTGGACTCACCAATAAAATCTGCCACAAAAGAGTTCTGTGGCTCATTATAAATATCTGTAGGGGTACCAATCTGCTGAATCTTACCCTCATTCATAACAATGATTGAATCTGAAAGGGTAAGTGCCTCCTCCTGATCGTGAGTAACATATATAAAAGTGATACCCAGCTTCTTATGCATCTCCTTAAGCTCAATCTGCATATCCTTACGCATCTTAAGGTCCAATGCTGCAAGAGGCTCATCCAAAAGAAGCACCTTTGGCTGGTTAGCAATAGCTCTGGCAATTGCAACTCTCTGTTGCTGTCCTCCCGACAACGACTCCACATCCCTATCCTCATAATCGGTCATACTCACCATCTTAAGTACCCTGCGGACACGCTTGTCAATCTCATCTGCAGGCACCTTCTGAAGTTTAAGTCCAAACGCAATATTCTCATACACATCAAGATGAGGGAACAAAGCATACCTCTGGAACACAGTATTCACTGGACGCATATGAGGTGGAACATTGGTATAATCCTCTCCATTGATCCTAATCTCACCTTGGTCAGCCTTACCAAAACCTGCCAAAAGACGCAACAAAGTTGTCTTTCCGCATCCCGACGGACCCAGAATAGTAACAAACTCACCCTTCTTCACACGGATACTTACATCATCCAGGATAACCTTGTCTCCAAAACTTTTGGAAATATTGTTCAGTTCAATGATATACTCTTTGTTTTTCATTTTTTAAGTTCAGTACAATTTATAGTGAACAGCAATTTTCAAAAGTAGTCAAATTTTCCAATAAAATGTCACATTATTCCAAAAATGAGTAAAAAAAAATCCACAAAACCATAATGTTCTGTGGACTATTTTTTAATCTCTGGCCTGATCCAAATATTTGTCGGGAATAGATTTTTTAGGGAGTATACCCTTATCCTTCAGAGACTCAACCCTTTTAATCAGGTTGCCCCTACCCGAACAAAGCTGGTTTTCAGCTGTTCCAAAGGCTTTCTGCAAAGACTCTATTCTAGACCCTATATCGTTGAATGAATCAAGAAATCCTGCAAATTTTTCATACAGGCCCGTACTTTCGGCAACTATGGTCTCCACATTCCTGGTCTGACGCTCGCTCTGCCATATATTATAGATAAGTTTAAGGCTCATCATCAGATTTGTAGGGTTTATCAACAGTACATTTTTAGCAAATGCGTACTGTCCTATCTTTGGATCAGTTTGGAGAGCCAGAATATAACTGCCTTCATTAGGGATAAACATCAGCACGTGAGAGATGGTATTACCAACCAATTTTTCATAATTCTTGGCAGATAGCTCATCAATATGCTTTTTAATGGATGAAAGATTTTCTGCAGCATATTTCTTCTGACTGTCGGGATCCTCAGCCGCAACATAGTCTAAATATGCTGTTAAAGACACCTTAGAATCTATTACAATCTGCTTCTCTCCAGGACATTTCACAATGACGTCGGGACGGAAATTCTCATTTTCCTCTCCCTTTACATTATACTGGGTAACATAATCCTCCCCTTTCCTAAGTCCACTTCCCTCAAGAATATTCTCCAACACCTGCTCTCCCCAGTCTCCCTGCACCTTTGATTTATTCTTAAGAGCCTTTGCAAGATCCTCAGCCTGAGCTCCCACCCTGATTGTCTCCTTTGCAAGAGCCTCAATAGTTTGAGTAATGGAAACCTTTCTCTCTGCAGAATCGGTATTTACCTTCTGCACACTCTCTTCCATTTTTGCCATTTGATCCTTTATCTGCTTGAAACTCAAATTTAAAGGATCTATAATCTTACTCATCTGCTCCTTGTTTACAGCACCCAGTTCCTCCTGCCTTGCCTTAAGAACCTTCTCAGAGGTGGTCTGCATCTGCTCCTGAATCAGTTTCAGCTGATTTTCAATCTGCTCCCTGTTCATCTGTTTAAGCGCCTCAATCTGCTTCTCATTGGTATCTTTTGCTGCCGCCAGCTGCTGCTGGGAAGCCTCCTTAACCGCCGCAAGCTGTTTTGCCGCCGCTTCATTTGCAGCTGCCAGTTGTTTTGCCGCCGCTTCATTTGCCGCCGCCAGCTGCCTCTCGTAATTCTCCTTCAGAGACATCTTCATATCATCCAGCTGCTTCTGTGCAACCTCCTGCGCCATAGCAAGCTGCCTCTGAGTAGCCTCTTTCTGCTCCTGAACCTGCTGCTCCAGCGAATCAATCTTTACTTGAGCCGCCAGAATCTCCCCATCCTTAGCAACCAAATCCTTCTCGCTTCGGGCAAGCTCAGCACCAGCACTTCTCTTTCCAAACAAATATGCTGCAGCCCCCACAGCCGCAGACACTACTCCCAATACCACTATTGAAACTTCCATCATAACCAATTCTTTTAACAACCCCGTAAAAATACAAAAATTCCTGTTGATAATGTAACAGAACCGTATCAAAAGCACTATACTCATATAATACCCAATTCTGCGCCAAAAAAGATGCCCCCACGTGCTCGGGACCGGAAAAAACAACTCTACGCGCCAGAAAAGATGCTCTCAGGTGCTCGGAACCAGAAAAAGTAACACTCTGCGCCAAAAAAACAGCCAAATCCTGCTCGGAAGGAAAAGATACCCCATTCTGCGCCAGAAATGGCACCCCCAGATGCTCGGAACCAGAAAAAGCAACTCTCTGCGCCAAAAAAACAGCCAAATCCTGCTCAGAAGGAAAAGATACCCCATTCCTCGCCAGAAATGACACCTCTGGATGCTCAGAACCAGAAAAAGTAACTCTCCGCGCCAGAATACCAGGCAAATCCTGCTCGGAAGGAAAAGATACCTCATTCCGCGCCAGAAAAGATGCCCCCAGGTGCTCGGAACCAGAAAAAGTAACAATCCGCGCCAGAAAACCAGGCAAATCCTGCTCGGATGGGAGACGCACCCCATTCCGCGCCAAAAAAGATGCCCCCAGGTGCTTGGAACCAGAAAAAGTAACACTCTGCGCCAGAAAAACAGCCAAATCCTGCTCGGAAGGAAAAGATTCCCCATTCCGCGCCAAAAAACCAGGCAAATCCTGCTCGGAAAGAAAAGATACCCCATTCCACGCCAGAAATGACACCTCTGGATGCTCAGAACCAGAAAAAGCAACACTCTGCGCCAAAAAAACAGCCAAATCCTGCTCAGAAGGAAAAGATACCCCATTCCTCGCCAGAAATGACACCTCTGGATGCTCAGAACCAGAAAAAGT
>JAZLBB010000072.1:0-5664 GCA_045613465.1 Candidatus Egerieisoma sp.
CTCACTCTGCATCTCAACAACCTTTACAGGCTCACCAAAAATGTTCTTTTTGCCAAAAGCTGACCACTCGTCTACCAACTCAGCCATTGTAGAAGATGGGGTGATAGGGTAGATGGCTGCCAACTCACTGAACATGTATGCTACGTGTGCCGCAGCATAGTTACCATCGCAGGTAATGAATTGTTTCTCTTTAGCCATTTTTACAGAATTAAAAATTGTATAATTAAGTTATATGTAATAATCTGATAGATATTCACGTGTTTTAATCCAAAAAATTAAGGGTATAAGCATATGAAAATCGTTCAAAAATACTAAATAAAATCTAATTTGGGAAAGAAAAATAAAGATATTTCGCTCCCAATAAAAAAGAGCACATCGGGGAGTGGAAAAAACTCCATCAAATGTGCTCTTGGGTGTATTTTTAAAATTTATTTCCCGACAGGTACAGAAAATTGTCGGGAAGAAAATTATTGTACTCCGTTTACTTCAACTTCTTTAGCAATTTTGCTCACAAGTCCTTGCAGTACAGTGCCTGGGCCAACCTCGGTGAAATGGGTGGCACCATCTGAAACCATGTTCTCTACAGACTGAGTCCATCTTACAGGAGCGGTAAGTTGAACGAGCAGATTTGCTTTTATTTGGGCAGGATCTGTGTGCGGTTTGGCATCTACATTTTGATAAACAGGGCATACTGGAGCCACAAAGTTTGTCCTTTCAATAGCCTCTGCCAATTCAACTCTTGCAGGATCCATAAGTGGTGAATGGAATGCTCCACCAACCGGCAGTACCAGGGCGCGTTTTGCGCCAGCAGCCTTAAGTGCAGCGCATGCATTGTTTACAGCTTCAACCTCTCCAGAGATTACAATCTGGCCATTGCAATTGTAGTTTGCAGCAACAACCACACCCTCTGTAGCGGCACAAATCTCCTCAATTTTTGAGGCCTCCATCCCAAGGACTGCAGCCATTGTAGATGGCTTTAGTTCACATGCCTTCTGCATTGCCATGGCACGTTTTGAAACAAGTATAAGGCCATCTTCAAAACTCATAGCACCAGCTGCAACTAAAGCCGAAAACTCTCCAAGAGAGTGACCTGCAACCATCTGTGGATTAAAGTCTGGAAGACATTTTGCAAGAATAACGGAGTGAAGGAACACCGCCGGCTGAGTAACTTTTGTCTGCCTAAGCTCCTCGGCACTTCCGTTGAACATGATATCTGTAATTCTAAAGCCAAGAATCTCGTTTGCCTTCTCAAACATCTCTTTGGCAACAGGATTGTTATTGTATAGTTCCTGTCCCATACCAGTAAACTGAGAACCCTGGCCAGGGAAAACATATGCTTTCATAATCAATAAATTGTAGTTTTAGATTTATAGTAGGGGCAAAGATAGCAAATTTTTGTATTTTTGCTTCCTCGCAAGAAAGTCCTCCTCCTGGAGGAAAATTTGCTCCGGACAATGAGTGTCTGACTCAAAAGTTTGAGATAATATCTTGTCGGGAAGAATAAATGTATGGCCCTGTAGTTTAAAGGATAGAATATGAGATTCCGGTTCTTAGGGTGGCGGTTCGATTCCGCCCGGGGCTACAACGCAGGAATTGCCGTCAAGTGAAAACTTACGGCAATTCTTGCGTTATGACAACTTTCTTGGGAATCTTAGCAGTATTGCAAGGAATGCAACAAGTCCAAGGGTGAACGGGTAGTACAGATAACCCATTATTGAGAGGGCGGAGATTCCGGCAAGGCCGCTGGCCATAAGAATTTGGGCTCCGTATGGTATCATTCCTTGTATGAAGCATGAAAAGGTGTCAAGTATGCTGGCACATTTGCGTGGGTCAAGGCCATATTTATCAGAGATATCCTTGGCTATACCACCTGTAGTTATAATGGCAATTGTGTTATTGGCGGTACAGAGGTTTGCCAGCGAAACCAGGGCAGCAATGCTCAGTTCGGCTCCTTTCTTGCCATTTATTCTTGCAGTCATTTTTTCAATAAGATACTCCAGTCCTCCTGCAACACGTATTACCTCCAGCATTCCCCCGGCAAGCATTGTAACAATTATAAGGTCTCCCATTCCTGCAATACCAGTCCCTATGTGACCGAGCCATGAAATCCATGTCAGCTTTCCTGTGGCAAATCCAATTATTGCATTGGCTGCAATTCCAGCTATGAGCACAAGTGCCACATTTACACTTGCAATGGCAAGGCCAATGACAAGCAGATATGGCAGAAGCAGCACTATGTTAAGCGGCTGGGAGACTGGTGTGAAGTTTACATGTAATCCGAGCGCAATATAAATTATAGCCACAATTATTGCTGCAGGAGCAGCAATAAGAATGTTGGCCTTGAATTTGTCTGACATTGAGCACCCTTGGGTTCGGGTTGCAGCTATGGTGGTATCTGAAATGAATGAAAGGTTATCTCCAAAGAATGATCCTCCCACAACAATACCTGTAATGAAAGCTGCTGAAATTCCGGTCTCCGCTGCAATGCCGGTTGCTACGGGGGCAAGTGCCACAATGGTGCCTACACTGGTGCCTACGGCCATGGAGATAAAACATGAGGCAAGGAATAATCCTGCAAAAAGGAGTTTCCCGGGCAACAGCTGCAAGGTTATATTTACAGTGGCTTCAATGGCTCCAATCTCCTTTGCTGTTGCGGCAAACGCTCCGGCCAGAATGAATATCCAAATCATAAGGAGGACATTCTTGTGCCCGGCTCCTTGTGAGAATACAGAAACTCTCTCTTCAATTTTACCTTTCAGGCATACCCCAATTGCATAAACCGATGCTATTAGAAAAGCAGCCGCTATAGGAACTTTGTAAAAATCCTCAGCAGCCACAGATGAAACCAAATATATCAGCAAAAACACCGCCAGTGGCGAGAGTGCAAACCATTTCTTCTTAAACATACTCATCAATTTTAGCTCACAAATATACTACTTTTTATTTACGTCGTCTTTTTGTACATTTTATTGAAACTCAGTGAAGTAGGAATGGAATTATGGCGGACTTTAAAATTATTGTTTTTATAACATGTTGAGGCTTAGGTTTTTGTACAAAAAGACGACGTAATAAAAAATGGTGCAACAAATAAGAGTTTGCGGTGTGTAATGTGCTGGAAATCAATGGCGATATTCTGTTTCATGCGAAACTGAAGCACAAGATATTATTTGGAGAAGTTTTATTGGTATTTTTGTTAAAGAAATTTTGCAGTTGATATGGAACAGATTTATGTTGATTCTCTTAAGGCACTTATGGTTTATAAGTATGACCTTGATGCGGTAGTGCTTGAGTTGGAAAGGGTAGAGCAGCACAATACGGTATTGTATTGTCTATTGGTACTGCTGGTGCTGGTTGCAATTACTGCAGGTTATGCAATTATCAGGAGAAACTACAAGAGGCTTGCAAAGGAGAAATTAACAAACAAACTTTTGAGCAGACAGGCGGAGAGCCTTCCAATGTTTGCCGATAAGGTCAATAAGATATCAAGCAAAAGTATAAAACTGTCGGGAGTATTGTATGATGAACTGCAGGGCGCAATTTCCGACGTTAAGGCAAGCAGTAAAAATGGTATTGTTGAGGTGGTAAACGATGGGGATTTTTTAAAATTATACCCATTTATCAAGGATTTGGATTTTTTGAGTGCTCAGGAGAAACTGGTTATGATCCTTACAGAAGAGGATTGTACTGTGGGGGAGACTGCACTATATATTGGTACGTCAGAGGCAGCGGTAAGAGCCATTAAATCAAGAATTAGAAGCAAGCTGATGCAATCAGGAAGCATGGGCGGCAACTATAAAAAATTGAAAACACTTAAAAAAAATTAGCTATGAAAAAGATTATCAGATTGTTGTTGGTTGCAATTGCATTGTTGGCAGGTGCTCAACTTTATGCACAGACAGAGAGTATTTCCTTTACACAAGTGGATGAAAAACCTATGTTTCAGGGTAGTGAAGCCAGTGCTTTTAGTTCATGGGTATTTGGTCAGATAAAGTATCCCGATGAGGCTTACAAAAATAATATTGAGGGAAGAGTGGCGATAAAGTTTGTTATAGCAGCTGATGGAAAAGTAAAAGATGTAAAGGTTCTACGAAGTTCTGGCAATCAACTTCTTGACAATGAGGCAGTGAGGGTAATTTCTATGTCACCCGACTGGACTCCTGGAAAAGTAAAAGGGAAGGCTATAAATGTATCATTTATATTTCCGGTAGTATTTAAGTTAAATAAGAAGGCTGAGGAAGCTGTGGATGCTCCGATTGCCTACGCAAATGTGGAGGATAAGCCCACATTCAGAGGTGAGGATCCGAATTTGGCTTTTACAAAGTGGATGTTTGGAGAGCTCAAGTATCCTCAGGAGGCTTTGAAGAATAAAATTCAGGGAAGGGCTGCCATTGAGTTTATTATAACAAAAACAGGGAAAGTTTCAGGTATTAAGATTGTAAGGAGCACAGGAAACAAGTTTTTGGATGATGAGGCTCTAAGGGTTGTTGCAATGTCTCCTGATTGGGAGCCTGGCAAGATGAATGGAAAGGCAGTTAATGTAAAATATATCTTCCCAGTTGTATTCAAATTGAGATAATTTTCTTCCCGACAGGTTGGGAAAATCAATCAATAAAAGAAGAGGCGTTCCTTTGCGGGAACGCCTCTGTGTATTTATCGGGAAGACGGTTACTCGATGAAACCAAGAATCTCGCCTTTCTCTACTGTGTCGCCCTGTTTAGCTGTGATAGCAACTATACGGCCGGTGATAGGAGCAGGAACCTCCATTGGACCGAAGTATGCTTCAACATAGCAAACTGGTTTGTCCTGTTTGAACTCAGTGCCAATGTTAGGTGCTGTAGATACGTCAGCAACGTCGTACTGCCATAGAACTTTACCTTTAACTGGTGACTGGATAGGTTTGGCATTAGGGAATTTTGCAACAAGTGCATCAATGTCAAACTTAGGCATCTCAACAACCGGACGGGTAACGATGATAGGAGCACCTGCTTTAGCTTTAGCTGCCTCAAGGTCGGTCTCAAAACGTTTCTTAGCTATGCCGCTCTTATAGTCTCTGTACTGACGCTCGTGCATTGCAAACTCGAACAATTCCTCATCATCCTGACCTCTATCCCAACCCTCTTCTTTCATCATCTGCTCGAACTTAGGAAGCTCGTTAGGGAACTCATCCTGAGGGTTGCCTGTGTAGAACTCAAGACCTTTCTCTTTAACAATCTGAACGATCTCTGGAGCAAGCTCGCCTGGAAGTTTACCAGTCTTACCAAGAATCATGTTCATTGTATCCTTGTCAATTGTCTTCCATCTAGGCTCACCTTTAAGAGTGTGCATCAAGTTCATAAGGGCAGTATTCTTAACATACTGGCTGAAAGGAGTTACTAGTGGTGGGTAACCTAGGCGAGGCCATACGTACTCAACCTCCTGGAACAACATAACTGCAAGCTCATTAAGAGTAACCTCTTTCTTGCCCTGGTTTCTTAGTGACATGTTGATAGCGCCGTGGAAGCCTTTCAAGTCTGCCATCATAGAACCCATCATACCGCCTGGAAGACCGCAACCTACAAGAAGTGATGAACACTGGTAGTTTGTAGGCTCAATGAAGTAACCTAGATAATCGTCAATGAAAGTCTGGGTAAGTCTTCTTGCCTCCATGTAAGCATCCATGTTGAT
>JAZLBB010000073.1:0-12453 GCA_045613465.1 Candidatus Egerieisoma sp.
CCCCTCTCAGAGGGAATGGCGGAGCCTCAATCCCACCGCAAGGCGGAATGGGAAAATCCGGAGCCTCAATCCCACCGCGGCAGCGAAGTGGCAAAACGCAAATCCACTCCCCGCCAAGCCAGTGGCGCACTCAACCCTCTCCACACGCCTCACAGAGCACTTTTACCGCGCCACTCGTAAAGAACTCCAACGAGTAGCGCACATTACCCGATCTACAGCCCCCTACAACAAATACCCCCTGCGCCACCGTCTTAGCAATAACCACCACACCAGCAGCAAAACACACCCTAAAAATACCCCTTAAGCAACTCAACATCCAAATGCAACATACGTGCAACCTGCTTAACCGTAGAAGCATACTCATACCTCAACTTTCGGGCAAGAAGAAGTCTGGTATTCACACTCAAAAGTCTCACATCCCCCTCTCCATAAAGCTCCTTAGCCAACTTCTCCACTATCATCCGCAAATCCTTATCCTGAACAAAAGTCCTGGTTCCCGTAGAAAAAAACTGATCAATATCCCCCTCCAGCTTCTTAGACAAAAAATAAAGATACCTGCCTGGAGACTTGAACAACCTCTCCAGAAAAACAACATCCACAAAACAGCGCACATCCAACATACCATTCTCATCCACCCTCCAATCCTGAGGAAGTTTGACATGAGTCCCCAGGAAAACACTCTGCTCCCTCAAAGAAAATGTATCAAGCCTGCGAAAACACTCAAAACCGCTCTGAGACCTGAACATAAATCTGGACACGCCCCACCTATACTCATCCGGCATTTTGCGCCAACCTGCAACAATAGGGTTTCTATCTACGTAGGCAAGAGTTGCCAACAATCTGTCGGGAGTATCAATCCTAATAATCTCTGCTGGAAGTGCATGAATATGCCCCTTTATACCGTATTGCGAAAAAATGTACTTTCCTGTAAGATTCTTGAACCTGAGAATAAAATCCTTACAAGAAGGCATCTCCCCATACAGAACAAAATGCACATGATTATCCATAAGAACAAATGAGACGAGCTTCACACCAGAAACCACCGCACAAATACCCGACCTGTTAACCCCGGCAACAAAATCAGCATCATCCCTAAACATCCAGTCCAAAGACACACCATCAGTACAAACATGATAAAACCCTGACGAACCACCCTCAAAAGAATACCTTTCCACCACAAAAAAGAAATGTCTGGCCTACACAAATCATCCCCTCCAATCCCACCAAGGCCATATTGGCGGATACATGAAGTCACTACAAAGTTTGCAAATTCTTCGTTGCTATGCAAACATTTCCAGCCCTCATTTTGAGCAATACTCCCCCCTCACCCCAAGCCAGTGGCGCACCCATCCCCCTCCTCACCTCACTCAGAGCCACATCACCTGCACCACCCATTAAGAATACCCACGAGTAGCGCACACCACCCCCACCCCAACCCTCTCCACCACACATCAACTGCGCCACCGTCTTGGTCAAAAAATTTCTCATAAAAAACAAGCCCCACAACCTCATCCCGATAGTTGCAGGGCCTGCCCGACTTAACCTAACTTAAAAAACTATTTCACCTATAACAACACCGTTTCCCAAGAAAGGTTCAACAAATGATCAATTTCTTCTTCCCGACAGCGATTGACCTTATCCCGCAACTAATACAGGAAACATTCATAATCATGAGGTCCCCAGTTCAATCCTGGGTCGCGCTATAAAAAAATTAAGGCACTTGCAGATTTGCAGGTACCTTTTTTTTTGTTGGTTGCTTAAAGGTAAATCATCGATAATCAGAAATATGATTGCCTAAGACGTTTGCTTTGAGGTTGTGAGATTCTGTTGCTGTCGGAAAAATTCAATGGATGACCTTTCTGCTTTTTTCTCTCCCATTTCCTCTGAAATACATAGTTTATGTAAACCAGATTTCACGCAGCTCCCCAAATGTGTACAGTGGGCAGCTGAACTTGCAAATCCTCTTGGAAAAGCCGTAACCCTTCCAACTCCCGATATCCTGTCCTAAAAAATTTCCATATAAAACCGCAACTGCCGCCGTTGGGGCTTGCGCCCTTGCGCCGGCAGTTGCATATTTTTCCTGACCTGCAAGCCTCCCCTAACGGAGAGGACTTGCTACTCCTTTACGCAACGGACAGACATCCCCAAAGCACGTTTGAGATTGTACGAGTGCACGTAGGCAGTGTAAGTGAATTGCAAGACCCGGGCGAAATCGCTAGATACAGAAGAAGACCAATAGTAGCCGTCGTTGGATCTAGAGCCGGCACTACCAGCGCTGTTACCGCGGTTGCCGGCGGCAGGGAAAAAGACCTTATTTCCGGTAGTTTCAGTGGTATTACCATAGAACCAGAAACCCTCCAAGCCGCTATGATTGGGGTCAGTGCTGTTATTTGTCCATTGAGAAGAGGGACAGGATTTATAACCATTCTCGGTAAGGCCATTCAACAATGAAAGCAGTTCCGCATTGGTTGGAACCCTCCATCCATCAGGGCAAGGATCATAATCAGTTTTAACCGGCGCAGCTGCTGAACCGCTGTTCCAAAGTTCATCGCTCTTTGAAGATACCCAATCATACGGTGAAGAAGTGATTTTATAGAATGTATTCGCGTTAGCAGGATTCTGACCGTCTGCCAATGCTACAGGGCCGGGAACCAGTTCTGGTTCTGTTTCTCCATACGTTTCGGTAGTATATCCCTGGCCATATTTCCTTCCCCACTGATACAACAGGCCATATTTGTGGTTCTCATCATATCCGCAGTTCACAGGGGCCCAAATGAGGGTTTCTGTTGAAGATTTTGGAAGTGCTATGCCACCACCATAACAGACCCCATTCTCTATATATGCAGGAGCCATATCAGCAGTATTAAGCTCAGGCATCTTAAGAATATTGCCTGCTGTTATTGCATTTATCGGATTTGAACTTGCATCTTGGCTTGGCACTTCCTTATAGTATGACCCTTTATTGGTATTTATCAACACCTTCAACCCTGTTGCACCTGCTGGCAAAGCAATATGAAAATCTGTTGCTTTGTCCTGATTCAATGCTACTCCTCCATTAGCACTGCAATCCAATGTTACTTTTTTATTTTCATCCGATGCTCCCGACAACACTATTTTTCCCAATTTAAGGTTAGCCTCACCATTCAATGCATTATCTGAAGTTATCACTATACTTGTAACCTTTTCATCTGCAGCACCTTTAAGTTGCAATTTTAATACTCCAAACACATTTATAAACTTCAAAACATTATAGGGAGATTTTCCCACTACCTTATCTGCATCCATAGGCATAACCCCCGCCCCGAAACTATTTTGTGCATAATACTGAGTCTGTGAAAATTTGTAATTGTATGTAGTATTCTCTACGCTAACAAAAGCTTCAGCAGGATAGAATGCACTATATTCTCCTTCTGGATCAAAGCCTTCTGCATCTGAACTTGTAAAAGTTCCCGATGCAGTACCACCTTCACCTTCAAGTGTAAAAATATAAAAATATGGCTCCTGTATTACAGCAATCTTATCCCCCTTACTCCATAGAACAGGGTATTCGCTATTAACATCATCCCATCCTCCCAACGCAGTCTTAGTTCCCCTATTATCAATAGTTGCAGAAAGGGTCACAACTTTTCCCTCAGAATTATGGGGAAGAACCTCATTTTTCTCACATGATACTGCAGCCAACACTACCAATGCCGCTACAAAAAGATTAAACAGTTTTCTCATCTCCAATCCCTCCATTTTTTACCATACACCTTCGTTTTCTCCAAAACCGTTTGTCGTTCCACTCGCCGCAAACCCCTGCTCAACATCAACCTCTATAAGCTCCACCTGTGGAGTCTCATAGGCCATAAATTTCTGTTCCTTCATGTATCTTAAATTTCTTTATTGATAAATTTCATAAAAACCTTTCAAAGTTTACAAATAATTTGCATCGTTCAAAACATTTCCTCTCCTTGAGCTGGATATAGATGTTTTTTATTTGAACTGCAATGTAAACACGGTAGCTACAGAATCGCTACGAGACAATGTAAGAGTTCCGTTATGCAGACGCATGATTTGTCTGGAAAGAGATAGGCCTATACCAGTTCCCTCCTGCTTTGTAGTATAGAATGGGACAAAGATCTCTTCCTGTCCCTCTTTGCTGATTGGCGCACCATTGTTGCTTACCTCTATTACCACATTCTCAAGAGAATCCAAGTCTACTGATATCTCAATGGCAGTTGCTCCTGCCTGTACTGCATTTTTAACCAGATTGATAAGAATCTGGGAAATCTGGTCTTGATCTGCCCACAGGAGCACATCGGTAGTCTTCTCTACAAAAGATGTTTTTACCCCTGCCTGTGAAGTGTATGGTAGAGTGAGCTGGAATACCCTATCTACCAGTTCGCTTACCAGAAACGACTTACGGATTGGAGCAGCTACTCTGGTAAGGCTCCTGTATGATTCCACAAAACCCAACAATCCTTTTGATGAAGCGGAGATAGTCTCCAACCCAGAGATGTAATTGGGATTAAGGTTATCCTCAACCGCACATTTGTTCAATGTATCGCTTAGGGAGACTATTGGAGTGATTGTGTTCATTATTTCATGTGTAAGCACTCTGGTAAGCTTATTCCAACTCTCTTCCTGATTTTCATTAAGTTGGTTATCAATATTGCTCACCGATACAATCTTCACACTCTTTCCTTTTAGGGTTACGTGCGAGGCCGAAAGCAGTATGTTTATTTTGGAACTTTCGTTGTAGTAACTCGCTTTCATTGCTGTACCAGGTTGTACGATAGTAAAGCTATCATATAAAGAATCACTGATTCGTCTCAGTTGCCTTACATGCGAAAGCTGTTCCATCCCCAAAAGAACTGTTGCATAGTTGTTGTAAAACAGTATTCTCCCATGCTCATCTAAAACCACAATACCAGTTTGTACATTCTCAAGCATATGTGCATAATACTGCTCCTGTTCTCGCATCTCAGCACGCCTCTTTTCGTATATCTCACGCAAACGGTTGAGTGTCTTGTTGAGAGAGACATCAAAAAACAGTCTTTGCCTGAATCTGAAGTTGACATCGTCATTATCCAAAGAATCCAGCATATAGGTAAGTTTCTGGTTTGTCTTGTGCCACAGATATACTGTGTACATAAAAACCGGAACTGCTATTGCTAAGGCTATGAGGATAAGTTTGAGCATCCTGGAGGGTTATATGTCGTATTTCTTAAGTTTTGCGTAGAGTGTAGGACGGGAGATATTCAGGGCCTTGGCTACCATTGAAAGGTTGCCTCCGCATTTTTCCATTGCAGCTCTTATAGTCTTCTCCTCCTGCATCTCAAGGGTCTCTCCGTGATACTCGTTGCTCGCCATGCATTCCGCTGTATTGCTATAGCTGTTAGCGGTCTGAGATGAGGCAAAATTGTCGGGAATATGAATGCTTATCTGAAGGTCCTGTAAGGTTAGGGTATCCCCCTCACTCATAATTACAGCCTTCTCTATGGAATTCTTAAGTTCCCTTATGTTGCCATTCCATCTATGAAGCTTAAGGGCTGCCAATGCCTGTGCATCTATTCTGGCAACATTTCTACGATATTTCTCTGCATATCTTCTAAGGAAATTGGTTGCCAAATCTTTTATCTCATCCAAACGCTCCCTCAGTGGAGGAAGTGTAATATGCATTGTGTTTATGCGATAGTAAAGATCTTCCCTAAATTTGCCGTCGCGGATCATCTGCTCAAGATCCATATTTGTTGCACAGATCAGACGAATATCTATTGGTATCTGCTTTGTATCACCCACTTTGGTTATACAGCGGTTCTGCAGCACTCTCAACAGTTTGCCCTGCAGATGGATTGGAATATTACCTATCTCATCAAGGAAGAGTGTACCTCCGTTAGCCTGTTCAAACTTACCTATATGATCTGCGTGGGCATCTGTAAATGCACCTTTAACATGACCAAAAAGCTCACTTTCAAATAAAGTCTCGGTTAGGGCTCCAACATCCACACTTACCATTGGGCGACCACTACGCTCACTGAGGCGGTGGATCTCTCCAGCTAGGACATCTTTTCCTGTTCCATTCTCTCCGGTAACAAGCACAGTAGCATCTGTAGGTGCTATCTTCTCTACTGTTTTGCGAATCAGCTGCATTTGAGGGGTTACTCCCCATAGCATTTTGTCGGGAAGAAGATTGTTTGATACAGCAGGCAGCTGTTTTTCCTTCTGATTTTTCTGAACCGCATTGGTGAGAATCTCTATGAGTTTCTGGTTATCCCACGGCTTAACCACAAAATCAAATGCACCACGTTTCATCCCCTCTACGGCCAGCTGGATATCGGCATAAGCGGTAAATAGGACTACCTCAATTGCAGGGTAATGCTTCTTTATTTCCGCTACCCAGAAGAGCCCCTCGTTGCCGGTATTTATGTCTGTATGGAAATTCATATCCAAAAGCACAGCATTTGGCGTGAACTCACCTAACTTGAACATCAGCTCTTTAGGGGTTGATATCAGTTCCACTTCTGCAAAATGCATAGGAAGGAGTATTTTAAGTGCACCCCTTATTCCTGCATTATCATCAACTACAAGTATTTTCCCTTTGGTTTTTGTGGCCATCTTTCTTACTTATCTCTTTACAAATTTAATATTTTTTCTTAACGTTATCTTTTGAGCAATAAACTTTTACTCCTCTTTTCCGTTATGTGAATGAAAGGGCGCATATTCCCCAGTTTCAAATTATTGAAAATTCAACACTATGGAAAAGAAAAGATTAAATCAGCTCACAGCTGCCAATGGAAGGCCTGTGGCCGACAATCAAAATGTACAGACAGCCGGGTTGCGTGGTCCAATGGTATTGCAGGATCCGTGGTTTTTGGAAAAACTGGCACATTTTGACAGGGAAGTAATCCCAGAAAGGAGAATGCACGCAAAAGGGTCAGGAGCTTTTGGCACCTTTACCGTAACTCACGACATTACAAAATACACACGAGCCTCTATCTTTAGTGAGATTGGTAAAAAGACCGAATGCTTTGTAAGGTTCTCTACTGTTGCAGGAGAGCGTGGCGCTGCTGATGCAGAAAGAGATATAAGGGGCTTTGCCATGAAATTCTACACCGAAACAGGCAACTGGGACCTTGTTGGCAATAATACCCCTGTCTTTTTTCTAAGAGACCCTTTGAAATTTCCCGACCTCAACCATGCTATAAAAAGAGATCCCCGAACTAATATGCGTAGTGCCAACAGCAACTGGGATTTCTGGACTCTATTGCCTGAGGCTCTACACCAGATAACAATAACTATGAGTCCAAGGGGAATACCTTACTCATACCGTCATATGCACGGTTTTGGAAGCCATACCTACAGCTTTATAAATTCAAAAAATGAGCGTACCTGGGTGAAATTCCACCTTAAAACCCTTCAGGGGATTAAGAACCTTACAGACCAGGAGGCTGAAGCCATTATTGCCAAGGACCGCGAATCTCACCAGAGAGACCTGTATGAGGCCATTGAGCGTGGCGATTATCCGCGATGGCTGTTCCAGGTGCAACTTATGAGCGAGGAGCAAGCCCAATCATACGAAATAAATCCTTTTGACCTCACAAAAGTGTGGCCTCACGGAGATTTTCCACTTCACGAGGTGGGAATCCTTGAGCTCAACCGCAACCCGGAAAATTACTTTGCAGATGTAGAGCAGGCTGCCTTCAACCCACAGAATATCATAGATGGTATAGGTTTTTCTCCCGACAAGATGCTGCAGGGACGCCTCTTCTCATACGGAGACGCCCAAAGGTACCGTCTTGGAGTAAATCTTGAGCAAATTCCGGTAAACCGCCCTCGCTGCCCTGTACATGCTTACCACCGCGACGGAGCAATGAGAGTAGACGGCAACTATGGTTCAACCCTTGGCTACGAACCTAACAGTTACGGCCAATGGATGGAAGACCCAACCCGTAAAGATCCCCCTCTGAGAGTACAAGGAAACGCCACAGATAATGCTGGTCCTGAGACAATAGTCAAACCTGGTGCCGATGTTTACAATTATCCGGAACGGGAATATGATTCAGATTACTACTCCCAGCCTGGAGCCCTCTTTCGTCTGATGTCTCCGCAAGAGCAACAGCTGCTGTTTGAAAATACCGCCCGCGCTATGGCCGGCTGTGAACAATTTATCAAAGAACGTCATGTGCGAAACTGCTACCTTGCAGATCCGGCATATGGCGAAGGGGTAGCCAAAGCCCTTGGCTTGTAACGTTGTCCTTTTGTACAATTACCTGTTTAAACAGGTAATTGCAAACGGGAGTTTTGGCACAGCCAAAATTCCCGTTTTACAATTTGCTAAAAATCAGCAAATTGTACAAAAAGACAACGTAACTACTCACTCTTAAGAGAATTTACAGGATTTTCAGTAGCGGCACGAAGGCTGCCAACAGTCACAACAGCAAACACTACCACCGATACAAGCAGCAGGGCAAGGGTAAATACCCACCAGCTCATAGGAGCACTGTGTGCAAACGTGCTATAATAATAGTCAATCACAAACCAGCTCAATGCCGCTGCCAGAACAAAACTTGCTATCAGCAGTTTGGCAAATTTCTTATTGAACATCACCAGAATATCCAGGATTGATGATCCGTGGACTCTGCGGACACCTATCTCCTTTCTGCGGTACTGGGTTTCAAAAATAACCAGGCCAAATACCCCCATCAATGAAATGATTATTGCCAGCAATGTAAACAATGTAACCATTGTTGTGAGCTGTTGCTCCTTGCGGTATTGCTCGCCAAGTTCCTCATCAAAGAAATTGAGTGTAAAACCGGAAACATTCGCAGACGGATTGAATTTCAATATTGTCTCCTTTACAAACTCATTTACCTGTTGGAACGGAGCACCGAGCTCTGTCCTTATATACATATGATTAAGATCCCACCAAGGTTTCTTTCCAAAAATATAGAATGCAAACGGATTAAGTTCATACTGAAGAGGACGGAATTGGAAATCCTCACAAAAACCTGCAATCTCTGTCTCGCCATTATGACCGCTAACCTTATCTTCCAAGGTAAATCCATATTTATCCTTAGCAAGCTGATTAAAAATGAACACACCATTTTCACACTGCTCATCCGATTTGGTAAAATCTCGTCCTTCCACCACCTCAATACCCATAAAACTGAGGAAATTACATGAAACAGGATAAACATCCAAATTTATCTGTTCCCCTTTAAAACTACGTCCCCATCCCATTCTGGTTGGATTTACAAGAGGTCCTGCAGCCCAAGCCACATCTTTAACAAGTGGAGACTTCAGCAGTTCATCCGAAAATGCATCCCTATCTGATGTTGATACACCTACAGCGGCAGTAAGAAGATATTCCTTATTGAATCCCATATCATAGTTCATCATAAATGAATGCTGCTTCTTTATGAACATTGCACAGATGACAAACGAAATGGAAATCACAAACTGCAAACATATAAGGGCATATCTCAAAGTCTTTCCTTTCTGTGTTGCTCCAAAACCGCCCTTAACTGCAAGAGCAGGAGGGAATGAAGTGATATAAAGTGCAGGATAAACACTTGATGCCACTGTCATAACAAGAGCTGCAACAATAGTCATCCCGACAACTGGCAAATTGTATTCAAATGCCAAAGTACAGGTAATCAAGTTTGCATAGGCAGACCCCTTGAACAGCAGCACAAGGGCAACCGCAGCACACAATGATATGGTAACCAGCATTCCACTTTCAAACATAAGGCTGCCCACAAGTGCACCCCTTGAACTGCCCAATATCTTGCGGGTATTCACGCCCCTGATCCTAATAGGAACCTGTGCAAAGAAGAAATTCACAAAATTGATAAGTGTAACTGCAATAATCAGAATAGATACAGCCAATAAAGTAAGCGTTGTAGTTTTGTTTCCACTACGACCAGCAGGCTGGTAAATCTGCTTGTTGTAATACATATCCTCAAACGGCAACAATGTTACCATACATCTGTTGATCTGATCATCTATTATGCTCTGGGTAAGCCCAGCCTTCGCCTCTTCCGGTGCACTGTCTATTCTCTCTTTCCAGAATTGTTCCACAACTTTTTTTGCGTGGGCCTCAAAGTCAGCTTTACTGTCGGGAGAATTAAGTTTTACAAAATGATGGTAACTCCATTCTCCAAAATTTTCTATACTCTGGGTTTCCAGATAGCAGCAAAATAGGATATGGATATTATTCAAATCAGAGTTCATAGGCATATCCTCATACACTGCCACGATTGTCATTGGTTCCTTACCCTTGCCCACATATATTGCATCTCCAACTCCCACTCCCATGAGTTTTGCGGCACTCTCACTTATAGCAACGGCCTCTTCCTTGTCCATGCCGTCAAAGGTTCCTACCACAGGCTTGAACCCGAACACATCCAAAGCTCCCCTGGTAAGCTGTGATGTTCCTATCTGATATTTACGGGCATCATCACCGTCTCCCACACGTGTATAGTTCTTGCCGTCACCACCAATATAGGCTACACCATAACTCTCAACCATACCGGCCTGCTCCAATATTTGCTTCTGAATAGGTCTGTTCAGATTCACCTGATACTGCCCTTCCTCAAACCAGCTTGGAGTAGCCATTATGTATACGCGCTCAACATCCTCAATCTGCTTGTTGTACGACAGATCATAATACACCTGCACCAACAGTATATACAGTGCCGCAAATGCCACAGTCATACCCAACAAATTAAGAATACCTGAGCCCTTAAACAGTTTTTTCATTTTTACGTTGTCTTTTTGTACAATCAGTTAATAATCAATGGTATAAAAATTACAACTCATTCTTCACATCACCCACAATCTGGCCATCAAACAGATTGATCACCCTCTGCGCAACAGCCGCATCCTTCTGCGAGTGGGTAACCATCACAATTGTAGTACCCTCCGCATTCAACTCGGCCAAAAGATCCATAACCTCCTTACCGTTCTTTGAATCCAAGTTACCGGTAGGCTCATCGGCCAAAATCAGTTTAGGCGAAGAAACCACCGCACGGGCAATTGCCACACGCTGCTGCTGACCTCCCGACAGCTGCTGAGGAAAATGTTTAGCCCTGTGCGAAATGCCCATCCTCTTAAGAATCTCAGTCACTTTCTGCTTGCGCTCAGACGACGAAATATTCAAATATCTTAGCGGCAGCTCCACATTCTCATACACATCCAGCTCGTCAATCAAGTTGAAGCTCTGGAACACAAACCCGATATTGCCCTTACGGAACTTGGTACGCTCCTTCTCCTTCAACTGACCAACCTCACTTCCCAACAACATATAGCTTCCTCCCGACGGATTATCCAACAATCCCAAAATATTCAACAAAGTAGACTTGCCGCAACCCGAAGGTCCCATAATAGCCACAAACTCACCCTCCTTAATCTCAAATGAAACACCATTCAACGCAGTTGTCTCAATCTCTTCAGTTCTAAAAACCTTGCTTAAATCAGTAACTTTAATCATATCAGTAATTTTTATTTACGTCGTCTCTTTGTACAAAATACAGAGTATCAACGCATTAGTTTTTAAATTATTTTATTTTTCTATATTTCCAATTTTACAAATCCTTAATATTCAATTAGTTGTACAAAAAGACAACGTAAAATTACTCACTCTTGAGAGAGTCCACCGGATTAGCCCAGCTAATACGCAGGCTGTTAATTACCACCGTAACTGTTATCATAAGAATTACAGCTGCAGATCCTGATATAAAAATCCATGGAGCAAGAGTAATCTTCTCAGCAAACCTCTCCAGAACCGCATCTCCTACAACATAAGCGGCTATATTACCCAACACTACCGCTACTGCAGCCAATTTTAGGACATCAAACACAAACAGTCCAATAATCTCACTGGAGACAGCACCGTTGATTTTTCTCACAGCCATCTCTGCACTTCTGCGCTGGGTCTCATCCTTAATGTATCCAATAAGTCCTATCAAGGAGATGATCAATGAGAACAGACCTCCCAAAAGAATTGCATCGTTAATGTTCTTTACATCAGAAAAAGCCTCCTTCATTCCATCAGAATATGCTATAACCTCAATTCCTCTGTCGGGAAACAACTCATCCACAACTTTTTGCACAGAAGCTATAGCTGCTGGTGTCAACTCATGCACTTTAATTGCCACTCCACTCAAATAGAGATTTTTATCACCTCTTACGGCTGCAAAACGGACACTTGGCCTGTCATCAACATACACAGCTCCCATCTTATAATCCTCATATACACCACAGATTGTAAAGATGTCCTCCTTTGTCTGAGAATGCTCTGTAAGGACAATTCCCTTTCCAATGGCACCGTCAGACCAGTCTGCAAACTCCTGCATCTTCTCCACAAACTTGCGGCTCACAGCCACCTCATTAGCCGCAGCAGCCTCCCTTCCCTCAAGGAACTTTATACCAAACACCTCTGCAGCACCCTCTGAGTAATTGTACTGG
>JAZLBB010000074.1:0-37508 GCA_045613465.1 Candidatus Egerieisoma sp.
CCACTGACCCTCATACCTGATCCCGAGAGAAGGAACCCGGACAATGACCTTTCCGGCTCCCGGCCTTTCAATCTGGGTCGGTATGCCTCTCGCGCCCTGATCCGGCGAATCCATGGTCGGGTTCTCATCATCAAGATGGAATACCAGCGCAAGTTCCATTCCCTGCACGGCAAGTTTGCCGGACCATGTACCTGTCTGGGCATAAGCGGCAGACAATGTCGCGGCCATCATGACCGCAACGATTATGATTTTCCTTAACATATCCGGAGAATTTATCAGTTATGTGAAGTGCCGGCATTAACGACCGGCTGGGCCGACTCGTCCGAGCAAAGCACAACAAGCAGATTGCTAACCATTGCTGCCTTGCGCTCCTCGTCCAGTTCTACAACATCCTCTGTTGACAGTCGCTCCAAAGCTATTTTTACCATTGATACAGCACCCTCTACAATTTTCTCGCGTGCTGAGATGATTGCATCTGCCTGCTGGCGGCGCAACATGGCTGCAGCAATCTCCGGTGCGTATGCCAAGTAGTTCAGGCGTGCCTCCATCACCTCAATACCGGCCATTGAAAGGCGCTCGTTAAGCTCGTCTTTAAGTCTTTCGTTAATCTCCTCACCACCTGAACGCAAAGTTGTTTCACCGGCCTGGTTGTTTGAGTTCTCATCATAAGCGTACATACCTGCTACCTGTCTTAGGGCAGAGTCACTCTGTACTGCAACAAAGTTCTCAAGCACATTCATACGGCAGGATGCCGCTCCTGTTACCACCTCAGGAGAGTCAATCTCAAATACTGCCTTGTATGCGCCATCCTCTTTAATCTTCCACACAAGTACAAGACCTATAAGGATTGGGTTACCCGCCTTGTCATTTACCTTGATTGGGTTTACATTGAGGTTACGAGCCCTGAGCGAAAGTTTCTTAGCACTCATAAAAGGGTTGATCCACCAGTAACCGGTATTATAGAAAGTACCTTTATATGTTCCAAAGAATGTAAGCACCCTTGCCTCATTAGGCTCAAGCATCATGAAACCGCACGCCATAATGATTGAAAGAATTACAAGGGCAATGGCTACAATTAGAAATATTGGAACAAACTCCTCGCTTTTACCAAGCAATACAAAATTCCACACAGCACCACCCAACATAAGCAGATTGATCAAAAGGGCAAGAAAACCGTTCATTTTCCATCCCGAGTAAGTGTAATTCGCGTTTTTCATAACTCAGCGTTTTTAAAATTGATATCATTTTGATATCACAAAGATATACACAAATCTCATAAATCCAAATTATTTTAATGTAACGTCGTCTTTTTGGACAATTACCTGTAAATTAACAATTTAAAAAATGGGCATATGAGGTTTTTCTCATCTGCCCATTTTTAAATTACTGAATATCAATATATTGTACAAAAAGACGACGTTACATTAAAATGTGTTTTTTTGCAATTTTTCGGGCTACTCCCATCAGCAGAAATAGGAAGGCGAGGAAACGGCTCAAGCGGCCTACAATGTCGCCGTAAACGGTAAAGATGGTCTTTTTATCGTTAAGATTAAGGGTGCCGGAAAGGTAGCCCCTCTCCCACCAACCTGTCTGCTGCACAATATCACCACGTTGGTTTATAAAGGCACTTATTCCGGTATTGGCACTTCGTGCAATACTTCTGCGGTTTTCAATCGCACGGATACGGGCATAATTAAGATGCTGCTTATGTCCTGGAGTATCTCTCCACCAACCGTCGTTAGTGATAATAGCCATAACGTTGGCACCATTCAAAGCCCACTCCCTGTAAAAATCACCAAATACAGACTCATAACAAATGGCTGTTCCAATTTTAACACCATTATCTGCATTAAAAACTGTCCTGTACTCCTGCGGCTGATAATCCCCTATTCCACCTGCCAAATTTTTCACAAGCTTATCCATAAACTTGAACGGTCCACTGCGGAACGGATTACTCTCTGCAAGGACAACCAACTTTGATTTGTGATAATATTCTGGCACCAGCTGCACCTTTGCAGTGGGAGAAACCTCCAAAGGCGCTTCATCGTTACCATTAACCTCCTCTACCTCAACCACCTGCGGCTGCATAAACAGTGAAGCATTATGATATTTTTCTCCCCTATAAGTAACTGCACCAACTATCATTGAGATATCTTTTCCGTCCAAAGTCTCCTTCTCCAACCAACCTGAAATAGTCCGGTAACCTGGATTGAGATATGGCGCCGACTCTTCCATTCTGGTACTCCACCTTTCAGTAATAATGAATGTCTCAGGAGCTACTACAATCTCTGGCTCCGAAACATTCCCAGTAGCCTCAGCAGCCAAATCCAATAGATTAGCAGTCTGCTGCATAAGTGTTGATCCTCCAAATTTATCGGTATAAGGATCAATATTAGGCTGGAGAACTGCAAACTGAGCTGGCTTTTCTTCCTCCCGATAATTATTGTAGATAATATGAGAAATAACTGTCGGGAGTAAAATGACTACTGCTAAGGCAGCCACAGAGACACGAATAGTCTTCTGTCGGGAAGAAAGAAGTATAATTCTGTGAATTAGCATATTGGAAAGGAGAATCCAGAGGGATCCGCCAAGAACTCCTGTATACTCATACCACTGAATGTGCTTGATGGATGTGGCAAAGCTGTTTCCAAGAACCAGCCAAGGCCAGTTAATCTGCCATGTCTGATATGAATGTTCCCATGCCAACCAGATGATACAAAAGAAGATATACGGCAGAAAGCCGTTAGTAAACTTTCTCATCCAGCGGAACAGGGTGAACAAGATGGCCATCTGCAATGTATTTAATATAAATGCAACCATAGCCCCACCTGGCGTAGCAAACCAGATCCAGAATGTGGTTATAAGATTCCATATTAGGAACGTAATATAAGCAATATGGAAAAATCTCTTTTTGCCGCTATTGTAAGCCAGTTGCTCAGCAAGAAAAAGTGGCACAAAAGCAAATAGAGAAACCAGTCCGGTATGGGGAATGATATATGGAACAGATAGCAAAATGGATGAAGAAAGGGCCAACAACCATATCTGCAGATTTATTTTGCTGTTTTTAGGCATCTGTATTTTGATTATTTTTTAAATATTGTATTTTTGCAAATATACTAAAAATACCTGCCATATACCTATGATTACAACGCTGGTTAAAGGATTCATTGTGGGACTTGGAGCATCAATACCTCTAGGTCCGCTTGGTGTATTGTGCGTACAGAAGACATTGGGCAACGGTAGAAACTCTGGATTCATAACCGGCCTGGGGGCCTCTGTATCTGATACATTCTACGCTGCAATATCGCTTATGGGTCTTGCGTTCATACAAAATATCATAAACCGCAATATGGACTGGGTAATGCTAGTGGGTGGATTGATAATCATGTACATAGGTGTAAAAATATACCTCACCAATCCCATTAAGCAGATTCGTCAAAAAAACAAAAACAAAAAACACGTAGAAGACTTCTTTGAAGCTTTGTTTATGACCATAACCAATCCAGGAGCCATCTTTCTGATACTAGGCCTCTTTGCCGCAGTAGGAATTGACCTGGATGAAAATGTGTCAAAAGGAGCTCTTGTAACAACCCTTTGGGGCGTATTCGCAGGCTCTGCAGCATGGTGGTTCACCCTAAGCACCACCATAAACGTATTCAGAAAAAGATTCAGAATCAAACAGCTGATGATGATTAACCGCATCTCCGGCATAGTAATCTTTGTCCTTGGCCTTATCTCAATGTTCAACGGTATGTTTGAACTTATCATGAAGGTGGTAAATAAATAAGCAACAATATTAAATATAAAAGAAAAGCCGCCATCAGGCGGCCCGCGGAGTGTTTCCCAAGTTGCCGGAGGCAACCGGTGCCCACGGGGCACCGCAAATCCCCCTTGAGGGGGTGCAGGGGGTGAGGCTTATCTCCACAAGAAAGGGGTTCACAATGTGAACCCCTTTAAAGGCGTCATCAGACGCCCCGCGGAGGCCGTGTATTTGCGAATGCAAATACGGTAAGGCCGGGAGCGGCTGGTCTGGCGAGAGCCAGTATATAAAGTGGAGATGGGCGGACTCGAACCGCCGTCCAACCAAACCATCAATATGCTTTCTACATGCTTATTCTTTCTTTAATTGTCGGGAACAGGCTGCCGAAAGACAGGCCACCTGTAACTTATCCTTTGGGGCTTAGGGTGCTTTAAAGGAGTCCGCACCGGCATCCCGCTTGGAATGATACCCCATATGCCAGGCCCATAGCAGGATTAAAGGGCTGGCGGGATACTTGTCCACCCGGCACCTGGGCGGGGAGGATTAAGCGTAATAGCTTGGCTGATTACGCAGCAAGTGCATAGTTATTGTTGCCAGTTGTAGGCGTGCAGTTGGAGATTAAAGAGCTTGGCTGCCAATGCTCTGCATGCTTACATACCAATTAATCTGATGTCAAAACCAAAACATCCCCATAAAGTATGTCCTGCAAAGGTAACAATTTAAAAGGAAAAAGGATGAATTTTTTTTCATCCCGACAGATTCTTGCCGCTTACTTTTTCACCGCCTCCATTATCAGCTCAAACGCTCCGTTGAACATTGAGATGAGACCGAGTACAAAGATTATGATTCCGGAAATCTTGTTTATCATCATAAGTTGCTTGATGCGGAATTTCTTTCTGAAAACGTTGATTGTGGTGCTCAAGGTAAACCACCATGCGGCCGAACCGGCAAATACACCCCATAGGGTTGTTACAAGAGTCCCTTTTGATACGTTTTCATCCAGGTTGATCCCCACGGCTGCAAAAAGTCCAAGGATGAGGAATATTGCTCCAGGGTTGGTTATGGTCATGAACAGCGCCTCAAAGAAATCCTCCACATGCCTCTTGTTCTTGTTTTTCTGCTGAATCTGCTTGATAGGGTTGGTGAGGTATATCTTTACACCTATGTACATGATTATCAGACCACCGAACAGCATAACCCAATCCATATTCTTGTCTATGAGGTTCTGGATGAAGGCAAGTCCCATAAGAGAGATTGCAGCGTAGAAGGTGTCGGATACAGATGCTCCAAGGCCGGTGATGAAACCGGAGTTGCGTCCGTTGCCCAAAGTCTTCTGTACGCACAAAACACCAAGCGGGCCAAGTGGAATTGATGCTCCAAGACCTACGATGAATCCTTTTATGAGTGTTGTAATCATAAATAATTGCAGATATCTGGCAAAAATACTATTTTTAAAATTCAAACAAAATAGTGATGGCCCAAAATAGTAAAATAAATCTGCAGATATGGCTGTTGGCACTTTCGTCATCCGTTCTGCTTTCAATCCCTTACATAATCCCGCACACAGGTCCGGTATCTCTATTTGCATTGGTACCCCTTTTCCTTGCGGAGCAGCTTGCCCACAACAGCGGCAAGAAGAGGTTTTTCCACATAGCGTATGTGACATTCCTCATCTGGAACCTTATCACCACTTTCTGGATCTGGTTTGCCACTCCGGGGGGCGCCGTTGCCGCCTTCATCTTAAATACGCTCCAGATGGCACTTCTGTTCACCCTGTTCCGATGGATGCGCAAGTTTACAAACGGATTCCTTCCGTATGTTTTCTTCATCATCATCTGGCTGGCGTGGGAGCACTCATACCAGAACGGACAGATCAACTGGCCATGGCTTATCCTGGGCAACAGTTTTGCAACCTCCATCAAGCATATCCAATGGTATGAGTTTACAGGAACCCTTGGCGGATCCCTCTGGATTCTCCTGTCCAACATGCTCATCCACAGAATCATACTCCTTAAGAACAGACAGAAACCCATCAGGGTATCAGTGGGAGCCCTGGCTGCTGTAATTCTCATCCCGACAATTGTTTCCCATATTCTCTACTATAACTGTCGGGAAGAAGAGAATCCTGCTGAGTTTGCAGTGTTGCAGCCCAATATTGATCCTTATACCGACAAATTTGGAGGCCAGTCACTTATGGAGCAGACTGCCAACCTTCTGGAACTGGCAGATCGGGCGGCAGGTCAGGTTGCTGATACCGTTCCGCAGATTGTAGTGGCACCCGAGACCTTCATTTTTAATGAGAGGTGGAGCAGCAGGCTTCAGGAGAGTGCGCCGCAGCGCAATCCAAGCTACAAGGCCATTGCCAACTGGGTTAAGCAGGAGAATCTTTCCGGCAAGGAGCTTTCCATGATTGTGGGGGCGGTAACCTATAATGGCGACAAATACCACAACGCTTCTATTTTTATGGAGGCTTCCGATGATTCAACGGCTTCGGTTGTTCCGCAGTACTATCACAAATCAAAACTGGTGGTTCTTGCAGAAAGCAACCCGTTCCGCAGCGGTCCGTTCAAGTTTATGGACCAGCTGGTAAGGAATATGGCCGGAGGAATTGGCGATTATCAGCCTCAGGATACACGTGACGTGTTTGAGACTTCACACGGGGTAAAAGTTGGAACAGCCATTTGCTACGAATCTGTATTCCCGCACTTCTACCGTGAGTGGGCCTTGAATGGGGCCAATGTTATGGCCATCATCACCAACGACGGCTGGTGGCGCGATACTCCAGGACATAAGCAGCATCTCAATTATGCCCGCCTGCGTGCCATTGAGAACCGACGCAGCATAGCCCGTAGTGCCAATACCGGCATAAGCGCCTTCATTAACCAGCGTGGAGATATAGTGCAACAGACCGGCTGGTGGGAGCGTGGCTACCTTACCGGCACCCTTAACCTCAACGAAGAAAAGACAATCTACACCATCCATGGCGATATCATCGGCCGCCTGAGCCGCTTCCTTACCTTCCTCTTCCTGCTTATGGGGGTGGCCCGCAAGATTGCCAAAAAATACATTCTTAAGTAACGTCGTCCTTTTGTACAATATTTTGATATTCAGTAATTTAAAAAACGGGTATATGAGTTTTTCTTATATACCCGTTTTTTTAATCAGTTGATTTATAGGTGATTGTACAAAAAGACGACGTTACGTTAAAATTAATTTGCATTTATAAAATTTGTGCATATCTTTGTGATATCAAAATGATATCAATCTAAAAACGCTGAGTTATGAAAAACGCTAATTACACTTACTCGGGATGGAAAATGAACGGTTTTCTTGCCCTTTTGGTCAATCTTCTTATGTTGGGTGGTGCTGTGTGGAACTTTGTACTGCTTGGTAAAAGCGAGGAGTTTGTTCCTATGTTCCTTATTGTAGCCTTGGCTCTTGTTGTGCTTTCAATCATCATGGCGTGCGGCTTTATGATGCTGGAGCCAAATGAGGCAAGGGTACTTACATTCTTTGGAACATATAAAGGTACTTTCTATAATACCGGTTACTGGTGGATCAACCCTTTCATGAGCGCAAAGAAACTTTCGCTCAGAGCCCGCAACCTTAACGTAAACCCAATCAAGGTAAATGATAAGGCTGGTAACCCAATCCTTATTGGTCTTGTACTCGTATGGAAAATCAAGGAGGATGGCGCATACAAGGCAGTATTTGAGATTGACTCTCCAGAGGTGGTAACAGGAGCTGCAACCAGCCGTATGAATGTGCTGGAGAACTTTGTTGCAGTACAGAGTGACTCAGCCCTAAGACAGGTGGCCGGCATGTACGCTTATGATGAAAACTCAAACAACCAGGCTGGCGAAACAACTTTGCGTTCCGGTGGTGAGGAGATTAACGAGAGACTCAAAGACGAGCTCAACGAGCGCCTTTCAATGGCCGGTATTGAGGTAATGGAGGCACGTCTTAACTACTTGGCATACGCACCGGAGATTGCTGCAGCAATGTTGCGCCGCCAGCAGGCAGATGCAATCATCTCAGCACGCGAGAAGATTGTAGAGGGAGCAGTATCAATGGTAAAAATAGCTTTGGAGCGCCTTTCAACCGAGGAGGTTGTGGAGTTGGACGAGGAGCGCAAGGCAGCAATGGTAAGCAACCTGCTTGTAGTCCTTTGTGCAGATGAGGCAGCACAGCCGGTAGTAAACACAGGTACACTTCACAATTAATCATCCCGACAATTTATGGCGGGAAAAGAGTCCAATACAAAAAGTTTTGTCCTGCGCATAGACGCAGAGACGATGGATGCCATTGAAAAATGGGCTGCCGATGAGTTCCGCAGTACCAACGGGCAGCTGCAATGGATAATAGCCGAGGCTTTGCGCCGTAGCGGGCGCAAGCCAAAGGCTAAAAGCAAAACCACAAAAGGGGAGGCAAACGATGAACTTCAGTAAATTCAGTTGGGCAAACTACAGGGCCAACTATGCATACGCAAACAAGGTGGCAAACAGAATGACAAACCGTAAAAACGGATTGGGAACCCGTGTAGGCAAATTCAGGTGGGGCGATGTTGTAACATTCATCTCATTTGCCATACTTACCCAACAGGACAAGTTCCCCGAATCCTTCCCTGTAGAATACATTTATTTAATATCAGCTGCAATATTTGTCATAGCTGAGATTCTCTACTTCTGGAATCAGGCCCCACGCCCCAAATGGACCAAACTTTCATGGGGCTTAGGTATAGGTGCTTTCTGCTGGACATTGATTCCCTTTATAGTAACCCTATGTGAAGACCCTGCAACAAGAGAGTGGGACCAGGCCCTGATAGCCAGCAGCCTCTCCATTATAATGTGGCTGATGGTAGCCTATACCACATTCAAACTAAGACAGGTAAGGCGCCGCTCCGCAGAGCAGATCTGGCTTCTCCGCAAGAATATCAACAGAGAAAGGATATATTATTAAAATGCACCACACTATGACAGACGTTTCATTATTTGTAACCATCATGTCTGTAATAATATTATGTTACGGACTGCTCATCCTCATGGGCAAATGTGACAAGATCATCTTGTCCAAAGAGAATTCAATTATCCCTTTCAAAGCAGACAACTTCAACATATACAAACTTAGGGTACTTCAGGGAGTATTCCTTATACTTGTATCAATCCTGCTTTGGATAGCAGCCTTCTTTGACTTGTTCATGTATTTTGCATGGGTTATGATAGGCCTGTTTATCATAGAAGAAATTCTAAAACACACCTGGGCAAAGAGAAAAGAATGATTTGTGCAATAAAAAGCCACTGCGATTGCAGTGGCTAAATTTTTCAGAAAACTTATGAAAAGAAATTTTACTCATATTACTAAAATTTTAGTAGAAATATTTGTTCTTCTAAAAATTTAGTAGTAAGTTTGCATCAAAATAAGATTTATATGGAGCAAAAAGATAAAAAAGTTGCCCTTACAAAAGGTGAGGAAGAGGTAATGCAGTTGTTGTGGGAGTTGGGTAAAGGTACTGTCAATGACATTCTGGAGAGGTATGGAGATGAGAAGCCAAAGTACACTACGGTGGCAACTTTCCTTAAACTGCTGGAGGATAAAGGTTATGCGGGCCATCTGCAGCAAGGGAAGAGCAATATGTATTATCCGTTGGTAGAGAAGGCAGAGTATGCAGGTTCTGTAGCCAGCAGCGTATTGGACAATTTCTTTGGAGGGTCGCTCATGCAAATGGTTTCTTACTTCAATAGGGAAAAGCAGCTTTCAAAAGAGGAAAAGCAGGAGTTGCTCCGTCTTGCCCAGCAAATCATAGACAAAGAGGATGAATAATAAAATAGAGTGGTAAACAATGGATGCAATACTGGAAATATTCATTTTGAGCGGAGTTTCATACCTCATATATGCAATGTTTATGGGGAGGAATGTCCCCTATGCCATAAGAAGGAGATATCTGCTCATTTCCATTTCGGCAGCTGGCCTTATCCCTTTTGTGGAGATTCCAGTAGAGGTTTCAGTTGCACAGGAGATATATCAGGTGTTGCATTACAACGCTGGCGGAGTTGAAAATTACAGTAATATCTATAGTTGGATCTATTGTGCAGGGGCACTGTTTATGGGTGGAGTGTTCTTCAGGCAATTGTATGCAATACGGAGAAAAATCAATGAAGGAGTTACCTCCAGATACAATTATAAAGGGGCGCAAGTGCTTGAGTGTGCAAGGAACAAAGGAGACGAGTTTTCTTTCTTTGGAAAAATAGCAATTTCCAACCGCTTGTCTGCCAGTGAGAAGAGCCTTATTTTGGAGCATGAGTTGAGCCATGTTAAGCATAATCATTCTTTGGAAAAGGTATTTATGGGATTCCTTAAGATTGTTATGTGGTTCAATCCGTTTGTATATATTGCCGCCATACATATTGAGGAGCTGCAGGAGTATGAGGCCGATTATGATGTGCTGGCAAGCGGTGCAGACAAAAAGGAGTATGTTGCCCTCATAGTGGAGCAGGTAATCACTTCTGCTTTGCCTGTAAGTTCAAAATTCTACAGCTATTTTACAAAAAGCCGGTTTAACTGGATGCTCAATCCTCCACGTAACAGAAAAGGAATTGCAGTTGTGCCGTTCGCAATTTGTGTAGCGGTAATGGTCTTCTCGGCCCTTCAGGCAAATTGCCTTGTCCCCCGCACGGAAATAACTATACCGCATGTGGGAACAGATACTGATTCCCTTGAACATGCAGGGATGATGCATCTTTATATTCCAGACAATGAAAAATTCAATACCAATAAGATACAGTCTGTTCCGGAACCAGATGAGCAAGTTCTTATAATAGTAAACTAATCCAAAAAAATTGTTTGTTATGAATGTAGGAAAGCATTTTGTGGCAAGGGCGGTTCTTGCTGCAGTGGTACTTTTTGCCACAAACTTTACGCTTCAGGGCCAATGGTTATGGCCTGTAGAAGGCGCCAAAGCAGGAGAGAATCTGCTGCTTGTCCCTCAGCAATATCTGGACAGTGAGCTCAATTTTGATGATTTGGTTATTGCAGCTCCTGCAGGAACAAAAGTTTATGCCCCAGCGGATGGAGAGATAAAGTTTTTGTCTATAGGTATTTATACGTCACTGGCTTCAACTTATACCACACATTTTACGCAAGGTTCATTTGATTCTGCAATTGAAGACAACCTGGCCAAGTTCAGGAACATGCCAGTTAAAGCGCATTATCTTCAAGGATGTGTAGGTATAACTTTGGAAGATGGGAGGAAGATTTATATTTCAGGATTACGTGGAAATGTGGAACTTAAAACCGGTATGATGGTAAAAAGAGGTGATGTGCTGGGAGAAGTTTCCTATTGCTACCATAAAATCAGTGAACCGTCTATACTTATGTCGGTTTCTACTCCCGACGGAAAGCCGGCCGATCCAATGACTCCGTTCGGCCTAAAAACCACATTCCGTGAGGCAGGAAAGCTTGAGATTCCCCAGCATCTTACCGCAGAGCAGGCTAATGAGGATTTTACCGTGCTGATGGATGCCTACAAGGAGTGTTATCCATCTTTGGATGAAATAGTAAGTGAGGAGCAGTTTGCCGCTTTCAACAGCAAACACAGGGAGGCAATGAAAAACGGCATTTCCTATGCAGATTTTTATAATGTTGTAAGGGCCTCAATGTCTGCGGAGCTGGTGCACGATTCCCATATAGGTCTTCTTTCCACCAATCCCGGATTGGGAAAAGGCAATGATATTTATGTCCCTCACCTTATGTTGGGAATCTTGGGTGACAGTGTGATGGTTACAAAGGCGGAGAGAAGTTGCGCAAGCTTTATCGGGAAGAAAATTGAGTCAATTGACGGTGAGAGTGCAGCAGAGATAGTGGCAAGGGTAGATAGGATGATGTTGGGCTATGATGGTGACAACAGAAGCCACAGGGATAATCTCAAACTTACTGCGTGGAACTACATTTACGGGAACAGTGTTGTTGGAGAGCGTACTACAAATGTGAAATTTGCAGATGGAACAGAGTATAAGGATGTGTGGATGAAATACAACAAAATACAGTATCTGCCGTTTACCACCCTTAAGGTAAGTTATATCAAGAACCAGTATATGAGCCGTACAAAGTCCTATGATTTCAGAAAACTGAACGATAGTACAGTGCTTTTCTCACTACATTCGTTTGTCCTTAACCAGGTGGAGATGGAGAGTATTGCAGATTCTTTGAAGAGGTTTTCAAATATTCCGTATATGGTTATTGATGTGAGGAATAATCCTGGAGGTGATGTAAGCATAATCAATCAGTTGGTATCATATTTCCTGGATAAGCCAACACAAAAGATGGAGTCCTATCTGAAGGTAAACAAGAACGGCAAGTATGAAAGTTTCAAATATGCCATGAATTATGTTCCCGATTACGAGATATTCTCAGACTACAAGGCAGTAGAGGGTAAAGATGGATTCTATGCTCCATCGGATTATTATGCTGCTCCTGTGCAACCGGATTCATTGGTACACTATGGCGGCAAACTGTATCTGCTTACAGATGAGACTTCAATTTCAGCTGCTACAATGTTCCCTGCGCTCCTTGTGAGGAACAGGAGAGCGGTGACTGTAGGAAGGGAGACTTTGTCGGGATACCACTATATGACAGCATACAAATTCCTTAATCTTATGCTCCCTAACTCAAAAATTCAGGTAAGGATTCCTCTCGTAAAGGATGTATTTGATGATTTGATTACTCCGAGGACTCCCAAAGGTAGAGGTCTGATGCCGGATTATGAAGTTCCGTTGAGTTATGAGGAGGTTTATACCTCAGAGAAGGACATTATCCTGGAGAAGGCTCTGGAACTGATATCTGAAGGAAGCTACTTGCGTGAAGATTGTTTCTCACAGGAGAATGGAGGTGATGCAGATGAAAATCTGCTCACCTGGGTGGCAATAGGGACAGCTTTAGCCGGATGTGCCTGGCTGATTGCCATGAAATCACGCAGACATAGGTAGAAATTGATATTGATTTTCAGTGAATTGTACAAAAAGACGGCGTAACATATAACGTAACAGTTAACTTTTGGCACAAACTTTGGTCTAAAAAGGGAAAACAGTTTGACTATGAAGAGACTATTTCTGGCGGTAATGGCTATGGCCTTTGCTTTGGCGGCAAAGGGGCAGGTGATTGTAATTTCAGGGGATGCTTTCCGCAATCCCGAATCTCAGGTGAAGATAAAGTTGGTGGATTCCCTTACGCAGGAGCCGCTTCCTATGGCAACGGTGTATCTGCAGCCCAAGGGGGATACCACAATAATGTATTTCAACCTTTCGGATACAAGCGGAACGGCTGTACTGGACGGGGTAGTGAGGGGAAACTACAAGCTTACTGCCGAGTTCCTCGGTTACAGGCCGTTTGTGAAGGAGTTCTATTTCCGCAAGAGCAAGGAGGATTTGGGTACTGTAAAGATGGTTGAGGACGCGGTACTGCTGGAGGCTGCAACGGTATCGGCTGTGGGTAATGCTGTGGAGATCTTAAAGGATACCATTGTGTATAACGCCACAATGTTCCGTACGGCAGATAATGCGGTGCTTGGAGAGCTGCTCAAGAAGATGCCGGGTTTTCAGGTAGCCAGTGACGGATCAGTTAAGGTGAACGGTGAGCCCATTTCAAAGATTACAGTCAACGGCAAGACCTTTTTCTTTGATGACCCTTCAATGGCGGTGAAGAATCTCCCTGCAAAGATTGTGGACAAGATTAAGATTACAGATTACAAGAGCGATCAGGAGAAGGCCACCGGTATAGCCAATATGGTAAGCAAGGAGAAGGAGATGGACATCTCCCTCAAGAAGGAGTATGAAAAGGGGTGGTTTGGAAATGCAAAAATTGCAGGCGGTTCCCCTCTCTCTTCCAGCGATAACAAGAACCAGCCGGTAATCATAGACAGGAAAGGGTTGTACAATGGAAGTGTAATGCTGTCGGGATACAATGATAAAGAACAGGTTACATTTATTGCCAATGCAAAGAATGTTGATGATGTGGGGGCAAATGACATGATTGTGGTTTCATATGGCGGGGGTGACCTTATTCCCGACAGTGGACTTACCACAAGCCGTCAGATGGGAGCAAACTACAACTCTTCAAGAATCAAGGGGTTTGATTTCACCACTTCTGTAAACTACAACGGTACAGAGACTGATGCCCAGACACTTACCATGCGTACAACTGTGCAAGACAATGCCCCTTCAATCTTAACAAACACAAGTTATCTTGGGGAGTCGGTTCAGGACAGGTTGAACCTCTCTTTTGAGCTCAATAAGACAGACAGGAAGAAATACACTATAAAAATCTCCCCTAAACTGGTTTATAGAAAAGAGTCAAGCGAGTCGTATAAAGATATTGCAACTTCCAGGGAGATGGCGGATTACAACAGTGCAAGCGGATTGCTTAACACCTCTACTGCAAAGGATTATTCGGAGTCTGATTACTTTAATTACGGTGCAAATGCCACTGTAGGACGTTCAAACTGGGGCAAGCAGAACAGGAGCATAACCTTTTATGGATCATTCAACATAAATGGAGAGGACAAGCAGCGCAAGGAGTTTTCTGATATAATCTACAGCGGTTCAGCCGATTCCAATACAAAGGACCTGTATTACAATACCAAATCTGATGGAGGAAGTTATTCAACAACAATTTCCTACGTGGAGCCTGTTGGAAAGAACTGGAGAATCAGTACGGAGTTGGCCAGTTCGCTGCAGCAGAACAATATAACAACAGATGCATACAAATACACAGGAGGGGAACACTCTTTCATTGCAGGTTTTCCCGACAGAAACAAATATACCGTGTACGACGATTATTACTCTGCAGTCTCAGAAAACAGGTATTTGAAGAATGGTGGACAGTTGCTGGCTCAATATTCCAAAGGTGCAACCAAAGTACAGTTTGGAGGAACTGCCATTGTGGTAAACAACGAAACCTTCAGCAAGACTTACGGAATTTCCCAAACTACCGGCAAAGGGGAGTGGCTGTGGAACTGGTCTCCTTTTTTGAGGATAGGATTTTCAGGCAAGAAAGGTGCCATGTACAACATTAATTACACCGGTTATGTGGAGAATGTTACCGGTAGCCAGTTGTCTCCTGTTCCCGACATTTCCAACCCTACATACATAACCTTTGGAAACATATATCTTGAGCCTGTTGCAACACACCGTTTCAGCGTTTATACAAATTACAACAACAAGAAGAATTTCAGTTTCCTCAGTGCAGTATTCAGCGGTTCACGTTCAACCAATGGAGTGGTTTACGCAAACTGGTTTGATAAAGATGGTGTACAGTACAATATTCCGGTGAATTCAAAGAAAGGGGTAACCAATCTCACAGCATACTGCTACATGAATGCCATACCTTTAAATAAGGAGAGAACTTTCAGATTGAATCTAAGTGCGCAGGCAAGCATGTCAAAAAGTTACTCTTACCAGAATGTGGCCCAAAGTGAAAGTGTTGATATGGACAACTTCGATTACGGCCAGTTTATGGAGAAGTTCTGGGGCAATGCCAATGGAGACAAGTTCTATGGCGGGCAAAGCGGATTTAAAGAGAGCGCTACCACTTCCGGATCGCTGAGCTTGGGTGGAAACCTCTATTATGAAACAGATTTTCTTGAGGTCTCATTTGGAGGACATGCAGATCATGGAATAAGGAAATATTCCCTTAACAAAAAAGCCAATATGAATACCTGGGATTACGAAATTGACGGAATGCTGGAGATAAAGACAAAAAACAACTTCAATATTCTCAACAAGTTTGATTACAGATGGTATGAAGGGTATTCAGAAGGTTACGGCAAATCCCACATGTTGTGGAACTTTGAACTGCATAAGAGCATAAAAGCGGTAACCCTCAGCCTAAAAGTGAATGATGTACTCAACCAGACAACCACATTCTCACGCATTAACAATGCGAACTATGTTGAGGACAGATATACCGGCATAATAGGAAGGAGATTCCTCCTTGGCGTTACCCTCAACTTTGGAAAGATGAATACAGCAAAGAACAGGGCCGCCACCCGAAGCATGCTCAGAATGATGTAAGAAAGAGGGTAGAAAAGAAGAAATGAACCTGTTGAAAACCGTGGCCGCCCGTGGCCTCGTGAACGGGAGGGGCCCGAACCGGAGGTTTGGGAGGGATTCAGTTTTCAACAGGTTCATTTCTTCCTGTTTTATATCTTTATATCAATATCTCTGTATGAACTCCTTTACCATTTCAAAGATTCTCTTGTAACTCTCGCTGGTAAAGTGCTCAAGATTGTCGGCAGGGGAGTGGTAGTATTTGTAGAAGTCCCCTTTTGATTCAAAGTACATTGCAGGGACACCGGCTTTGGCAAAATAGTAATGGTCTGAGTTATCAACCAGTTCTCCGCGGTGTGGGTTAGGGAAATATCCGTGAGCCTTGTTTATCTCCATAAACAGATCCAATCCCTTGTCTGCTTCAGGACCTCCCTCGTAGTAAAGCATGTCGGGAGTATCACCAATCATATCAAGGTTAATGAGATATTTGATGTTCTGCAACGGGAACAGAGGATTATCAACATAGTATTTTGAGCCAAGAAGGTTGGCTTCCTCTCCACCTACCCATAGAAATACCATATCAAGTTCCGGACGGTTTTCAGGTTGTGAGTAATATTGGGCCAATGTCAGTACGGCTGCAGTTCCTGAGGCATTGTCATTTACGCCAAGACATAAATTGTTGCGTCCCATCATTCCAAGATGGTCATAATGGGCAATGAACATCCAGCAGCTGTCCGAGTCTGAAGTACCCTCAATTTTTGCAAATACATTCTGAGAAGTGTAATCCTCAATAAACTCATTTTGGAATTTTACTGTTGCCTCTTTTGCCTGTGCAGGAAACTCAGGGCCAACGCATACTACAGGGTATGGAGTAGTAAAGAATGCACGGGCCTTGAAATAATTCGGTTTTTTGCTGAATTTGAAGATTACTCCACCAATATTCAGATCCTTAAGGTATTTGAAGTATCTGTCTCCCTCGGAAGGCAATGTGTGGAACTTGTCATAATCAAGTACTACAAAGGCATTCTCAGCTTTAAGGGAACCCATGTGAGAAGCAAATCTGTCGGGAGTATAAATGCCCTCCTCCAGTGCATAAATGATTGGCATTGTGCGGTCTGCTCCGGTAGAGAATTCTTTTACTACGTAATCCTCAAATGCCTTGTATTCTTTGCCGTCAACTGCAAAGAACATATCCCCACGGGTAGTGTTCAGAGGGTAGTTAAAATATTGGAAACAAGGTTTCTCCACAAAGTCAGATGTGCACAGCTCATTGAATTTCTCCACAATGTAATTTGCAGCGCGCAACTCGCCATCCTGGTAAAGGCTCCTCCCTGCAAATTCAGGTGAAGCAAGTTCTGCTACCATACTCTCAAATGCCTCAACGTGGTTGAACGCTTTTTTTGAACAGGATAGTGTAGCCAAGGCCATAATAATAAGTAGTGTCTTTTTCATAAGGTATTTTTTGCAAATTTATGGTTTTTAGGATATTTTGAGCTAAATTTGAGAAAATAAAATTTTAGTTATGAGAAAATTGACGTACGCATTCATTATCTTTCTTCTTATGATTGTAAATTATTCGTCGGGACAAGAGAGAGTAGTAGAGAGATTCAGTGAAAAATTCAAGAGTTACAGAACATTTTCCGAGTTTGACGCTTTTGTTTCAATAGGCATGGGAGATTATAAACTTACTAGGGGAGGTGTCACTTTTTCATTGGGCAAGCAAATAACTGATGAATATTCTTGCAGTGTATTCTTGGGATTGGATTGGTATCCCAAATATGATGAGGAACGTCCTTTAATGTACAGTAATATGCTTTTGCCTGCAGGTATAAACGTAAAAAGGTATTTTGTTTCCAATCCAAGAATAATCCCTCACTTGTCGTTGGATTTAGGTTCAACCATACCATTTGGAGACTACGGATTCTTTGCAGTTCCGGCTGTCGGTTTGGGGATTGGTAACCTTAAATTCCAGTTGGGATGTTCTTTCCAAAGCTATCAGCATGAGGAGAGCCCAAAGAGAGAGGTTGTAACAGCAGTACAAGCGAAAGTGGGATTTTTCTTCTAAAGTTTTAAATACATCACATAAAAAATAATGGGCCGAAAAAGCGGCCCATTGTTTTTTATTTTACTGCTCACTTGCTTCATCCAACAAGTACAAAATAGACTTGAATGTGATTCCGCTGTTGCGGCTGAGGCCAATCTCGCAGGTGCGGCTGGTTGCATAGCCTTCCACGCAAGGAGTAACTTTTGTTCCATCAGCAAGTGAACCTTCCACCTGTGAACGGAGCATACGCAAACCGTGAGTGTTCAATTGAGGGAATGTGAAACCTCTGTCTCCGGCAAATCCGCAGCAATTGCTGTCAATTACAGTTACCTCTTTGGCACATAGTCTTGCTACATCAAACAGCATATTGTCTACTCCAAGTTTCTTGGTTGAACAAACTGCAAATACCGCTACGCGTTTGTCAAGTTTCTTTATTTTAAGTTTGTCTACAAGGAATTTGAGGATAAACTCTGCCGGTTCATATAGTTTTAGAGCTCCTCCATCCATATTGCTGTGCATGGTATACAGACAAGGGCTCATATCGCATAGTACAGGATATTTGCCATTTTCTGAAGCTTTTATCAATGCTGCCTCAAGCTCGTCGGATGCCTTTTTGCCTGCCTCTACATATCCCTTGCTGCTGAATGCCATGCCGCAGCACAATTTGTTCAAATTCTCTGGGTATACCACTTTATAACCAGCTTTTAGCAGCAGTTTTTCTGTAAGGCGGGTAATCTCCACCTCATTGCTGTATGATTTGCTCACTCCCATGCTTCTGGTAATACAAGAAGGGAAGTAAACAACAGTTCCCGCAGGTGTAACTTCAGGGGCAGGGGATACGCTGTTGTAGTTGATCTTGTGTGCTGCCTTGGGGAAGTGTTCATTCCACATTGGAATTGCTCCACAAGTAAGTTTGCGGGCTGCCATTGCCAAGGTGCCAAATACCTTCTTGCCCATAGCTACACGCATAGCATATGTGATATTAAGTCCAGTACGCATACCTGCAGTTACCTTGTCCATGTTGGAAGCCAGTTTAACCGCATTTTTTTGAGCCTTGGCAGAGTGACCGGCGTGTCTTAACTCTTTAATGAGTTTTCCTGCATCAACTTTTACAGGGCATTTGATTGCACACAAACTGTCTGTTGCACAAGTCTCCATACCCCAATATTTGTACTGCTTCTGCATCTCAGCAGCAATGTGAGGAGCTTCACCGGTAGCTTTAAGCCTCTCCATTTCTCTGAATGATGCAACTCTCTGGCGTGGTGAAAGGGTAAGTCCCTCCGCTACACATCCTCCCTCACAGAATCCGCATTCCATACACTTGTTCACACTCTCCTTTACATCAGGACAAGGTTTAAGGTTTTGGATATGGGCCTTATGGTTATCATTCAATATTACTCCCGGATTAAGAATTCCCTTAGGGTCAAATATCTGTTTAACCTCTTTCATAAGGGCATAAGCTTGTGCACCCCACTCTTTCTCCACATATGGAGCCATATTCCTTCCTGTTCCGTGCTCTGCTTTTAGGGATCCGTCGTATTTGTTTACAACAAGGTCTGCGATATCATCCATAAACTTGCTGTATTTTTCAACCTCACTCTCAGTGCCAAAATCCTGATTGAACATAAAGTGCAGGTTACCCTCCAACGCATGTCCAAAGATAACGGCGTCGGCATAGCCATCTTCCTCAAATATCTTTCTCAAATCCAGAACTGCATCTGCAAGTTGTGGTACTGGGAAGCAGATATCTTCAATTATTGCAGTAGTACCGGCCTTTCTCATACCGGCAACAGTAGGTAGCGTCTCTTTTCTTATTTTCCATAAGATAGCCTGTTCCTTTGCATCTTTTGTAAAAGCATAAGGGAGTTCTGTAGGGATAGAAGAGATGCTGGCAGCAATTTGTGCACATTTTGCATCCACAGCTGCATCATCCTCACCACGGACCTCTACAAGCAATCCTGCTGCACCTGCAGAGAGAGTCTTTATGTATTCAGGTACTCCAGCGGCATTCTCTACAGACTTTATACTTGCCCTATCCATCATTTCTACCGCAGATACAGGCTGTTGTTTTAGGATCTGAACTGCCTGGCAAGCCTCTTTGATTGTAGGGAAGATCATCAGCGCAAGACCTTTGTGTCTGTGTTCTACCACTGTATTGTATGTGACTGATGAGATAAATGCAAGTGTACCCTCTGAGCCAATGATAATGTGCTTGAGGATATCAAAGCCATCTTTATAGTCTACAAAGGCATTGAGGCTGTATCCGGTGGTATTTTTAATTTTATACTTTCTCTGTATCCTCTCTTTAAGTACAGTGTCGGACTCAATTCTACGGGCTATATCTTCGAGCTGCTCAAGCATTTTGCCATGTGTGGCCGCAAAGTTTTTGCGAGATTCTTCACAGGCTGTATCCAATTCAGTACCATCAGCCAGGATAACCTTTATGTCTGCAATTGTTTTATATGAGTTTTCACTTGTACCACAGCACATTCCGCTGGCATTATTGGCTGCAATACCTCCAATCATTGCAGAATCAATAGATGCCGGATCCGGTCCAATCTTCCTTCCATATTTTACAAGGTATCTGTTGGCAGCACCTCCACGAATACCTGGCTGGAGCTCTATCTTCAATCCATCCTCCAGTATTCTGTAATCTTTGAATCCATGAGTTGCAATCACCAATACCGAATCAGAAATTCCTTGTCCCGACAGCGATGTTCCAGCAGCCCTGTATGTAACTGCTATTCCCATCTGGTGGGCGGTACGCATAATCAACTTTATCTCCTCTACAGATTGTGCCCTCACAACAAGTTTGGGGATAAGACGGTAAAAAGATGCATCTGTACCAAAGGCAAGTGTGCTCAAAGAATCGTGCAACAGCCTCTCTTTAGGAATTATTGTGTTGAGTTTAGTGTAAAACTCCTTGTATTTGCCGGTTATCATTGTTTGATACTATTTAAAATCTCTTGTAGTTCTATGTCGTTAATCCCCTTGGCAACAACAACGTTGTCTTTAAGGAGATAAATTGCAGGAATATTTTCCAAATGGAATTTTGAATATATTTCATCAGCATTCCCCTCTGGCCCCCTCAGATTTTCCCATTCTGCTCCAATCTTTCCAGTATATTCAATCCATTCCTTATAGCTTCCTCCAAGGTTGATTGCCAGGAATCCTATATCCAGTTTCTCTTTGAACTGGTTGTATATCTGAGCCATCTTAGGGGTTACCTCGCTGCACATACCGCAGTTTGGTCTGTAAAAATACAAAACTTTGTACTCCGTTGTAACATCATAAATCTCAATAGGACTCTTGTCTATCCTTTCAAGCTGCAAGTTGGATACTTTTTCGCCCAATCTGTTTTTATTGAATGCATCAAGGTTGCGTTGTACTTTATCTCTGTATACTTTGCTCCACCTGTCGGGATTACCCAAAATATATTTTTCCGCAAGGTATGCTCCACCTGCTTGCATGGAATAGTCTTCATCCATCCCCATATATTGATATATGCTGCTCATTATGTTTCTAAAGGCATCTGTATCTCCTTCACACCTTTGGGCAAACATGTCAATAAGTTGGCATATCTCTTCTGTATTGCCTTTTACTGGGTTGAATATTGCCTCAATAAAACTGTATGTCTCATCCCTCATACTGTTTTTTTGCTGTAAAAGTTCCTTTAATGCATTTACATCCAACCCTCTGCCAATAATCCTTTTCTCCTTGTCAAGCAAGAACATTTGAGGGGTTTTTATTACTCCATACAATATTTGGAATCCGCTGCTGAAATCGGGATCGTATACATTTTCCCAAAATATAAAAGGATTGTAGATATACAGGTTGCTGTTGATGTAATCTTTCCAGGCCTGTTCCTTGGAATCGGCATAAACTGCATATACAGCCAATACACCACTTTGATATTCATTTACAAAGTCTACCAGTTGAGGGGTTTGCAACCTGCAACTCGGGCAGTCGTCAGTGTAGAAATAGACAATAGTATACTCTGCATCCAAAGAATTTAAAGATATTTTTCTTCCCGATGAATCTTGCAGTTCAAGCTCCGGAGCTTCCATCCCAATAAGGGAATGTTTGTTGAACTCCACAAAAGTGCGGAGCATGAATTTTCCCTCCTCATTTGGCCAAGGCAGTTTATCATTGAGGAACCAGTCTTGGGCAATCTTTACGGCTACCCCTTCTTGGCCCATCATTTTTGAATTATAGAAGAAATTATAGGCAGTAAAAGCCAGATATCCTTTGGTAACATTGTCACCTCCGGCTTCAATCATTCTGTTCACCCTGGCAATAATGGTGTCGGTATGATTGTATTGCAGCATTTGGAGATATTCCACCACCTTCTCCTGTGCATTGGCCGCCTCCAATTTTACAGTATCTTTTGCTGCATTTGCAACAGGTGTGGTTGGAGGTGTTGTTGGCGTGTTTTTGTGTACCATAGCGCATGCATTGCAGACAATGGCTATGGAAATGCACAAAACTGTCGGGAAGATGAACTGGAATATTTTCATTATTTCTCTTCTGATTGAAGGAATTTGGTAATGTCAACCCCTTTAGGAAGGAATTGGGCAGCATCCCCTTTGTGTATTAGGATATCCCTTACAACGGTAGAGGAGATGAATGAGTACTCCTGACAAGCAGGGATGAATACTGTAGAGATGTCGGGAGCCATTTTTTTATTGGCTTGTGCAATTACACTCTCCATCTCAAAGTCGGTGGTAGTTCGGAGTCCTCTAATTATGTGTTTTACACCAAGTTGGCGGCATATATCTATTGTAAGTCCACTGTAGGTGCACACCTCCACGTTTGGAAGGTGCGCTACAGCTTCTTTTATTATCTCTACTCTGGTCTCAGGAGGCAAGAATCCTTTCTTGGAACTGTTGTAGCCAACTGCTACTATTATCTTGTCAAAAAGATTGAGTGCAGATTCAAGGACATCAAAATGACCTACTGTAAACGGATCAAATGATCCTGGGAAAATAGCTGTACGCATTTGTGAAACTTTTTTCACAAATGTAATCAATTTTCCATTGCAGTTGGCTCAATTTTGCTTAGAATGGCAATAATGTTTCCATCCTTGTCTTTTAGGGTAAGTTTGTTGCCAGAAATAGTGAATGCCGCAGTTTCCTGTATTGTGCCAAGCCAGGCGTTTTCAAAGGCCATATCCGGACACATCATTCTGGTAGATCCCATATTTGTAAAGGTGATGTTTTTCCCCTTCACAGCAAAATCCCCAAAAAATCTGTTGCATCCTGTTTCTCCCGATATTTTTGAGTCTGAAAGGAATGCCAGGTAAGGATTATGTCCTGCAGGTATAGAAATCTCAGTTCCTTCTACAAATAATTTATCAATGGCCCAACTGCTCTCAATTGGAATTGAGTGCTTTTTTGAACACATGGCAAAAATGGCTGAAACAAGGGCAATTACTAAAATTGTAAACATTTTTCTCATCTTATAAACTCCAGTCAATAGGGGCTTTCCCCATCTTAGTCAATAATTCATTGCATTTTGAAAAATGTTTACATCCAAAAAACGCGCCACGGGCAAGGGGAGAAGGATGAGCAGCTTCCAAAATAAAGTGTTTTGTGCTGTCTATCAGCTCTTTCTTACTCCTTGCAAAATTTCCCCATAGCATGAATATAACTCCTTGGGTATTGTCTGAAATGGTTTTTATTACTGCATCTGTAAACTCTGTCCAGCCAATCTTGCTATGAGAAGCAGGTTCGCTGGCCCTTACAGTTAGAACGGCATTTAAAAGAAATACTCCTTGTTTTGCCCAGCTCTCAAGGTTGCCATTCTTGTTAATTTTTATCTGCAGGTCCTGCTCTATCTCTCTATAAATATTTTTTAGTGAAGGGGGAGCAGGTACCCCGTTTGGTACAGAGAAAGAGAGCCCGTGAGCCTGATTGGGGCCATGATACGGGTCCTGACCAAGAATTACCACCTTAACCTGGTTGAAAGGGGTGAGCTCAAATGCACTGAATATTTGTCCCCCTGGAGGATAGATGGTTTTTCCTGCTCTTTTTTCTGCATGCAGGAAGCTGACAAGGTTTTTGAAGTACTCCTTGTCAAACTCCCCTTGCAGTTTCTCTTTCCACTGTTGCTGAATCTTTACATCCATTATTGGAAAATGAATTTTATTACATCCTCCATAGTTGCAACATAATGGAATTCAAGGCCTTTAACATAAACTTCCTTAATCTCCCTTATGTCTTTCTCATTTTCCTGAGATAGCACTATGGTATTTATTCCTGCCCTTTTGGCAGCCAGTATTTTCTCTTTTATTCCACCTACAGGAAGTACTTTTCCGCGCAGTGTCATCTCTCCGGTCATAGCAATGGCATGTTTTACAGGTACTCCTTTGAATGCCGATGCCATTGAACTCACCATTGTAATTCCGGCAGATGGACCATCTTTTGGAATGGCTCCCTCCGGTACATGTATGTGTACATCCTTGTTTTGGATATCTTCTGCTTTAAGACCAAGAAGTTGAGGATGAGCTTTAATATACTGGTATGCAATCATTGCTGACTCCTTCATTACATCACCCAAGTTTCCAGTGGTGGTAAGTACCCCTTTACCTTCACTAAGGCTGGTCTCTACAAAAAGGATTTCGCCACCCATCTCGGTCCATGCAAGTCCTGTTACAACACCTGCTCCTTCATTGCCTTTCTGCATGTCGTGGTTATTGGTAGGAAGTCCCAGTATTTCCTGTACAAGTTTAGTGTCCAGATGTGCAGGAAGCTCTTGCTCCAAAGCAATCTTTTTAGCCATATTGCGTGCAAGCTTTGCAATCTGTTTGTCAAGGGTTCTTACACCGGATTCTCTTGTGTATTTGTCTATTATGGATTCTATACCCCCTTTGTTTATCTTAAACTGTGCAGCTTTTAATCCATGTGCTTCACGCTGTTTAGGAATAAGATAATCCTTTGCAATGTGGTATTTTTCTTCTGCCAGATATCCGCTAACCGCAATCATCTCCATTCTGTCTTTTAGAGCAGGATGAATGGTGCTGATATTATTGGCTGTGGTTATGAAAAGTACCTTTGAAAGGTCGTAGTCCATATCCAGATAATTGTCGTGGAATGTGGTATTCTGCTCAGGATCCAATGCCTCCAATAGGGCAGAAGCTGGGTCTCCTTTGTAGTCTGCACTCACTTTATCTATCTCATCCAGTACAATTACAGGATTTGAAGAACCTGTTTTTGCTATAGTCTGCATAATGCGGCCAGCCATAGCTCCAATGTATGTCTTGCGGTGACCTCTAATCTCAGACTCGTCATGCAATCCTCCCAATGATATCCTGCCATATTTCCTGCCAAGGGCCTTGGCAATAGATTTACCCAAAGAGGTTTTTCCTACACCTGGAGGGCCATAAAGGCATAGGATAGGGGATTTCATATCTCCTTTCAGTTTAAGAACTGCAAGGTATTCAATGATTCTATCCTTTACGCTCTCCAATCCAAAGTGGTCTTTGTCAAGGACTTTTTGAGCGTGTTTCATATCCAGATTGTCTTGGGTTGTGTAATTCCATGGAAGATCCAGGATAAACTCAAGATAATTGAGCTGTACATTATATTCAGGAGATGTGGTGTTGGTCCTTTCTAATCTTGCAAGCTCTTTCTCAAAAGTTTTTGCTACCCACTCAGGCCAGTCTTTTTTCCTGGCTTTTTGGCGCATGTCTGCAATGTCCTTGCCGTTGCCGTCCATACCCAGCTCCTCCTGAATGGTTTTCAGCTGGTTGTTAAGGTAATATTCCCTCTGCTGTTGGTCTATCTCACTTTTTACCTTCTGCTGTATATCATCCTTAATCTTCAGAATTTCCACATGCTTGTTCAATGCTGCAAGTAGACGGTAGCCTCTGGCTACGATGTCGTCAGCAGACAAGATGTCAAGTTTGTCGGGAGTAAGATCATTATCAAGATTGGTGGCAATCATATTCACAAGGAACTTGATGTCGCCTATTCCCTTTATTGCCATTGCTGTCTCCTGTGGCATATGAGGGGTCATCTTAATCACGTATAGTGCGGCATCCTTAATAGAGCTCATAAGTGGCTCTACAACTTTCTGATTGTCTTTAAGGATATCCTCCCTGTATGTTACGGTACCAATAAGGTAAGGCTCTTCAGATATGATTGAATCTAAAGAGAACCTTTTGATTCCTTGCAGAATTACTGTATATGCACCGTCAGGCATCTCCAGAATTCTTACAATTCTGGCACTTGTTCCAATGTGGAAGAGGTCATCCTTTACAGGTTCTTCCACTGCTGCGTCTTTTTGGGTTACAGTACCAATTATATTGCTCGACTTGTGCAGTGCCTTTACAAGTTTTAATGATTTTTCCCTTCCTACGGTTATTGGCAGTATTGTGCCAGGGAACAGTACTGCATCCCTGAGTGCCAATATAGGCAGGGTATTTGGCATATCAACATCTTCCATATTGGCAGTACCGTTTACGTCCAATATAGGGATGATGTTTATCTCTCCGCTCTCCATCTGATTTATTGAAAATTTAGGAATCTTCATGTTGAATTATTGTAAATATGTCAAAATGTCAGTTGTTGCACACTTATCTTTTAAAGAAAAAGTGAGTTTTATATATGGTCAATATATATGCCAAACTTAAGATGCGTGCAAAAATCCCTGGAAACTAAAAAAAAATGATATTTGTTATTGAAATTCAGAAAAAATACCCTACTTTTGTTGTCCCAAAAAATAACTAACCTTTAAATATTATAAATTATTATGACTAAAGCAGATATCGTTAACGAGGTTGCTAAAGCAACAGGTATTGAGAAGATAGCAGTGCAGAACGTGATTGAGTCTTTCATGGAGAGTGTTAAAGATTCACTAGCTCAGGATAATAATGTGTATTTGCGTGGTTTTGGTAGCTTTATTGTTAAGAAACGTGCTAAAAAGACAGCAAGAAATATTTCTAAGAACACTACTTTGATCATCCCTGAGCACAATATTCCTTCATTCAAACCAGCTAAGGTTTTCATGAATAAGGTTAAAGGTAACGTGAAATAATCAGAGATTTTTGAGACAGTAAATTATTAACTATATATTTAAACTATACGATTATGCCAAGCGGAAAGAAAAGAAAGAGACATAAGATGGCTACTCACAAACGTAAAAAACGTCTTCGTAAGAACAGACATAAGAAGCGTAAATAGTTTGTAGACATTTGGTCTGAAGAATTAACTAAGAGAGTGGCCATAGTCACTCTCTTACTTTTTTAATGACAAATGGAGAAGGATCTAATTATTGATGTGAATTCCTCAGAGATTTCAATTGCTCTGCTGGACAATCACAGGCTTGTTGAGCTGAACAAGGAGCAGAACAACGGATCCTATTCTGTAGGCGATGTGTATTTGGGAAAGGTAAAGAAGATAATGCCTGCTCTAAATGCTGCCTTTGTAGATATAGGAGATGATAAGGATGCGTTTATCCACTATTTGGACCTTGGATTCAACTTCAGAGCCTTTGATTATTTTACAAAACAGATTAATCCCAATAGGGATTTGAGGACCTTCTACTCCAACATTAAAATTGGAAGTATCCTTGAAAAAGAGGGTAAGATAGGGGATATTTTACAGCCGGGCCAGCCAATTATTGTGCAGATAGTTAAAGAACCTATCTCAACAAAAGGCTCAAGGCTTACAGCGGAGATATCCATAGCTGGGAGAAACGTAGTGTTGCTCCCATTTGCTGACAAAGTGAGCGTCTCACAGAAGATTTCTTCAAAAGAGGAGAAACGTAGACTGGAGCGTTTGGTTTACAGTATTTTGCCAAGGAATTACGGCGTTATTATAAGAACTGCTGCAGAGGGAAAGAAAGCAGCGGTGTTGGATGCCGAGCTAAAAATGCTGATTAAAAAATGGGAAGATTGCTGGACAAAACTTGTTTCCTGCAAGCCACCTCAATTATTGTTTACGGAGAACAGCAGAACAACAACTATTTTAAGGGATTTGCTGAATGATTCTTTCTCCAATATCTATGTGAACGACGAGGTGGTTTATGAAGAGGTGAAAGATTATATCTGTACTATCGCACCTGAGCAGGAGAAGATTGTAAAGCTTTATAAAGGTGATAATCCTATTTTTGACCAGTTTGATGTAACCAGACAGATAAAAGGGGCCTTTGGTAGAGTGGTTCCACTCAAGCAGGGTGCATATATTGTGGTTGAGCACACAGAAGCACTTCATGTAGTGGATGTAAACAGCGGTATAAGGGCCAAACAGGGTGTAGACCAGGAACAGAATACGTTGGAGGTAAATCTTCATGCAGCCGAGGAGATTGCAAGGCAGTTGAGATTGAGGGATATGGGAGGTATCATCATTGTAGACTTCATTGATATGGAGAGCAATGAGAACAAACAAAAACTCCACAAGTACATGCAGGAGCTTTTGTCCAGCGATAGGGCAAAGCATAATGTACTTCCCCTTACAAAATTTGGCCTGATGCAGATAACAAGGCAGAGAGTGAGACCAGCTACAGAAATTAAGGTTAACGAGCAGTGCCCAATGTGTAAGGGAACCGGCGAGATTTCATCAAGTATTCTTATTGATGAAACACTGGAGAGACAATTGGCCTACTACGTTAAGGAAAGAAAGATTAAGTCCTTTATCTTACAGGTAAATCCAATTTTGGGAGCCTATCTTACAAAGGGGTGGTTTACAAGTATAAAGAGAAAATGGTGCAGAAAATACAGTTGCAGCATTAAAGTGAAGAACAATACTGAATATACCCTTTTGCAAGCAGAGTGGTTCAACAGTAATGGAGATAGAATAGATGAGTAATGAAAAAAGCAGCTTACCAAGCTGCTTTTTTCATTTTCTCCCTAATCTCTTCTGTACATAGATTTCCAATACTTCCCTTATGAGTGTGATTGAGCTCTCCATCCCACTCAAATTTACCTTCATTAACTTCTATACCAACACTCTTGTAGGCATCTCTGAAAGGCATTCCCTCAAGTACTCTCTTGTTTACCTCTTCTACGGTAAACATATATTTGTATTTTGGATCAGAAACAATATTGTCGTTTACAGAGATATTCTCAAGCATATATTTAGCCATAAAAAGGCATTTGTGCATCTGCTCAAGACCTGGGAAGAGTACATCTTTAAGCAATTGATAGTCTCTATGGTATCCATGAGCCATGTTGGTGGTCATGAGGCTTATTTCATTTGGAAGGCTTTGGATTCTGTTGCATATGCCCCTTAAGATTTCCCATACATCAGGATTTTTCTTGTGTGGCATAATGCTTGAACCTGTTGTAAGCTCGTCGGGAAACTTGATGAAACCAAAGTTTGGACACATGTACATACAGCAATCTGCTGCAAATTTGTTTAGCGTAAGGGCCAACTGGGATAGGGCAGACGCTACTGCTTTTTCACTTTTACCCCTGCTTAATTGTGCTGCTACAGAGTTGTAGTTTAGGGTTGCAAAGTCAAGAAGTTGGGTTGTCATCTCCCTGTCTAATGGGAATGAACTGCCATACCCTGCGGCAGATCCAAGAGGGTTCTGGTTTACTATGTTATATGCCCCTTTAAGCATGTGCATATCGTCTGCAAGAGCCTCGGCATATGCTCCGAACCATAGACCGAAAGAAGACGGCATGGCAATTTGGGCGTGAGTATATCCTGGCAAAAGGACATTCTTATGTTTTTCGCTAAGCTCCTGAAGGCAATCAAACAAGGCTATAACTTCCTCCTTTATTATGTCAAGTTCTTCTCTTAGGAATAGTTTAAGGTCTACAAGAACCTGATCATTTCTGCTTCTTCCTGAGTGGATTTTTTTACCTATTTCGCCAAATCTTTGGGTAAGAAGGAATTCCACCTGAGAGTGGATATCTTCCACATCATCACCAAGTACAAACTCACCTCTTTCAATCTCTCCCAAGATAGCATCAAGGCCGGCTGTAAGTGTATCAAGCTCCTCTTTTTCAAGAAGTCCTATAGATTCCAACATTTTAATATGGGCTTTAGATCCCATAACATCATGTTTTGCAAGTCTAAGGTCAAGTACCCTATCATTTCCAACTGTAAAATCCTCTACAATCTGGGTAGCACTTGTACCTTTGCTCCATAAAGTTCCCATAAACTTATTTTATATGCTTTATAAAATTAATATATCCTTCAATGGCTCCCTGTATCTCTGCAATTTTTATGTATTCATCTGCCTTATGGCTTCTGGATGAGTCTCCAGGGCCCATTTTAATTGCAGGATATGGGATTTTCATCCAGTCTGATGTGGTGGCAGATATCTGTTTTGTTACTCCAAGTTCCTCAATTGTAACCATAAGAGGGTGTCCTGCAGGGGTTGCCGAAGAGCGGTTCTTCAAATTCCTGGCTTTTAGTTCTCCCTTTACCTCTTTTTGTAGAATTTCCAGAATCTCAGGGTTGTCATATTGTTCAGTAGGGCGGATATCTACCACATAAGTTGCCTCTGCCGGTACCACATTGTGTGCAGTGCCACAGTTGAACTGTGTAACTGTGAGTTTCATCTCACCCATAATAGGGGAGTACTTCTCAAATTTATAGTTGCGGAGAGCCTGAATATCTTCCATGGCAATGTACAGGGCATTGATACCTTCATTACGGGCAGCATGGCCGCTTACTCCGTAAGCCTTTCCATCCAAAACCAGCAGTCCTCTCTCCGCTACTGCCGCCTGCATACCTGTTGGCTCTCCAATAATTGCACAATCCGGTTGAAGAGGGTATTCCTTTACAAACAGTTCCATTCCATTGCTGCCGCTCCTCTCTTCTTCTGCTGTAAGTACCAACATGAGGTTTAAAGCCAGCTCTTGTGGGGCATCAACTCCATCCTCCCTCTCTCCGTTAAGGAAAAAGAAAGTTTCAATCTGGCTAACAACACTTGCTCCGTCATCATTGCTGCCTAAGCCATAAATTGCTCCGTCTTTCTCAAAAGGGGAGAACGGGGCAAATGAATATGTGGCAGCTGCAGGCACGGTGTCAATGTGGGAGTTGAGCATAAGGGTCTTTTTCCCTGTGCAAAAATCATCACGTCGCAAGACTATATTGTTTGCAATCCTCTCAATAATTATATTTCCGTTTCTGCCAGCATCTTTTTGGGCGGCATTAAGTTCTGCAGCCCTTTTTGAAAGGGTGGCATAAAGAAAATCGGCCCTTTTTCCCTCCTCAAAGGTAAGTGATGGGATAGAGAGCATCTGTTTGAGCAGAGATGCTGCTTTTATAGCCATGTCATGTGCGTAAATCATATTATAGCTGCAATAGAGTCTCTTTGTTATTTGGCAAGTTATCTGCGTGTTTTATAAGTACCTTTGCAACGCCTGCCTCAAGTGCAGCAAAAGCATTGTCCAGTTTTGGAATCATACCTCCAACAATCTTTCCTTTCTCCAAAAGATCCTTGTAGCTCTTTTTTGTGATAAGAGGAATTACCGACGTATCATCATCTGGATCTGCAAGCACACCATCTTTTTCAAAACAATATACAAGGGAAGTTGAGTATCTTCCCGACAGCGCCCTTGCAAGGCTGGATGCCATTGTATCTGCATTGGTGTTCAATAGTGAACCGTTTGAATCATGGGTGATTGCACAGAATACCGGAACATAATCTCCTTCAATAAGCAGATTTAGGAAATCTGCATTTATTTTCTCAGGATCAACATCTCCTACATATCCCCAATCAATAGGATTGGCAGCTCTTTTGGTGGCAGGTACGCTGTTGCCATCTGCACCTGAAAGTCCTACAGCCTTGCAACCTCTCTGTTGAAGGGCTGCAACTATCTGCTTGTTGATAAGTCCGGCATACACCATTGTAACCAGTTTAAGGGTTTCAATGTCTGTGATTCTTCTTCCGTTGTGCATCTTAACCTCAAGTCCAAGCTCCTTAGAGAGTTGGCTTGCAATGGCTCCACCACCATGAATCAGCACCTTAGGACCTTCCATCTGGTGAAAATTGGTAAGGAATCTTTCCAATGCCTCAGGCTTGTCCACAATGTTGCCACCTATCTTTACTATCTTAACGCTTTTCATATTATTTCAATCCCAATAGAATCTCTTTAATTACAGTCTGTGCAGAAACAACCCTGTTTGCAGCCTCTGGAATTACCAATGAGTTGGCACTTTCAATAACACCATCGGTTACAATCATATTTCTTCTAACTGGAAGACAATGCATGAAATATCCATTGTTGGTAAGGGCCATTTTCCTCTCATCAATAGTCCAGCTCTTGTCTGTACAAAGTATCTGACCATAATTTGGATCTGCATATGCGCTCCAGTTTTTGCCATATACAAAATCTGCACCCTCAAATGCTTTGTCCTGGTCGTACTCAATGGTAGCACCCTGAGTGAATTGAGGATCAAGCTCATATCCTTTAGGATGAGTAATAACAAGGTCGTAGCCTGCTGCAATCATCCACTCTGCAAAAGAGTTTGGAACAGCCTGTGGAAGAGCTTTTGGATGAGGAGCCCAGCTCAATACTACCTTAGGCCTTGCAACCTTTTTGTACTCATTTATGGTAATGAGGTCGGCAAAACTCTGTAGGGGATGTCTTGTAGCCGCCTCAAGGCTGATTACTGGTTTTCCCGACAGCTGGATGAACTGGTTGATGATTTTCTCACCATAATCATCTGCTTTGCTGGCAAAGTTTGCAAAGCTCCTTACACCAATGATGTCGCAGTAACTTCCCATTACAGGAATGGCCTCAAGAATATGCTCAGGCTTGTCTCCGTCCATAACAACACCGTGCTCTGTCTCCAGTTTCCAAGCTCCCTGATTGATGTCAAGGACAATTACGTTCATGCCAAGATTAAGAGCTGCCTTCTGAGTGCTCAATCTGGTACGCAGGCTTGAGTTGAAGAAGATAAGGAGCATGGTCTTGTTTTTTCCAAGCTCACAGTCGGCATACGGATTCTCCTTTACAAATTTTGCTTTTTCAAGGGCAAGCTCAAGATTGCCCATATCTTTTACAGTTATAAAATTTCTCATATTATATGTAGGTATAGGCCCCTTAGGGCCTTGTTCAATATGCTATGCTACTGAGGAATCAGTTGTTTGCGGTTAGCTCCGCAAGTGCTGCAAAGAATTTCTCTGCTTCCTGGGTTCCTACACACAATGGTGGCAAAAGTCTGATGATAGTTTTACCGGCACCTCCTGTAAAGATCTTTTTCTCAAACAGAAGCCTGTTTCTCAATGTTTCGTAGCCTGGATTTATCTCCATTCCAATCATAAGACCCTCACCCCTGATCTCTTTGAAAGGTTTGCCTTCACCTGTGTACTCCTGAAGCTTATCCATAAACATAGCACCCATAGAGGCTGCATTCTCAATGAGATTTTCATCTCTCATCACCTTAAGTACTGCAAGTGCAGCGCTGCATGCAAGGTGGTTGCCGCCAAAAGTGGTTCCCAACATTCCGTGCTCAGCTTTTATTTTAGGTGATACGATGATTGCTCCCACAGGAAATCCGTTTGCAATACCTTTAGCCATTGAGACAATATCGGCCTCTATATTGGCGTGCTGGTGAGCAAAGAATTTACCTGTACGGCCGTAACCACTCTGTATTTCATCAAGGATAAGTACGGTACCGGTGCGGTCGCACAACTCCCTTATTCCTTTAAGGTATGATGCCTGTGGTACGTAGATGCCTGCTACACCCTGTATTCCCTCAATGATTACGGCAGCATACTCTTTGGTAAGTAGTTCCTGTTCTGCTGCAGCCAGGTCATTTATCGGGATAAAGACAATATTTCCATTTTTGTTGAACTCTGCCTGGATTTTTGGATTGTCGGTAGCCTCTACTGCACCGCTGGTTCTGCCATGGAATGCCTTTTTGAGTGCAAGCACTTTTTTTCTTCCGGTGTGGAATGATGCCACTTTAAGGGCATTCTCGTTTGCTTCTGCTCCACTGTTGCAAAGGAATAGTGCATGCTCAGGGTAACCGCACAGCTCTCCAAGTTCTTTTGCAAGCTGTCTTTGCAAAGGGTTCTGTACTGCATTTGAGTAGAATCCAAGTTTTGCAGCCTGCTCAGATACCATACCTGTATAGGTAGGGTGGCAGTGTCCTATGCTTATTACTGCGTGTCCGCCGTAAAGATCGAGGTATTCGGTTCCCTCTTTGTCCCAGATTTTACATCCCTGCCCCTTTACCGGCTCTATGTCCCACAATGGGTATACGTCAAATAAATTCATCTTCTTTTTCTTAGAATGCGTTTGGCTTGAATCTCAAACCTGTTGTCTGCTCAAGTCCAAAGATCATGTTCATATTCTCCACAGCCTGACCGCTGGCACCTTTTACAAGGTTGTCGATAATTGAGGCAATGTGGATATATCCGTTGTGAAGTTCAATGTGCAAAAGCACCTTGTTTGTGTTCACAACCTCTTTAAGGCTCACATCTTCTTTTGATACGTGGATGAATGGTGATTCTTTGTAGTATTGCTCAAAGTATTCAACTGCATCTTCCAATGTGGTGCCAATTGTGCCGTCGGCTTTTTTTATTCCGTTCCATTTGGTATATACGCTTGCAAAGATTCCCCTTGCAAAGTCGCCTCTCATTGGAACAAAGTTTATTTGTGGCTCCTTCCCGCACAACTCTTTCATGGTTCTGCCAATCTCTCCCAAGTGTTGGTGGGTAAAGTTTTTGTAGATTGACAAGTTGTTGTTACGGTAGCTGAAGTGGCTTTTTTCGCCAGGTTTTTTACCAGCTCCTGTAGATCCGGTAATGGCTGTTACGTGAATGTCATCTGTTATGGCATCTGCTTTGGCAAGAGGTGCTATTGCACTCTGGATTGCTGTAGCAAAACATCCTGGATTGGCAATATTGTCGGCTTTAAGGATTTTCTCCTTAAAGGTGTCTGTGAGTCCATAGATAAACTCTCTTCCTTTGTATTCCGGGTCAAGACGGAAGTCATTGCCCAGATCAATTATTTTACAATTGTCGGGAAGAGGTGTGGTGTCTATGAATTCTTTTGAAAGACCATGGCCAAGGCAAAGGAAAACTACGTCGGGAGTACCAATCTGGTCTGTGAAGCACAGTTCTGTCTCACCAAAAAGGTCTCTGTGCACACTGCTGATTTTTTGCCCTACGCTGGTGGTGCTGAGCACACTGGTTACCTCTACATTTGGATGGTAGATAAGTATTCTCAACAATTCACCTGCAGTGTATCCTGTCCCTCCTGCTATTGCTGCTTTGATTTTTTTCATGTCTGCCTGGTGGAGTTAGTTTTTGCTGGCCTGCTCTTTCTCGTCCTCGTGAAGGCTGTAGTAGATTTTAAGTGGGTTTGAAAGGACTTTTGTAAATCCAACTACGTCTCTTCCGGTGTAAGATTTGTTCATCTCGCCGTACTCGCCAAATTTAGAACTCATAAGATCATACTGGCTCTTGCATCCAAGTACAAAGAAGTTGTATGGTCTTAGAAGTACCTCTACTGTTCCGTTTACGCTTCCCTGTGTGCTCTCAAGGAATTTCTCCATGTCTCTCATAACAGGGTTAAGGTACTGTGCCTCGTGCATTAGCTGGCCATAGTAGTTTGCAATAAGCTCTTTCCAGTATAGCTGCTCTTTTACAAGTGTGTGTTTCTCCAAAAGGTGATGTGCTTTAATGATGATAAGTGGTGCAGCTGCTTCAAATCCTACTCTACCTTTGATACCAATGATAGTGTCACCTACGTGCATGTCTCTACCGCAACCGTAACCGTTTGCAATCTCTGCCAAAGCGTGAATAAGTGCAACTGGTTTCATCTCAACGCCGTTCAATGCTACTGGCTCACCGTTCTTGAACTCAATGGTAACTTTCTCCTCGCCAGTTTTTACTGCTGGATGTGGGTATGCCTCCTCTGGAAGATATCCGCTTGAGTTAAGTGTCTCTACACCTCCAATACTGGTTCCCCAGATACCTTGGTTGATAGAGTATTTGCTTTTCTCCCAACTGAAATTGAATCCGTTATTTACAAGGTAGTCAATCTCCTCTTTTCTGCTTAGCTGAAGCTCTCTGATAGGTGCAATGATATTTACCTCTGGTGCAAGAATCTCAAATACAATATCAAATCTTACCTGGTCGTTGCCGGCACCTGTACTACCGTGAGCTACGCTGGTTGCACCAATTTTCTTAACGTGTCTAAGTACTTCAAGAGCCTGGAAGATTCTCTCCGAACTTACAGAAAGTGGATATGTTGAGTTTTTAAGAATATTACCAAAAATAAGATATTTGATACCATTGTTGTAGTAGCTCTCAACTGCATCTACTGTTACGTGGCTTGCAGCGCCCAACTGCAATGCTCTCTCCTCAATCCTCTTAACCTCTTCAGCAGAGAATCCGCCGGTATTTACCATAATGGTATGAACCTCCAAGCCTTTCTCATTTTTCAAATAAGGTACGCAGAATGATGTATCCAATCCTCCGCTGAATGCCAAAACTACTTTTTCTTTCATGATGTTTCTATATTTGATTACTTTTTATTTGTCAATTTTTTACCCATTGCCTTGAATGGTTTTGCAAGTCCTTTGCCTACTTTGGCAATTACAGAGTTGCTCTCCTGTTTCTTCTCCTCGTTTTGCATATCCTCAGCAGCACTTTTGGCTGGATCAAACAACAAACCGGTGCAAAGACACAATTTATAGTTGTTTCTCTGTAGGATATCTATGTTTTTGCAACCCTCACAACCTGCCCAAAACTCTTTATCGTCTGTAAGCTCAGAAAATGTTACAGGTTTAAAGCCCATCTCGGTGTTAATTTTCATAACTGCAAGACCGGTAGTGATACTGAATATCTTTGCATATGGGTACATTTTTCTAGAAAGTTCAAAAGTCTTGTGCTTGATTCTTCTGGCAAGACCTGTCTTTCTAAATTCATGAGCTACAATCAAACCTGAATTAGCAACAAATTTTGTATGACCCCATGTTTCAATATATGAATAGCCGGCAAGGGTTCCATCCTTTGCAATGGCAATAACAGCCTTACCGTCCTTAATTTTCTCTTTTATATATTCAGGAGTACGTTTAGCAATACCTGTACCTCTCTCTTGAGCCGATATATAAATAAGTTCACAAACCTTCTCTGCATAATCCAAATGGGATTCATCTGCAACAATTACGTCAACTTCCATATTATTATTTGTACAATTAAAGTGAAATGCCCTCCCGGGCTGACAATTAAAGGGAATTTCTTCCCGAAGAATTTAAAACGGGGTAGTGAAACCAAAAATATGGTTATAGAATAAGTCACACAGCACTAACAGCATCGTCGGACGCCAAGACTGAATCGAAAATGTGATATGTGACCTCTTGTTTTCATTTCGGCTGCAAATATAGCATTTTTTATTATATAATAGGTATAATTTTAATAAATCTTTTTCCCGACAAAACCTAATGAGTTATCTGTAAAAATATTTTCTCGCCCAATGTATTGATGGTAAGAGTGTTGGTTTTGTGGTGAAATATTTTCTTATAGAAAAGGGTTCAAAAAGTTTGCAGAATATCAAATAATGTCTACCTTTGCAGCCCGCAAATGAGACGGATGTGGAGTATTGAGAGGTTTGCTAATCCGGATTTAGAGAAAAATCAAAAATTTTCAAAAATAAATTTGGATGATAAAAAAAAGTTCGTATCTTTGCGGTCCCAAAACGGAAACGGGTTTATCCCAGAATAGTTTTGAGAAGATAAAAAGTTCATTG
>JAZLBB010000075.1:0-10929 GCA_045613465.1 Candidatus Egerieisoma sp.
AAGCCATCAATAATGACAATGCTGATCAGTTTATGTCCTACGATGCTGGAATGAAGATTTTCAGGTCATTCTTGAACACAATACAATAATACAACGGCAGTCCCCAACATAATGATGTCAGAAAAAGTTCAAGTAATGTGGGGCTTTAAAGATTTTGCTTGTGGCGCCAGCAAAGAAGAGAACCTCAAACAGATGAAACATCGCTTGGAAGGTCTTGTAGGAGTAGTTCCACAATTGGTTTCGGCAGAAGTGGGAATTGACTTCAAGCATACAGCCATGAGCTACGATGCTGTTCTCATCAGCAAATTCCGCAGTGAGGAAGATCTTGCAGCCTATAAAGTGCATCCTGCACATGTTGAGATAAGCAATTTTTGCAAACAGTGCAGGGAGAGCAGGGTAGTTTGCGACTATTGGGAGTAACGGGCTTGCTGCCAACTTACTACATTCCCAGCATGGCTGCCGGATTTATGCTCAAGATTTTACAGAGGGATTTGGCAACTTTCAGCGTAGGCTCAGCCCTGCCGCTGATGTAGTCATTTATTCTCGAAGGACTTACTCCAATTTCACTGGCCAATTGCTTTTGTGTCATATTGGCTTCCTCTAATGCCAGTTCAATCAGTTGCGATATAGTTGGCTTTTCTATTTGAAAATGCAGTTTCTCGTATGCGATTACAATCTCTGACATAATGGACAGCTCTACTGCATTTTTATCATTTGTGGGAGTTGAATCATCCACCATAGGCAACAGTTCCTCAATTCTGGCTAATGCGTACTCATATTGAATATCTGTAATCTCAATCATAACAGTTGGTATTAAATGGTGGAACAATCTATTTTGTCATATTGTTCATGAGTTCCAATAAAACGGATGAACACGTAACCCATTGTAAACTTCACAACAACCACTAAGCGGTATTTGTTTCTCCTTATGTTGAATACATAGTGCTGGTTGCCCACATAATCTGCAGCTGGAAAATCATACTTGATATCTCCAAAATTCTTCCATTGTGCCCTCTCTACAATATCGTACCACCTTTGAAGTGCAACTTTAGAATCTTCATACCCTTTCTGCTGATAAAACTCCTTGAGTTTCCTATGTGACACAACCCTCATATCCTCTAACTTTTACACAAAAGTAATAATAAGTTTTGGAAAACAAAAGTATATCTGCGTAAAATATTGTAAAATAGAATTGGTGAGATGCTGGAAACTCATGATAACCTTTTCTTTATTGTATATTTCATGTGTATATTACAATAATTTACAAGTTGTATATAAAGTTTGTTTATGTCAATATTGTATTTTTTTGATATTTGATGGAAATTTGCAATTCAATACCCTTTGATGTTATAAACATTTTCTAACTTTGTAACGCCAAAGTTTGGTTTACATATTTGATTGAAAGTGTTTCGCTTTTATCCTTTGTTGGAAATCTGGAAAATTTCAAAAGCGTAAGGATTAAGCAATGACATTCTCACTTGCTTTGCTATATATTTTCATGATATATACCTGCAAGTGTGGGGTATTGTTTATTTACGCAAGGTTTTCCAGAGCCTCCAACAAGATAAACGTCTACTCCACACTTTTCTTTTTAATATGCATATAATAATTGTCTAACTAAATTTAAAACTATTTAGAACTATGAGAAGCAGAATTATTATTGTTGTTATGTTAATGGGAAGTATTTTTAATGCTCATGGACAATCTATAGATGGGGAGTCATTTGCAATGTATGATTATGAGAAGGCATTGATGAATGATGAGAATACATCAGGAATGTTAAAAGGGAACCCCAGTGGTCAGATGGCTTTTTATTATGCCAGAATGGATGAAAAGGGATTTGATTCTAACTTTTTTTATGGATTTGAACTACTTTCTGGGCAATATATTTCTGATCAAGTTTTTGCCCGAGGTGGTATGGGATTTATGGCTGGAATATATGAAATAAAGTATGATGTGTGGAATTATACAACGTGGTCAGAATACCAGTTAAATATACCGCTTCAGGTAGGACTTTCACTGCCATTTAGCGAAAGTTCGTATATTGATTTATATACTGGACCAAGAATAAATTATATAATTTCCGGAAAAAGAGAGGATAAGTCACGAGGAGAAAAAGTAGTAAAGACAAAATATAAGGATTTAGATAATTTAGAGCGTTTCTATGTTAACTGGAATATAGGTGCAAGTCTGTGTTTTGGGTCATGGGGTATAACTGCAGAATATAGATCAGCTTTGAATGATAAATTTGCAGATTATTTTCATATAGGTTTATTTTTCTCAGCAAGAAACTATTAATTGATAAAAATGGTAATTATGAAGGTAACTAAGTTAAGTAGTTTTTTGATTTTTTCAATTGCATGTTTACTGCTCATAGCATCATGTACAGATGAAGGAGGTTCTTCAGAAACAGAAAGAATCAGCGAACAATTGCAATCATATAAATGGAATTGTATGATAGTTGATTATGAATATTTCCTTGAAGACAATATGACACTATATTTCATAAATGAGACTCATGGAGTTGAATGTTATAAATGGAGGTATACAGATACCCATGACTCTTATACTACAGAGTATACACCTTTTACCTACACAATCAAAGGTGATGAAATATATGTTACTACAAGTACTGGAAGTCGTATCTCTTTTGTGTATGCAGGTGATTGCTTGATAAGGAGAGACTATGAAGCATATAATAAGGTATCATTAAATTCAGATGATTACAAACTTATGAAGCTCTATGATCCTGTAGAGATAGAAAAAAAAGAACGACTTGAGAAGGAGATGCGTTCATATGTCAGTTTTACAAAAGAGTATGATACGTTTACGTGTACATATCATTTTTCGTCTTCGTTATGCAAAAAGTTTTCTCCTGCCGATTTCAAGTATTGTATAGAGTTTGGTGATGGGGACAATCTGGATTGGTATGTTTATCACAATGATTCAAGTGAATCAACATTCTCTATGCAATTATATATGGCTATCGGTGATAATTGGGGAGGAATTGATTTTTATATGATGAGTTTCAAAAACTTAGAGAAGAAAATGGCAAATGGAGAAAAGCTAAGCAAAGAAGAGCAGGCTTTTTATAATAATTTGAAAAAAGTTATCCAAGGTATGATGGCTGCCGGATTTAAATCCCGCGCATATATTGAAATGAATGGAGTGAAGTATTATTTGGAGTAATATGTGGGATATACCCCATTTAAAGTAAGTGGGTAGGCTGGCCTTTTTTGGTGTCAGCCTACCCATTGCTGTAATATTATCCTACGCAAGCTCCATTATCAACAGCCTCTGCAGGGGTAACAAAACGCATTTTGCCACTCTCATCTTTAGCCATTAGAATCATACCGCGGCTCTCAATACCTTTAATCTTGCGTGGAGCAAGGTTTGCAAGGATACAGATTTGTTTGCCAACCATTTCCTCTGGAGTGTAGTGTTCTGCGATACCTGAAACAATAGTTCTGGTATCAATACCGGTGTCTATTGTAAGCTGTAGGAGTTTGTCTGTCTTAGGGACTTTTACAGCTTCAAGTACAGTTGCAGTTCTGATATCCATCTTCATGAAATCATCAAATGTACACTCCTCTTTTTGTGGAAGTGGGGCAGGAGTGCCGGCAGCCTCAGCTGCTGCAGCCTCGTTAGCAGCTTTGGTAGCGTTAAGTTTATCAACCTGAGCCTGAATCTCTGCATCCTCAATCTTAGCAAACAATAGTTCTGCTGGATTCAACTGATGGCCTGCAGCCAAAATCTCACCACCAAATTCGCTCCATGATATCTTCTCCAGATTAAGCATTTTTACAAGCTTCTCAGATGAGAAAGGCAAGAATGGCTCAAATGCAATTGCAAGGTTTGCACAAAGCTGCAATGAGATATTAAGGATTGTAGCAACCCTATCCATATCTGTTTTAGCCAATTTCCATGGTTCAGTTTCGGTAAGGTATTTGTTTCCAAGGCGAGCAAGGTTCATTGCATCCTTTAACGCCTCGCGGAACTTGTATGTGCTCAAGTTGTGCTCCAATGAAGCCTTAATTTGAGGAATCTCTGCAAGAACCTCCTTGTCTACATCTGTAAGGGTGCCAACTGCTGGAACTTTGCCCTCAAAGTATTTGTGGGTAAGTACAATGGCACGGTTTACAAAGTTACCATAGATGGCTACAAGCTCGCTGTTATTGCGTGTCTGGAAATCTTTCCAAGTAAAGTCGTTGTCCTTGGTCTCAGGCGCATTTGCACAAAGTACATATCTCAATACATCCTGTTTGCCAGGGAAGTCTACAAGGTACTCGTGCAACCAAACTGCCCAGTTGCGTGAAGTAGAGATCTTGTCACCCTCAAGGTTAAGGAACTCGTTTGCAGGAACGTTCTCGGGAAGGATGAAGCCGTCGCCGTGAGCCTTAAGCATAGAAGGAAATACTATACAGTGGAATACAATGTTGTCTTTACCAATGAAGTGTACCATTTTTGTATCCTCACTCTTCCACCATTTCTCCCATTCGTTTGGAAGAAGCTCAATGGTGTTTGATATATATCCGATAGGGGCATCAAACCAAACGTAAAGCACTTTACCCTCTGCACCCTCAACAGGTACAGGTACACCCCAATCCAAATCGCGGCTTACCGCTCTTGGCTGAAGTCCTCCGTCAATCCAGCTTTTGCACTGGCCGTAAACATTGGTTTTCCACTCTTTATGTCCCTCAAGAATCCACTCTTTAAGCCATCCCTCATACTGGTCTAAAGGCAAGTACCAGTGTTTGGTAGGTTTCTTTACAAGCTCACCTCCACTGATAGAAGATTTTGGGTTGATAAGCTCTTCTGGGCTAAGTGTACTTCCACATTTCTCGCACTGGTCACCATAAGCACCCTCTGCACCGCATTTAGGGCATGTGCCGGTGATGTATCTGTCTGCTAGGAATGTATTTGTTTCAGTATCAAAATACTGCTCGCTCTCTTTCTCTACAAACTTGCCATCATCATAAAGTTTTTTGAAGAAAGCAGCTGCAGTTTTGTGGTGGGTAGGGGAGCTGGTGCGAGAATACACGTCAAAGCTGATACCCAATCCTTTGAACGAATCTTTAATTATATTGTGATATTTGTCTACAACATCTTGAGGTGTGCAACCCTCTTTTTTAGCCTTAATGGTAATTGGAACTCCATGCTCGTCAGAACCGCCAATAAAGAGAACCTCTTCACCTTTCAATCTCAAAAATCTGGCATAGATGTCTGCAGGAACATATACTCCTGCAAGATGCCCAATGTGCACAGGACCGTTTGCGTACGGAAGTGCAGATGTAATCAGATGTCTTTTAAATTCTTTTCCCATCTTGTATTTAATTTTAAATCATTTCTATTTTCATCCCGACAGTATTCTCTATCAGCCTCTACAGGATTATTCTGTTCAACTCCTTTGAGAAGAAGTTCCTTACCTGCATAAGGGTAGAGAGTTGTGCCATCAGTTCATTCTGCAGTTCAATATTTTTCTCTTTCTGGGCCTTTCCCAACTCCTCTGTAAGATTCATGGCTGCCTGAGCAGTCACTTTTGCCTTATAGATGAGGATTGATTTAGGTACCACCCTTCCCAGTACATTTCTCTCGGGAATAAGAGATTTGCTGAACTGTTGTATGGTTATTGTATATGGTTGTATGAAAAGATCTGCGACAATGTTTGATACCTCTCTATTGGGATGGTTCATAAAATATCGTAGGACCTTCTCGCTTTCGTGTTCTTTTAGTTTGAAATATTCATCAAATATCTCTTTGTACTGCAGGTTCTGCAGTTCCAGCTCGTCATTCTGCAGCTGCGACAGGATATATTGCGCCACACTCTGATCCTCATCCTCCGCACCATAAGCAAAATCGGGATCTATGTGTATTGGCAGATATCCAAATTTCAGCAGATAGTACAGGATCTCTTTTTCAGCTTCGCTGCAATAAGTATTTACTACAAAACCAGGTATATTGTTTTTGCCATTGTTGCTTTGGACTGCAATGGCAGAGTAGTCTGCCTGTTGTACTCCTTGCAGTCTCTCAAGTCTTTCCTGTTCCCTTTTCTGCTGATAGAATGAGTCGCTCTGCTTTTTGTGGCGTTGTTTGGCAACCTCCTGTTGTAGCAGCTCCTCTTTTATATTGAGTTTTGTAGCTGTCTGCTCAATATATACACTTCTGACAATGGCATCGGGGATAACAGCTATGCTGTTAACCACCTCGCCAATGAGTTTTGCCCTTTGCAAAGGATCTTTGCTAAGTTCCTGAGAGAGAATTCTCTGTTTGAAACTGATAAAGTCCTCTTCATTGGTTGATAAGAATTCCAGCAGTTCTTCTTTGGTGTGTTTACGGGCAAATGAATCGGGGTCTTCTCCGTCGGGAAAAAGGGCAACTTTTATTTCAAGACCCTCTTCCAATAGCATATCAATTCCTCTGAGGGAGGCCTTTATGCCGGCCCAGTCTCCATCGTACAGAACTGTTACGTTGTTGGTAAACCTCTTTATAAGCTGTATCTGGCCTGTGGTTAGAGATGTTCCGCTACTGGCTACAACGTTTTCTACTCCAGCCTGGTGGAAAGAGATGACATCTGTGTAACCCTCTACAAGGTAACATTTCTGCTCTTTGGCTATAGCTTGTTTGGCCTCATATATACCATAGAGTACTTTATTTTTTACATAAACTTCACTCTCTGGAGAGTTGATGTATTTTGCAACCTCCTTGTCTCCCCTTAATTTGCGTCCTCCAAAGGCAATTACTTTTCCGCTTATGCTACGGATAGGGAACATAACTCTCTCATAGAAACGGTCTACAAGCTCTCCATTCTCACGTTCAATGGTGAGGCCAACCTCCACCATATGTTCTTTCTTATATCCTTTTCTTTGGGCGTTATGGGTAAATTCCCTCTTTTTGTTGGGGGCATAACCCAGAAGGAATTTCTTTATGGTTTCATCCGTAAAGCCACGCTCTTTAAAATAGCTAAGGCCAATTGCAACACCTTCGTCTGTAGAGTGCAGTTGCTCTGTATAGAATTTTTGGGCAAAGTCATTTACTATGAGCAATGACTCATGATGCAATCTCTGCTGTACAGCCTCCTCGCTCTCCTCTTTCTCCTTTACCTCAATGCCGTATTTGTTACCAAGATATTTTAGAGCTTCTACATAGCTCATTTGCTCATGCTCCATTACAAAACTTACTACACTGCCGGCTTTACCACAGCCAAAGCATTTGTAGATTCCCTTGCTTGGAGATACTGAGAAACTTGGTGTTTTTTCATGATGGAACGGACAGCACGCAATGTAGTTTGCCCCCCTGCGTTTAAGGGAGACAAAGTCACTTACCACCTCCTCAATTCTGGCGGTGTCAAGGATTCTTTCTACTGTTGCGTGTTCAATCATCCCAATTATTTTGTTCTGTAAGCCTCTGCCTGTGCTTTAATCAGCTCCTGGTCTTCAAAATAGTTTATCTTCATGGCAGCCTTAACCTCCTCAAGGGTTGCCGCAGCTTTTGCGCGTGCCTCCTCGGAACCTTTGCGAAGGATATCGTATACCTGAGGGATGTTCTGCTCATACATTTTTCTTCTCTCGCGGATTGGGGCAAGGAACTCCTCCATAATGTTGAAAAGGAATTTCTTGCAGGTGCCGTCGCCAAGGCCTCCGCGACGGTAGTGGTCTTTCATCTCATCCAAGTTTGCGTACTCCGGAAGGAATTTTGCAAAATGCTCAGGGGTGCTGAATGCATCAAGGTAAGTGAATACTACGTTGCCCTCCACGTGGCCTGGGTCTGTGATCTGAACGTGCTCAGGGTCTGTGTACATGCTGTTCACTTTCTTCTTTATCTCTTTTGAAGAGTCTGAAAGGTAGATGCAGTTGCCAAGTGACTTGCTCATCTTTGCCTTGCCGTCTGTACCTGGAAGACGCATACATACAGAGTTCTCAGGAAGCATCATCTCAGGAAGTACAAGGGTCTCTCCGTAAACTGAGTTGAACTTGTGTACAATCTCGCGGGTCTGCTCTATCATAGGGGCCTGGTCAATTCCTACCGGAACTACAGTTGCCTTGAATGCAGTGATGTCCGATGCCTGGCTGATAGGGTATGTGAAGAATCCTACAGGGGTACCTTTCTTGTTTGCATTCTCCTCGTCGTCTGAGAAGCCTCTCAACTGGATCTCCTGCTTTACGGTAGGGTTGCGCTGAAGACGCTGAACGGTTACAAGGTTCATGTAGTAGAATGCAAGCTCGCAAAGTTCAGGAACCTGCGACTGGATAAAAATTGTACATTTCTCTGGATCCAAGCCTGCTGAAAGGTAGTCCAATGCCACCTCAATGATATTCTGGCGAACCTTCTCAGGGTTGTCTGCATTGTCTGTAAGGGCTTGAGCATCTGCAATCATAATGAAGATTTTGTCAAACTCTCCGCTGTTCTGCAGCTCCACCCTTCTCCTTAGTGAACCTACATAGTGGCCCAAATGCAATTTGCCGGTTGGACGGTCTCCTGTAAGAATAATCTTTTCCATATATATTTCTCTTATTATTTTCGGTGTGAATAAACGACAAAGTTAATAAATTCTTTCTGTTTTCCTTTTTTTATATAAGGTATATAAAATGGGGGAGGATGAATTATACGGGAAAAATGATGGTGAAAATGGTATAAGAAACGTTTAATCAGACTATTGTAGATTCAACTGCTATGGGGGCAATTCTTAAATTTGGGGTTGCAAAGGTATGTATATATTTTGAAATGGCAAAAGTTAATTTATAGATTCTTAATATGCATAAAATCAGCGGTATACAGTTGTAAATATTTTATGATTTTATTTTTATATCCACTCTTTTCTCACTATATTTGTAGCAAGATCAGACGATCCTTTTCAGTCCCCGTCTTAAGAGGTTTTGAGATTGTGATATCAGGTGTGACGAATGAGTGAAATATTAATTAACGCAAAAATGCAACCTCAAAAAAAGCGAGTAAACATATGTTATTACCAGTGTCAGATTGCCTTAAAAGGCGTCTCATTGCTTGTGCTCGCCATGAACGCAGCGAAAAAGACGCAATGCCCCATAGGGGCAAGATGCGTTATGCAAGGAGGCTTCTGAATGATTGGGTTAATGTTAAAGAGTTTTTTGAGGGAAAGCTGAATCTTAAATTAGAATCTTATAATATTTTTTCAGAAATATCAGAAAGTAAATATCTGGAGTTTCTTGAAAAGAGCCGAATGGGATATTTTCCTTTTATTGCCAAAAATAAAGAAGATGATTTTGTAGATACTCTCTTGATGTTTGAAAAGTTGAGTATAAGGTGTTATTTGCATTTTAGCAGCAATAGAGGGGAGGCTATAGAAATACTAATTAAAGAAATGGAATATGGTATTTCCAAATTGGATGAAGAAATTTGTAAAGATTCACAATTCATGTCAGATTTATATTACCATTATTTCATTATACTATCGGATATTTTGTTGCTTTACGAGGATATCACCATTTCCAATATCTCCTTTTGGGATAAATTATTGGATAATGATTTTATTTATTCAGAGTGGGAAGGTACTGTAAAAGAGAAATATGAAATAAAACAACATGCAAACAAGATAAAAAGATTTATAGAATGGAGAGAGTGCTTTTTTAAGCACAAGGTGTCTAATTGTAACAATACAAAGCAAGAAGACACCATAAAAAATCCTACGTGCGATATTGACTATAATTATCGGTATTTTGATAATAAATTGAAGGTATATAGTGCCTTGGATGAACAGGATCAGTTTATCCATATTCATTTGTTGAGGTCCCTGTGTATTATTATCGGATATAAATTAAGGAATGTTTCAGGAAGAGAAGTAGATATAGTAGAACTGTTTTCATCTATATTTGATACAAATGCTTGGAATATAGATTATTTGAAAAAGTTGAAGGATACATTATTACAACAAAGGCATGAGGCGGAAGAGATAGAAATCAAAACAATTCTAAGAATAGAAGCTCCACAAAAACCAATAACAAATAGTCATGTATATATCTTTGAAAAGCACGAACAAGAATACATTATGGGGAAAATAAGAGATTTGTTTGATAAAGATATTCTTGATAAGAGGCATAAGGTAGCTATAACGGATGTTTTGGAAAAATATCTCAATACCGGGAACTTGGATGTAAACAGTAAGATTAATGTGCCTAAAAATAAGACAGAATTACTATATGGATTTTTCTTTAGTCTTTGTAAAAATAAGCAAAAGGCTAAAGCCAATGCTTTTACGACCTTTATACGAGGTGTATTTGAACCAGTGGCAAGTGAAAAGACTCTCAATCATAATTGGAATAAATACAAGAGACACTACAATGCACAATAAATAATAACAAGATTATATATGTTATTAAAATACATGCTGACACTTCTCAGCATGTATTTTTTTTGTTTAAAAAACCGGTCCCTATTATACCTCTTCAAATGCTTCACACTTCCGAAGCATTCAGTATATAGTCAGCATTTCATTTTTAAGGAGTTTTGCAGTGGATAAACTATAAAGGAGGTGTAAAACATGTCTGTAGCAAAAGAAAAACTCAAGAAGATCTTGCGCTTTATAAGCTCACTGATCCATTTTATTCTGGGGCATCTGATATCAGGTGAAACCGCAGAGAATGACAAACAGCAGAAATAACATCTGCCGGTAGCCAACAAGCAGTGGAGGAAGGCGCCCCTCCATCTGCTTTCAACCCACACACCAACATTAAAAAACTCATTATTATGAAAAAATACACACTACTACTGCTCTTAATGATGGTCTCGCTCATATGCAGGGCCAACGACAATACCAAATACATTCCAATCATGACCCCGGAGAGTGCAACTTTGGGGCAATTTGGCGCTTTTCCCGTTTCCTTGTACACAGGAAACGTTGATGTGAACATCCCTATCCATACACTTAAAACAAGTAACATCACCGTTCCTGTTTCA
>JAZLBB010000076.1:0-86527 GCA_045613465.1 Candidatus Egerieisoma sp.
GTTTTCAGCTCGAGTTAGGGTTTCTGGGGGTTCCGCGCAGGAAATAGGGGCATTTTCAGCTCGAGTTAGGGTTTCTGTGGGTTCCGCGCAGGAAAGAGGGGTGTTTTCAGCTCGAGTTAGGGTTTCTGTGGGGTCCGGGCAGGAAATAGGGGCGTTTTCGGCTCGAGTTAGTGTTTCTGTGGGGTCCGCGCAGGAAAGAGGAGTGTTTTCTGCTCGAGGCAGTGTTTCTGATGGTTCCGCGCAGGAAATAGGGGTGTTTTGTGCTCGAGTTAGGGTTTCTGGTGGTTCCGGGCAGGAAAGAGGGGTGTTTTTTGTGCGTATTGGTGAATTTTCCAGGTTAGATTGAGAATGTCTGTAAAATGAAAAAGAGTGACCACCAGGGCCACTCTTTGTTCTGTATCCTATGAAATAATTCCTACTCCCACTCAATAGTTGCACTTGGTTTTGGAGACATATCGTAGCACACGCGGTTAACAGTTTTAACCTCTGCAAGGATTCTGTCAGTAATCTTCATTAGAATTGGCCAGTCAATCTGCTCGATTGTAGCAGTCATTGCGTCAACAGTGTTAACGGCGCGGATGATTACAGGCCAGTCGTATGAACGTGCGTTATCTCTAACACCTACAGATTTGAAATCTGGAACTACAGTAAAGTACTGCCATACTTTTTTGTCAAGGCCGCATTTTGCGAACTCCTCTCTTAGGATAGCATCAGACTCTCTTAGTGCCTCAAGACGGTCTCTTGTGATAGCGCCCAAGCATCTTACACCCAAACCTGGGCCTGGGAATGGCTGACGGTATACCATCTCGTATGGAAGACCAAGCTCAAGACCACACGCGCGAACCTCGTCTTTGAACAATTGTTTGATTGGCTCTACAAGCTCAAACTCCATATCTTCAGGAAGACCACCTACGTTGTGGTGTGATTTTACCATTTTTGCAGTTTTTGTACCGCTCTCTACTATATCTGGATAAATTGTTCCCTGACCAAGGAAGTCAATTCCGTCCAATTTGCGTGCCTCTTCCTCAAATACTCTGATAAACTCACCGCCAATGATTTTGCGTTTCTGCTCAGGATCTGCAACACCAGCAAGTTTGTCAAGGAATCTGTCGGTTGCATCTACGTAAACAAGATTAGCGCAAAGTTGGTTTCTGAATACCTCTACAACGTTCTCAGACTCACCTTTTCTCATTAGACCATGGTTTACGTGAACGCAAACAAGGTTCTCGCCAATTGCTTTAAGCAACAATGCTGCAACAACAGAGCTGTCTACACCACCTGAAAGAGCAAGTAGAACTTTTCTGTTTCCTACCTGTTTGCGGATAAGCTCAACCTGGTCGTTTACAAAGTTTGTCATGTTCCAGTTTTTCTCAGCTTTGCATGTGTCAAGAACGAATGACTCAACAGCTGCTTTAACAGCCTCTGCATCACTGCCAAACTGCTCAAGTTTAACCTCACATTTTGCTTTGTCATGACCAGCAGCCATTACAGGGAAGCCGGCTTCGTATATCTCTGGCAGGACATCAATTTCTACTCCGTCAATAACATTGTTAGGTCCACCATTAATAATGATACCTTTAACGTTAGGTAGTGCTTTCAACTCCTGTGCAGTGATGTCGTGAGGGTAAATCTCACTATAAACTCCCAATGCACGTACGGCTCTGGCTACCACAGTGTTCTCGTGGCTGCCCAAGTCCAAAATAACAATCATGTCCTGTTTCATATACGTATAATTAGAATTTTAATCCTATTTTTTCTGGTGCAAAAATATTATAATCTTAAAAAAAGACAAAAAAGGAGATAAAAAAGTTAATAACTTTTTATTGATTTTCTCTACTTTTGCACCGAATTATGCAAAACATTAGAAATATAGCAATCATTGCTCACGTAGACCATGGTAAAACAACCATAGTTGACAAGATGATTCTTCAGGCAAAAATTACAAGAAATGCCGAGAAGAACGGTGAGCTTATTCTGGATAATAATGATCTGGAAAGGGAGAGAGGTATCACTATTCTTGCAAAGAATGTAAGTGTACCTTATAAAGATTACAAGATTAACATCATCGACACCCCGGGCCATGCCGACTTCGGCGGTGAAGTTGAGAGGGTTCTCAACATGGCAGACGGAGTTCTGTTACTTGTTGATGCTTTTGAGGGTACAATGCCGCAGACAAGGTTTGTGCTCCAGAAGGCTATTGAAATGGGAAAGAAACCAGTAGTGGTTGTAAATAAGGTAGATAAACAGAATTGTCGTCCCGACGAGGTAAATGAGCAGGTTTTTGACCTGATGTTTTCTCTTGATGCAACTGAGGATCAGTTGGACTTCAAGACCCTGTATGGAAGTGCCAAGCAGGGATGGATGTCAAAGGACTGGAAAAAACCTACCACAGATATTACAGAGCTGCTGGATACAATTATAGATGAGATTCCTGCCCCTGAGCAGCTTGAGGGTACCCCTCAGATGCTTATCTCCTCATTGGAGTATTCTCCGTATGTAGGTAGAATTGCTGTCGGGAGGATAAAAAGAGGTACTTTGAAGGCTAACCAGCCTGTTACCCTTTGTAAAAGGGATGGTACTTTTGAGAAGAGCAGAATTAAGGAGCTGATGGTATTTGACGGTCTTGGCAAGATTAAGGTTGATGAGGTTCACAGTGGTGATATTTGTGCTGTTGTGGGTATTGAGGGTTTTGAGATTGGAGATACCATTGCAGATTACGAGAATCCTGAGGCGCTTCCACCAATCTCGGTTGATGAGCCTACTATGAGTATGTTGTTCTGTATCAACGATTCTCCATTCTTTGGACGTGAAGGTAAGTTTGTAACATCACGTCACTTGAAAGATCGTCTGGATAAAGAGTTGGAGAAGAACCTTGCCCTAAGGGTTAAGGATGGTCTTACTGCAGATTCATTTGTGGTTTATGGCCGTGGCGTACTCCATTTGAGTGTACTCATTGAGACAATGAGAAGAGAGGGATTTGAGTTGCAGGTAGGTCAGCCTAAGGTTATTGACAAAAATATAAATGGTGTAAGATGCGAACCTATTGAGCACCTTACCATAGATCTTCCAGAGGATAAAGTAGGTGCGGCTATTGAGCTTACTACCCGCAGAAAAGGTGCGCTTCTTCATATGGAGCACAGAGAGGATCGTGTACACTTGGATTTTGACATTCCATCAAGAGGTATCATAGGTTTGAGGAGCAACTTGCTTACTGCTACTGCAGGAGAGGCTGTTGTAGCTCACAGATTTAAAGGATATGAGCCTTATAAGGGTGAGATTGAGAAGAGAAATAACGGTTCGCTTGTAGCAATTGAGACAGGTACTGCGGTTGCATATGCGATGGATAAATTGCAGGATAGAGGTAAATTTATCATTTTCCCTGGAGAGGAGATTTATGCCGGTCAGGTAGTGGGTGAGCACTCAAGGGTTGATGACCTAAACATTAATATCTGTAAAACAAAAAAACTTACCAACGTAAGAGCTTCAGGTACAGATGAAAAGGCTACTCTTCCTCCACCATTGCAGTTCTCCTTGGAGGAGATGTTGGAGTACATACAGGAGGATGAGTTGGTAGAGGTAACTCCAAAATCCATGAGGATTAGAAAAATCTACTTGGATGAGAACGAGCGCAAGAGGAGAAAGAACAACGCCCTTTAGTGGAATGTAAGTTTGATTTAACAAAAAAATATACTATCTTTGCACGCTCTAAAGTGGAGAAGAATAGAGATGTCTGAGAATAAGGACTTTATAATTCAAATCAAAGGATTGCAAATTGGGAAACATCAGTATGAGTTCCCGATAGATGGCAGTTTTTTTAAGAATTTTGAGAATTCCCAGATATTTGATGCAGATTTGAATGCAGAAGTGTGGTTGGAGAAAGGAAGTGGCTGGATGAATGTGGAGGCCGATATAACAGGTTATGTTACAGTGGAGTGCGACAGATGCCTGGATGATGTGGAGATTCCAATGGATTTCAGTTGTTCAATGGCAGTAAAATTTGCCAAAGACCTTTCAGATGATGATGGCGATGAATTCATTATTATGGATCCTTCAGATTGTGAGTTGGATTTGACACAGTTTCTGTACGACTATGTTTGCTTGAATCTCCCTTTACAGAAGGTGCATGAAGATGGAGAGTGCAACCAGGAGATGATGGCCAAGTTGGCAGGTGTGAATGCAGAGGGGGCTAAAGATAACAATGATGTGGCTGAGAATTCACCATTTGGAGCACTAAAAGGGTTGTTTGATAAAAAGAACTGAAATTCCGACCGTCCGGAAGAAAAGATAGAAATATAACAAATTAAAAATATTTAGAAATGGCACATCCAAAGCACAAAATTTCAAAACAGCGCAGAAACAAGCGTAGAACTCACGACAAAGCTGTAGTTCCTACATTGGCTACTTGTTCAAACTGTGGTGCAACTGTAATGTATCACCACGTTTGCCCGGAGTGCGGTTACTACCGTGGTCGTCTTATCATTGAGAAGAACAACGCTTAATTAGCGCCGTTCTCTTATGATAAGGATTGGTATTGATGCAATGGGAGGAGACTTCGCCCCCAACAATGTTATATTGGGGGCTATTGAAGCTTATTCCTATATCGGTACCGATACAAAGATTTTTCTTATTGGAGATGAGAAGAAAATTACCGAGGTCTGCCAGCATTATGGTATAGACTCCGGTAATTTTGTTATTGTTCATGCTCCAGAAACTATAGAGATGGGAGAGCACCCTGTAAGGGCTTTCCTCAAAAAAAAGAAATCCAGCCTTGTTGTTGGATTCAATCTGTTGGCATCAGGAGAGATAGATGTTCTGGCAAGCGCTGGAAATACCGGTGCAATGTTGGCCGGATCTGTTCACGTTCTCAATAATATCCCGGGGATAATAAGACCTTGTATCCCTGCCCAGATTCCTTTGGCAGATGGACGAAATATGCTTCTGTTGGATGTGGGCTTCAACTCAGATACCAGAGCAGATGTGTTGTATCAGTTTGGTATTATGGGTTCAATCTACGCTAAAACCATGATGGGAATTGGGAATCCAAAGGTAGCTCTTCTAAATATTGGTGCTGAGGCAGAGAAAGGTAATGTGGTTGCCCAGGAGGCATACAAGATTATGAGTGATACTACAGACTTCAATTTTGTCGGGAATATGGAAGCTAATCTCCTTTTTAGTGGGGGAATTGCAGATGTCCTTGTTACAGACGGGTTTGTGGGAAATATCTGTCTTAAACAGGCGGAGGGCATGTATGAGCTTGTAGCCAAGTTGGGCGTAAAACATCCTTTCTTTAACAGATTCAATTACGAAACCTACGGCGGTGTTCCTGTTTTGGGAGTTACCGCACCTGTTATTATTGGACATGGAGTGTCTACTCCGCTGGCTATAAAGAATATGATTCTTCAGGGCGAGCAGGTGGTAAGGCATGGCTTGATTGAGAAATACAAGAGGGCTATGATGGCACAAAAGGGCCAGTGATACAAAAACTACTACTACAATGACAGATAAAAAAGCAATTATTACTGGTATTGAGGCTTATCTGCCAGACTATATTTTAACAAACGACGAGTTGGCTACATTGGTAGACACTTCAGATGAGTGGATCATGAGCCGTGTTGGAATTAAGGAAAGACGAATTCTTAAGGAGGATGGTTTGGGTACCTCTTTTATGGGGGAGCAGGCTGTGAAGAAACTTCTTGAGAGTACAGGTACAAAGCCGGAGGAGATTGATCTCCTTATTTGTGCTACTGTGAGCCCTGATATGCTTTTCCCTGCTACTGCAAACATTATCAGCGACAAGTGTGGTATTCTCAATGCTTGGGGATACGATATTAACGCAGGATGTTGCGGTTTTCTATTCAGTTTCTATACAGTTTCCAATTTTATTGAGAGCGGAAGATATAAAAAAGCTGTGCTTGTATGTGGTGAGCGTATGAGCGGTATGACCGATTATCAGGATAGGGCAACTTGTCCGTTGTTTGGAGATGCTGCTGTGGCAATGCTTATTGAGCCGTCTGATGATCCTGCTCTTGGTTTGCAAGATGCAATTATGCATGTGGATGGCGTTGGCCGTCACTATTTGTACCAGACTGCAGGTGGATCGCTATACCCTCCAACTCATGATACTGTAGAGAAAAGACAGCATTATATCCATCAGGAGGGACAGCAGGTGTTCAAGTATGCTGTTTCCAGAATGGCAGATGTTTCTGTGGAGATGATGGAAAAACACAATCTTAAGGCTGATGATATAGCATATCTGATTCCTCACCAGGCCAATTTGCGTATTATTGATGCTACTGGTAGAAGAATGGGACTTTCTACTGATAAGATTTTGATAGATATTGAGAAATTCGGCAATACCGCAGGAACTTCAATTCCTTTGGCATTGTGGGATTTTAAAGATAAGTTCAAGAAAGGGGATACTCTTATTTTCTCGGCGTTTGGAGCCGGATTTACTTGGGGCTCTATCCTCTACCGTTGGGCGTATTAAAAAAATTATTATATTTGCAGACCTCTAACGGGAGGCATTGCTTCCCGATGGTTATGGCCCTATAGTTCAAGGGATAGAACGAAAGTTTCCTAAACTTTAAATACAGGTTCGAGTCCTGTTGGGGCTACAAGGAAAGCGGCAATATATGCCGCTTTCTTTATTACAAACCCCTACCGACAGCATTGCGGCAAATCTAATTCTTTCAAAAATTTCACAATTCTTTCAAAAATTCTATAAATACGTCAATATTTTTGAGGTATTGACTACCTTTGACGTCAATAACTCACAAACCAAAACCTGAAAATATGACATACACTTTCTATCTTGCCTATCCTGGTAAGGCCATTTCTCCTGTTATGATAGCTATCAGAGACAAGGGGAAACGAATAACAGTTACCACTGGCGTTTCCATCGCTCCCAAAGATTGGGACAACGACGCAAAGAAAATACTTAAATCTGACGATGATTACAAAAGAAAGATGGCAGAGGTCCGTCAGGTAGAAGAAAAGGTCAGGAATGTAATAAAAAGGGCAGAATTTGAAGAAAGAGACTTGCTGTTCGTTCAGTCAATGCTCCAGGATAAACCAAAATCGCAATCTCTAATGAAACAAAAGAGTGGCGACGCCATGGAGTTTTTCAAATATTGGGCAGAAAACTCTTTCGGTACTCATAATGCTACAAGATTCACAACATACGCATACAGGGTTTTTGCTGAGTTTGCAGCAGGTGCCAAACTTACGTACGACGATATAGACTATAACTTGTACATAGAGCTGCTTACCTGGATGAAACAAAAGAAAGGGTATAAGCCCAACATGCAGGGCCAGATAATCAAGAATCTTAAGGCTATGATGAACGAAGCTCTTAAGCGTGGATATCATACCAACGAGAAGTTTAAGACATTTGTTAAGCCCAAAGAAGATGTAGAAAATATTTACCTCACATTGGAAGAGCTGGACCGCATATATCAGCTACCGCTTATAGGTACACAGGCTATGGCCAGGGATCTGTTTCTGCTTGGGTGCTATACGGCTATGAGATTCAGCGATTATTCCCGTCTCACAATTTGGGATATCCATGGCGAATTCATAAAGAAAAGACAACAGAAAACAGGAACTGTTGTAGTTATTCCTATTCATCCAAGAGTAAGGGAGATTATTGCAAAGTATAACGGCGCTCCAAAGATTTCTCAGACACTGCTCAACCGGTACATCAAAAGTGTATGCCAGCAGGCTGGGATAAATGAGAAGGTTCCTGTCGTAATGGAGGATAAGAAGGTTGTATATTACAGGAAGTGGGAGCTGGTTACATCACATACTGCCCGCAGATCTGGAGCAACCAATATGTATCTGTCCGGAATGCCGACAATCTCAATAATGAAGATTACAGGCCACACCACAGAAAGGGTGTTCCTCAACTATATCAAGATAACAAACGAGCAAAACGCCAGAGATATGGCCGAAAATCCATTCTTTAAGGGGAAATAAAGAGAGGGAAGATTTTCTTCCCTCAACTTTTATACTGGTTTATTATCCTCTGTGAATCCCAAATCTAATTCATCACTAAGTTTCTTCACTCTTAATAAGTCATCTATATTCTCTCGAATCTTTACACTCCGTTTATTAAATTCATTGCATTTAATATCAATTGTAGTGATTATTTTTCTTCCTCTAGACCATATTTTAATGATAAAAACGATAAAATTAAAGTACATCACTATAATACTTGCTATCAGAATACAATTCCAATCGTTATAAGAATAATGCAATCTTATACAATAAGAATCAGATATGCAACAAGCTATAATACAACTTAGCACAAATAGAAAACCTGAATATATAATTGCATGTCTTAATTGTGTGTAATCTAACCACTTAAATTTATGCTTCTCTCCTAAAAACCAACCAATAGCCATATATAAAATTATACCAACTGTATATATAGACCATATAAGTCTGACGGTTTCAGCGTATTGAACTTGAAATGCGGAAAGAACTAGAGCTAAAAGGCTAAAAAAGAATGCTGTTAGGCTCAATGATGACATACTCTTAGTCGCACATATATCTGTAACGCCGGCAGATATCTTTTTCTGTTCTTTATCTACATCCGCAAGATACGTCTCTCGCCCGCGTTTTATTTCTTCAATTTTAAAAAGCGTACTTTTCCCATTAACATCAATAGGATTAAGATTTTCAATAGTCTTTATATCAACAATATTGTTCTTACTTTGTTCAAACTTCTGTTCAATATGAGAATTTATCTTGAAAATATTATTGCACACCAAATCGGTATATGATTTCACATATTCAACAGCGACAAAGGCGATATTGAGCGTTGCCGACAATTCAATGAGAGATGAAAAATTACTAATTTCCATTTGCTACTAAATTTACTATGTCAATTTCAACACTCTCTGGATCTGTGAAGATTCTATCAAAAAAACTTGCATATTTCTCAGCTATTGCATTGTTAAAATCCCCTATAGCAGATCTTTTGGTAATATCTGTCTCAAGCCTAAAGGATGATTGATCTCCAACAGTAAAATGAACCTCTTTTCGATCTGGATCTTTTGTTAAATATACTTTTTTAGATGTTTTTTTTATAAACACAGGTTTATCAATAGATTTGTAGTACGCTAATCTTTTAAATAGATTTGAACATCTTAAATCTTCATCATTACAATTGTTTAGAAGCATACGAACTTCTCCACCTCTATCTATAAAATCACTTAAAGATTCAATATAACCAGGTGTAGTGCCTACATGATGACATAGATTCCCCGCAAAAATTCTCACAGTAGTTGTAGCTGTTTTAAAAATACTATTCAAAACGATTGCGGCATGCTCTTCATCGGAATTTATAAATGTTCTTCCAATATGATTTTTAGCCAAGTATTGAATATGTTTTCGATATTCTTCCATAGTACAAAAGATGTTGTTTAAAGTTAAAAACAACATCATTCAAATTTAGTTAATAAGATTTAATTGTTCAGTTACACAAAGATATAAAATCCTTTTCAATAGGTACACTTTAAAGGTACATATTTTATACAATATTTGCGAAAAATTATATACAAAAAATGTGAAAAATTATATAAAACGTGGTTCCAACCATTGTTAGCCCGGTTTTAAATATTCTCCAGGAATGCTTGTATTTTCTTTGTTTGGCAATGATTGTTTACCTCAACCATAAAGGCGTCATACAATTGATTTAGTACATTGTTCCAGTCTGTCTGATAATCGTCAGTATGGAAGGCATAGTCCAGAACCATCTGTTCTGCCTTTGGCAGCGCATCATACTCTAGCTCCAGAAAATTTTCAATGCAGTCCTGGATGTGTTCAGCATTATATAGTTCCTCCTTATACCACCTGGCGCAATAATGATCAAAGGCATTGAAGGACTCAGGACAATCATCCCAGGATACAGCATGAAACATATTCTTCTTGAAACGTGTAATAGCACGTTTAACTATCTTCCCGATAATCTCCTCAGAGAGTTGGGAACATTCTGCTGTGAAGGAATTGATAAACTCTTCGTACTGGCCGTGCTTGTAAATAAGGTTTATTATTTCTGACGACGCTTCTTTCCATCTGTGTTTGTATTCAACAAGGAAATCTAGTATATTTTCTTTTTCCATGTTTTAATTATTGAATGTTCCACTTGTCTCTAAACTCAAGTTCGGAGTTGTGGATATAATCATGCTTACTTGTGTATCTTCCGTTTAAGGCGAATAAATAGGCAATATACAGAGCAGTAAGTGCTATAATTATTTTAACCCATCTCCAAGTATTATCGTTGATGATGAAAAATTTTTGATTCTCTTTGTTTGATAGAAAAATAATCAATACTATAGCGAACAGTAAACATAGAGGTATAATTAAATTATTCATCGTGAATATTTTAGTTAAATGTATATAAATCTTAGAGTCTTTTAAGTTTTTAACAATATTAGTTAAGTTGGATAGAGCGGTAACCTGTGGAGTTGCTGGTTGTTCTGTTTTCCTTTTCTCAATGATATCGGGACGGTTGTTGTATCCTTCGGTATCATCCACAAGTTGGTAACCTTCTTTAAGGGCGTTTTTTAACTCCCACGCTTCAATAGTACCTGTGTCACCATCTGGGAATATTACTGCAATTCTATCTCTAATTTTCGCATCATGGATAGCGTCAATATTATCCAATACATCTTGCTGATTTATATGCTTGATACTGCCGTCCGGCTCGATTATGCGATTGTAGATTATTCTTTTCTCAATGATATCGGGACGGTTATTGTATCCTTCGGTATCATCCACAAGTTGGTAACCGGCATCCAGCACATCTTTAAGTTCCCTTAATTCTACAGTACCACACTTCCCCTCGGGGTTTGTAACATATATACGGTCTCTGCCGCGTTCTCTGGCGTAGGCATCCAGATTGTTCAATAAGATTTCCTGGCTGATATGTTTGATTGTACCATCTTCAAGCCTAATCTTATTCATTATTCTTTTTTCATCATGAGTGTATGCAAAAACCGCATTATTCCAAAGCATGATAAATAGTACAAAAGCCGTAATATGTAAAAAAACAACTTTCATAATCTTCGTTTTAGGTCCATATTTTGTTTGTGCAGCAGGGCAATTACTTTCATCAGTTGCTGAATGAGTTTGTCTTTATCAGTCTCTGTGCCGGTTAAGCGGTAAGTTTTTCTCGGATACTTTCTAGTGTTGATGATATTTGCTGGCTGTACATGGCCGCTAAGTCCTGTAAGTTCTTTGTTAGGCGCTTAACCTCTTTATCAAGAGCAATCCTCTCGGCTTTAGCTTCGCTGAGCTCCATTTTAAGCCTGTTTATCATATCTTGCTGGAGATTGTTCTGCTCTCTCAATAGTTTTTGTATTTCGTTTTTGTACAGCTTGTTTGGTGTATTTACAATCATTTCCCCACGGCCTATAATCATCCATTCTATATTAAGATCTGGGAATGCATTCGCAATCCTCTTTATTTTCTCCGGATGTAGGCAGTTTCTTACTCTCTTAATGTATCCTTGAGATAAACCTACTTTCATTTCAAACTGGTAGTTTCCCAAACCTTTTGAGCGGATATATATCTCAAGACGTTCCTGGACACTCATGTTGTCGGTGTACCTTTTTTGAGGTACTTCGCATACTGTTTCCTCAACCTCAACATCCGGTGTTTTCTCGGTGGAATCGTTACTGCGCAGCATTTCGCCCTGGCCGAGAAGAAGCCAGTCAGGAGATATCTCGGGGAAAGCTTGAAGTATATTAACAATAGTACTTCCGCTGGGTATTTCCCTGCTTGCTGTTAATGTCGCGCTAGAGATATTGCAGGTCCTACAGAATGCTCTATTTGATAATCCGGTGTAGGATACAATCTCTAATACTCTTTCGTTTATTGTCTTCATGTCAATAAATATTTAAAATTATTTCACAGATTATCAGTTGTTTATATTTCAATGTAAATAAATATTATCAATATTATTTGGTAATGTAAAATAATATTATCAGTTTTGTGGTACATTTTAAGGGTACATATAAAGTGTACCTATTTATAAAATCTACAAATGTAAATAAAAAAATGACAGAAATAACTAAGCCGGCAACATTGCTAGAACAATTAAAGAAGTTGGAGGTTGGGCAGGTGATCTACATTCCGATGTTGGAATACAAGACCAAAAGCATCAGGAATGCATCCGATATTCTGAAGAAGGAAGGTGTTGTGCTTGCCGTTTCTGAAAAGGGGTTACGTGACCGTACTCGAGTTACACGTTTGCAATAATTATTACTCTTTATACTATGTCAATAGAACTTAGTGACATACAGATTCATCAGATTGCTCAGGCACTGTTTGAAAAGCTTGACCAACGCGGTATGATACTCACACCTCAACAGGCAGACGAGTATAACGAACTTCGTAGGTTGAGAGAGGAAGAAGAGAAAACCTGGCTGACTGGCGTTGAAGCTGCCAAGATCCTTGGCTGCTCCGGTTCCACTGTCGGGAGACTTGCCACAACTGGCAAATTGGAGTTTTCCATCGTGGGCAAAGTGCCCAAATACTCCATTGCGGGATTGAAGAGGTATATGAAAAAGTACAATGCACATCCTGTAGTTGGTACGCATTGAAGATATACGCAATCCTCACAAACAAGTTCATTGACGTACTAAGAGGGAGAAAATCAAGGGTTGTAAGATCCGGACAGCTGTTTTATATGAATATTCGCCATATTTTTATAGATATGAATGTTTTCGGAGGATCCTCACAGGCTCGTAACCTGGCAACCCACAAATCCTCTGACTAGCTGCCCATTTGGGAATTTAAGATGTTAGCCATTTTAATTTGTGCATAAGAAATTCACTGTTAGTTTATTAAAGTTTTAAAAGATCTTCCGTTAGAGGATTATACGGTGCGAAAGGTTTGGCCGCAGGGATGCGCCCCTCTGGTTTGTGACATAATTGAAGAATTTTTTCATATTTCAGGTTTTTAAGTTTTAATCGAGTAAATATAACGAGGGGTTCGATTCCCCTCCGCACCACAGCACGTGTTGCAGCACGTGTTGCAATTATACTTATATGTGTTTTTAGCCTTGAACCTCTGCATGCTTGGCCGTAGGGCAGAGGTTCTCTTTTTTTAAATTGTTATCCAATGAAAAGATTGTTTTGTTTGTATGTCTTGGCTATCATGTGCGGAGCCATAGCATTGTTGTTTGTTGTTTTGTGTTTCACTCAATCATTTGTGAACATAGTTTTTGTTGCAATTTTCTATTTCCTTAGCAAATGGCCGTTAGATAGGATTGCAGAGTTGAAAATGGAATTGGCTCCAGTACTGGATGCAGAAGTTCCTGTACCGGAAGTTAAGGTAATCGAGAAGGAGGTAAATCAGGATGAACAGTACAGAAAGATGGTTGAAGAACTCAATGAGTTCTATACGGTCCACGAAGATGTATTGTGTCAGTTGCGTAAAAAATACTGGATGTACATACAGTTGTATTTTCAAGAGGATAACGATTTGCCGGCAGCATATTCTGCCGCCACTGAGAAAATGATGCTTCTTTATGGCGATGATATCTATACCGCTTTCAGGAGCACGCAACCAGGTGCGATGTGTTGTCTGTCATTAACAATGAATGTGGCAAATATCCAAGCTGCCAAATCTGTTGTTAGCAAAATAAGATCATAACATAAGGGGAGTGCATTTTTGTATTCCCCTTTTTAATAATAATTTCCATGTTGAATAGAGTAGAATTGATTGGGAGACTCACAGAGGAACCCAGATGTGGAGGAAGCCCACCACAAAATTACAGCTTCATTACCCTGGCCGTTAATACCCAGTACACGGATAAGAACGGCGAAAAGCAACAGAAATCGGAATTTATTCCTATTGCTTTTTTCAGAGGAGCTGCAGAACTTGTACAGAGGTTTTGCCACAAAGGCACTCTCCTTCATGTAGAGGGAAGTGTATCCATCCGTAAAAAAGTAAACAACGACGGCTCTTACCTGGAGAAGGTTGAGATCCACGGCCAGAAGATTATATTCCTGGACAAGATCAAACCGGCACCAAGGCATGATGACGATTACCCAGGATAGTTGTTATGGCTCGACCTCAGAAGAATGGACTACAGAAGTTCTCTTTGGAGGTTGATTTTTTTTCTAGTGATACCATTAAGGCGCTTAGTTCTGAATTTGGCCTTAAAGGGGAAATCTCCCTGGTAAAGATCCTTTGCACTATTTTCAAAAGAGGTTACTATCTCAAGTGGAACAATGCCAACAAACTGAATCTTCTTGCACAGCTGCCAGGTGTCAACGATGAATTGCTCCGGCAAATTGTGGGAAGACTTGTAAAATGGCACTATTTCCATAGAGAACTCTTTGAGCAACATAGGATCCTTACCAATCAGCAGATCCAACAGGAGTACTTTTCGCTCATACGCAGGAGGGTTGTTCCAACCAAACTGCCGTATCTGCTCATTGTTGTCAACATTAAAGGAGTTTCTGCAGACATAAACCCAGTTTCTGCAGACATAAACCCCAATAATGCAGACAATAATCGGGATTATGTGTACACAAACCTTAGTCCCGACAGTATTGGTATTGTTGATCCTGAAAAATCAAGAGCTGTTTCTGCAGACATAAAAAGGGTTTCTGACGACATAAACTCAATTATTGCAGACATAAACCCGTTAAATGTTAGCAATAACTCAGTTTCTGCAGACATTAACCCCAAATTGCAGTTTGCTTCTCCTCTTTCCCCCACACCCCCTATTACCTCTTATAAAGAAAAAAATAATACCCCTAAAGGGGTATTTCAAAAAAAGAAAAAAGGAGGACCGCCCGGGGATATGGAAAAAGAAAAAAGTTGCGCCAAAAAAGAAAAAGCAACATTCGTTCCACCAATGCCGGAGGAAGTGGAAGCTTATTGCCAGAAAAGAGGATTGACCGTCAACGCCCGGAAATTCCACAACTACTATTCTGCTGTAGGATGGAGGGTAGGGGACAGAAAGGATCCTATGGACGATTGGAGAGCCAAGATAGAAGAATGGCAAGATAACGACAAAAACACAAGGAAGAATGAATCAACAAGCAAAAGAGGACCGGATGCCCACACTCCGCGAGTTAGTGGAAATGCGGGCAAAAAAGGCACTACTGGTGCCGATATCTCCGATATTTAAAGAAGGGGATTGTACCAGGCTGAAAAACGCCATTTCAGAACACTATCTGGATATCATCCTGGAAAGTGGTTCAATACCGGAATGCCTGGATCAGTTCGACCATTACATCAATGGAATTGTCAAATGGTTGACTGTCTCTAGCAGCGCAAGGAGAAACCTTCTTATCAGCGGCCCATGTGGCATAGGCAAGAGCACTCTCATGCGTGCAATATTCAGGACATTTATCCCCCATATAAACAAAACGGAGCTGATATCGGCAAAGGATATTGCTGATATCTACATCGGGAAAATCCCCGGTAAAGGCTGGCCGGAAATAAACAACTGCGCTTGCCTGTTTATCGACGATGTGGGCATGGAAGACGAGAGCGTAAATGACTACGGCAATAAATCTTCTCCAATGCTCAGGCTGTTACATAACAGATATGACAGAAACCTGATAACAATCTTTACAACCAACCTCAACATGGATCAGCTGTACAACAGATATGACACCAGGGTTGCCGACAGACTGGCTGATTATTTCAGACTTATTTACGGTAAAGATATGGTAAGCTTTAGAGGAAGGAGGCCTGCAATATAAAAATTTTGATATGACAAAGAAAAGCAAGTTAAATAACACTTCAGAAGAGAAGCTTCATAAGAACTGTTCACATGCTATTCCATGCAGAGACCGGCATTTGTCAAATACTGGTATGCCAATTATGGGAAGATGTCCGTTTGCGGAATACATGTTCCTGTTGAACTCACCAACTAACTGTGAGTTCTTTGAAGATGAAGCTGCATCTAAAATAAGCAATTAAAATTTTAAGCAATGGAAACAGATATTGTTTTACAAGGGGTAATTATTGCACATCTGATAGGGATGATGTTGAGTGCTTTTTGGTTTTGGCCAATATATATAGACAAACGGAACCGCAAATGTATGGATGTAATGGTGTTCATAGCAGTCATTTGTTGGGGATTTATCCCTCTTGTATGCTTGATGATAGATTTGAATAAAAACAATTAAACCTCAACGTGTATGAAAAAACAAATAGTTATAGATGAATGCCACAACGGCGCTGAAAGAGATGAAAATGTAAAGATCATTTTTGATGCACTGAAAAAGATTGCGGAGGATGAAGATACTTTCTCCCTTTGTATTGTCGGGAAGAAACAAGGGGCTGGTTATGCTGTACATTTTAGCAATTGTACTGGAAGTAATGTTCCGATAAAAACAATACCGCGTCAGTTATACTAGTTATTGATGAAATTGATGGATAGGGATGATGCAACGCGGCTATTGTTTAGTGAGTTCCTTAGTGAATCATCTCATGTTATCAAAGCATTTAAAAAAATAATTGCTGAACAAGGTATGACAATCAAACTTAATAAAACACAGGTACAATGAAAAGTAATGTAAATTCTGCAGGATTCCCATTTATAGGACTGCTTCAACTGGCTTTTATCATCCTTAAGCTTTGTAAGGTTATCACATGGAAATGGATATGGGTACTATGCCCGTTATGGGGTTCTATAATTCTGGGTATAGTCTGCGCTATTGCAGTTGTGACAATACTGCTCTACAAAGCGCTGAAAGAACAACAAAAACGATAAATCATTATGAGACAATTTTTGGCAATTATAGGTGATCCCGACAATTCGCAGAGGATCATTGAGCTGTTGACCGAATTGGGCAACAGTACCAATCCATGGGGATATAAAGCTACCTGCGACCAATGGTGCTATTGTATAGGGGATAAAGACCATATCATAAGAGCGCTGTCTAAAAGTGATGTGGTGTTAAGTCCGTACTACAAAGTAATGACTTACGACGAGTTCAATCAGAAATATCCTTACAAACCAGGACAGAATGTCGATGTCCCAGGTTCATTTGAAAATGGGAATATCCAGAAAAGAGAATGGGCCCCAATAGTTGGAGACATGATGTATATGATAAAAGTTGAAGGCGAGAGTGCTCCACAGGGTGCAATAGGTTGGTGGTATCATAATGCTCTCATAGGCGAGAACGAATGTGTTGATTCTGCAGAAATGGCTGGCAATTTCAATGAGTGCCGCGATTTCGGGTATGCAATCAAAGCTCTTAAAGCTGGATACAAGGTTACCAGAGCTGGGTGGAACGGTAAAGGGATGTATTTGTGGCTTAAGCCAGGTACTGCTATTCACGAGCAGTATTGCAAGGATCCTATCCTGAAAAGTATAGCGGCTGCTAATGGCGGTACAGTAGAAGGCCTTGGAACTATCTGCATGAAAACTGCCGACAATAAGGTCCTAACAGGTTGGTTAGCTAGTCAGACTGATATGTTGGCCGAAGACTGGAAAATAGTTTAAAGGAACGCGATATGGCAAAGAATGAACTGGGATACCTGGTAACACGTATAGCGTGTAATCTCCCTAAGAACAAAAAGAGCCAGGCTTTACATGAGCAGCTGTTTGAAAATTATTCAAAACTGGTGCCAACTAATAAGATTACTAGCTTCATTTCCGAGGTACAACAGATTGTCGAGAAGAGCAACGAAAAATTTCCACGCTTTTACCCTTATATATGCCATCAACACGGCAATTCATTTACCAGGGAGTATATACACATTACAATAGGTCCTGAAAACAGTGACGTACATATAGGAATAACACTTCATAAAATACTAGGAAAATGGGAAAAAAATTTATCGTAAGAACTGACAGAGCAGGAGTATTCTTCTGCGAGATTGAATCAAGAAACGGCAGCGAAGCAGAGCTTAGAAATGCCAGAAGATTGTGGTACTGGAATGGCGCAGCTTCTCTCAGCCAACTAGCAACAGAGGGTGTAACCAAGCCTAAAGACTGCAAGTTTACCGTAACAGTTGATAGTTGTACAGTTCTGGGAGTGATTGAGATTATCCCTTGTACAGATAAAGCTGTTGAATCAATTAACAATGTGCCTGTATGGAAATTTTAGAGGATAAAATTAAGAGGTTTTTAACTATTGGCGATGGCTCTGGCTATGGCGATGGCGATGGCTATGGCGATGGCTATGGCGATGGCTATGGCGATGGCTATGGCGATGGCTCTGGCTATGGCTCTGGCTATGGCTCTGGCTATGGCGATGGCGATGGCTATGGCGATGGCTATGGCGATGGCTATGGCGATGGCTATGGCGATGGCTTGAAGTCCTTTAACGGTCACAAGGTTTATAGCATTGATGATACTCCTACAGTGATACACCATGTTATTGGCAATGTTGCGTATGGAGCAATCGTAATGAAAGATATGACAACCAGGCCTTGCTGGATCGTTAGAGAAGGTAATTGCTTTGCTCATGGCGATACACCCCGCCATGCTGCTTTGGATGCATATGGCAAATACATGCAGAATATGCCGGAAGAAGACAGGATAAAAGCCTTTATAGATGCACATCCAAGTATTGAGGAGGAATATCCTGCTGTTGATTTATTTATGTGGCATAACACTCTTACCGGCAGTTGTAAGTTAGGTAGGGAGAGTTTTTGTCTGGAGAGAAATATTGATGTTGAGAAAGACAGCTTTACTGTCCTGGAGTTTATCCAGCTTACAGAAAACAGCTATGGCGGTGAGATAATTAAGAAGTTGAAAGATGCGTATGAATCCATAAGTTATGAATCCAAGGATAGAAAGGTCAGTAAACACTACAAATGAGTGGTACACTCCTATAGAGATAATTAACCAACTGGGGGGGGTAAATCGGTTTGATTTGGATCCTTGTGCTCCGATGGAACCATTATACCCCACAGCAAAGAAAATGTATAACAAGCAACAAAATGGGTTGTTATTGCCATGGGAAGGTAGAGTGTGGTTGAACCCTCCATACAGCCGTCCGGAAATAGAACTCTTTATGACAAAAATGGTAAAACATAATAATGGGATTGCGCTACTGTTTAATCGTTGTGACAGCAAGATGTTCCATGAACTGATATTCCCAAATATGTCCGGTATATTATTTCTACGTCACAGAATAAAGTTTCTTCGTCCCGACGGTAGTAGGGCAGGGAGTCCAGCATGTGGCTCAGTGCTTATTGCATTTGGAGAGGACAATGCCAGGATTGTACAGGAGTGTGGTATAATAGGACAATTTTTGAAATTGGTAAAACCATGTACGGTATAAAGATTAACAATCGGCTTGCCAGGGATGACAAAGGTTGTGTTTATAAGTACAGCAGCCGGAGCGTGGCAGAGGAGAAGGCTAAACTGTTCATCAAAACCCTAATAAATAAAAAATTTAAAATTGTGATAATATAGTTATGGGACTAAGAGACATACTTAATAGGTTGACCGAGGAAGAGCTGGAGCTGCTGAGAGATGAAATAGAAGGAGATTTGTATGAAGAGATTGAAAGAGTTATTGATGATAAGCAACAGCCATCCATTTTTGCCCAGCAATACAATGTAGGAGATGTGTTTCTAACAATAAATCTGCGTGGACGCAAAGTCATACATAAGATAATCTCTCACAATAATCCTTCCTTTACTACGCAATTTCTGTTGTCAACAGGGTTAAATGTAGATTATTGTGGTTTATCAGCATTAAAAGCAGCTGATATGATGGATTGGAAAAAGGTAGATGCAAAGGTTTGGGACAAAGCAAAGTCTTGCTACGACAATATGCAAGATTCAAAAAAGAAAGTTGAGATGAAGTTTTCACAAGACTTCGAAAATTTATTTGATGAATATTGGGAGGGATAACTATGTTGTTGGAACGATTAAAAGTAAATATCTCACAACTACTGTACGGCTGGGCCGTAAAGTTAAACCCAAATTTGAGGTTCGATAATGTTGTTATTGAACATACCTATCCGAATGTGATTCCTGTAAAATCTCTGGAACTAGAGAGTTTAGAAGGCTCTTCTGCTTCTTTTATTTCCCCTGAATACTTTGTAAAATTTCGGTTATCAAATATGTTATTTGCAAAGTTAAAACCACATATAGAATATTCTACGTATCGCATCAATGGTCGTAATGTCCATGAAGCCAGAATCAATATTGTAGTATTCAAGAAAAAATAATTTTACGCCATGGTAAAACAAGTTATAGTATATGAAGCATACGGAAAACGATTTGATGAATATAATGATGCGCTAAAGTATGAATACCTGTATGAAGAAGTTGAAAAAATAATGTCGGATCTACCACCAAGGAGTGAAGCTGTAGAGAATGGGACAGATGTTGTCAAGCATGATGTAAGCACACTCAATAAGTGTTTAAAGGCATTCTGTAATATTTGTGCTGAGCATATTACTCCATTTAAGCAATGGTTTATTGATGTTGTTAACGGTGATCTTCATATATCCCACATAGGTAGAATACTCTCCGATTACAGAAGTGATTTTCCTATACTGTATAAGACTTATTACAGGTTTGATTGTATCGATTTTGAAACGGGTATTGAGTTTCAACAACCTTATTATGTAACACATCAGGATGAGTTTTTTAGTCAACTAAAAAAATTATAGTTATGGAATTTAAATCTCAAATATGTACAACCAGAGAGCAATCAGAGAAGTTGCTTGCATTAGGTCTAAGCAAAGAGACTGCGGATATGGGATTAGTATATATGACCCACGATCTTGCTGGTAAAGAAATAGAGCCAGAGTATCTTGGAGAATCTATCGGGTTATGGGAGGGTTGTGAGGAAAGACAGACTGTTTTGTGTTCAAGGCAAAAACAGATTCCCGCTTGGTCGCTGCACAGGTTGATGGAGATAGCATACAAAGGGGATATATTAGGGTGTGTTGCTCTTAATTATCACGAAAGAAACATTGCCACTTATTATGAGCAGGTTATTAAGGTTATAGAGTATCTTGTCAATATTAAAGAGTTTAATCCAGAATATTTGGAGGAACAGAAATGAGAGAAATAAAGTTTAGAGGGAAAGGCGGTAAGACACATAGTTGGCTCTACGGTAATTTGCAAGTTCCCTGTGTAGAGGGTGTTGAATATTTTATGTGGGATGAAGATAAATTTCAGACTGATGTAATTCCTGAGACTATCGGCCAATACACCGGCTTGAAAGACAAGAACGGTAAGGAGATTTATGAGGGGGATATAATACATATCAAAGAATTTGCAAATGAAGCCTTTAATGTAGATTTTTCTTTTGATGATATAAGACAACTCTCATTAGATGATTGCAAGGGAAGACTTCTACAAGAATATAAATGCATTATATCATTTATAGATGGAAATATGATGGCTAAGATGATTTCCAAAGAAGATTGTGAATTATATATAAGTTCTCTCTTTCCTGATATGAGATATAGTCAGCCAATATTTGAGTTTGAAACCATAGGTAATATCCACGATAATCCAGAACTAATTAAGGAGGAATAGAAATGACAGTAGCAGAACTTATTAAGGAGTTAGAGCATACACCACAAGACTATGAAGTCGGTTTCACAGCTTTCTTAGAAGGTAATAGTAGTGAATGTTATAATCCTATTAGTGGAATTAAGAATAGTAATCACAATAGTAAACAAGTTGAATTAGAATGGTATTAGGTATGACAATAGCAGAACTTTTAAGCGAATTAAAATATACCCCTATGAGTGCTAAACTGCTAATACCAGATGATAGTACAATTAGTGGATATAGAGAAGTGACTACTGCATATTATAATGAGGATGAAGATGCGATAGTAATTGTATAGTTATGAATATTCCACTTACACCGTACACAATAGCGCTATATACGGATTTGTTGATAAATCCGCAGAAGTATAATTGTGAGTACAAACCTCTTAGAGAATGCTTTAAAATGGCAGAAAAAGTTACACCTCAAGATGAACTTTACGAGCAATATATATCTTATATCAATAAGCCTCTACCAAAACCTGTCTTTTATATCATTATGCGTCATACATTTCCGTTACTATTTGGAGCAGATAAGATTCTTGATGATTCAGGTAAATTGGTAGGACATAGATTAGGCTATAAACTTGAATTTATAAAACCTTTATAATTATGGCAAAAAAATTCATAATCGGGGTAGAGGAGGGAATGACAAGAGTAAATAAAAAATGTACCTGGCAATGCCCTTTTGCTGTGGAAGATTATGGAGTTATTCAATGCGGTTCTCCAGAATGTTTTGATGATATAGATTGTGACCGTTACAACCTCGCCACGATGAAGATTGAGGACTATAACGAAAATGAAATTAAGAAAGATATTATTGAGAAAGCTGCTGAGTGGATTAAAACTCACTGGAGAGAATATATCAACGGTCCCAATAAAGATGGGTGTATATCATTTGGACACTGGGAAAATGACTTTAAAAAAGCAATGGAGGAATAATTCATGAGTGCTACCAATAGCCTGCATTATACACTATGTTGCCTTGGAGCCAAATTCCTCAAAAACCGCAAAAATGCGGAACCATGGAGAACTCCTAATAAGTATGTGGCGGTTGAACTGATCTGTGCTGGAGCAGAGAATCCTGATGTGTGGGCAACCAATGGGTTTGATACAACTTTGATTGAAGTAAAGACCAGTCATGTAGATTTCATAAAGGACCAAAAGAAATTTGCCAGAAGTAGAGAAGCTAAGATTGGTGGATTTCAGATTGGCAACTACAAGTATTATTTGTGTCCAGCTGGAGTGATCAAGGAGGAAGAGCTTCCAGACAATTGGGGCTTGTTATATTGGGACGGCCTGAAGATATCAAAAGTAAAACAAGCGGACAGGGTTAAATCTAATTCGGAGTATGAGCTTGCAATAATGACTTCCATAATGACCAGGCTTATTAAACCACAAATTTTTAATTTTAGAAAAGATGAAAAAGATAATGTTTAATGATAGGTATAATCTTACCTCATTGGTTCTACAACGCCAAAAGACCAGAACTGTAAGGATTGAAAAATCTTCTCCAGATAAAATATTTATTTCTCGTTATCAACCTGGAGATATAGTTGCTATAGCACAATCATACAAGGATGCGTATGGAGCAGATAATGGGTTCCTTTCTCTGTTATCGGAAAAAGAAAAAAAAGGGTGGAACAATAAAATGTTTGTCAAAGCAAGTTATATGCCTAGGCGTATCATGATTAACAGTGTGGCTGTAATGCCAGTACAGGTTTATGCTTTGAGTGAACAGAATTGTCTTGAAGAAGGCATCTGCGTTATTCCTGACGAAATAAAAAAAATATGGCCTAACTACTGGTATCAAGATGGAGAAGATGGAAAATATTTCCATACACCTCAACAGGCATTTGAATCCTTGTTCGATTCTATTGTAGGGAAAGGAGCATTTGCCTCAAATCCGGTTGTGGTAACGTATAAATTTGAATTACTATGATAAAGATATCCGCAATCCTTTGCATTATTACAACAGTTGTAAACCTGCTGCTTTATTTTTTTACTAGAGATGTGGCATTTCTGTTTTTTGGTACCTGGACTTTGTTAGGTGCATACAATTCTTTAGGTACCAGTTGTACCGTACATGTCATATTGGACAAAGAGGGCAAACTGCACAGTGCAAACGATAACCAGGAAGACGATGAAAGAGATAGTGATAGGGATTGATCCCGACATTGAGGGCAGTGGTGTGGCCGAGCTCAACACTGTAACCAAGAAAATCAAGCTGTATAATATGGATTTCCCAACCATCTGCAACTATCTCAAACGGATAAGCGATGATTTTGGAGACCTGGCACAAATCCATATAGAAGACAGCAGCAACACCACCAAGAACTGGCATTTGGCTACCAGGTATGGAAGCACCAGCCGTGCGTCCAGACTTGGGTACGATGTTGGCCGCAATCATCAGATATGTCATGATATCTATGATTATGCAGCATGTAACCTTGGATTGGATATTTCCCGACAGATGCCGTTTAAAAAATGTTGGAAAGGAAAGGACGGAAAGATAACCCATGAAGAGATATCTTCATTTATCCAGATGCCGGCAAAGACCTCCAACCAGGAGCAGAGGGATGCAGCCCTGATAGCCTGGCTGTGTGCCGGATTCCCAATATACATACCGCCACCAAAAAGGAAGTAACTACTTTTCTTTTTTCAATACGATGTATTCACTGTACACTATTGTGGAAGACGTATCTGCCAGGGAAACGGCTTGCCGTATGGCTTTCGTACCCCAACGGAAAAACAGGAACTTATGGGGAACCCTGTACACTACCTGGCTGAGGGTGTCCCTATGAGTTACCCGGCAGCTTACGGAATCATTACGGATATCTCCCTGTACGCTGTTCCATGGATTGCTCCAGGAAAAACTTCTTGTAATCTGGCCGCTTGGCTGTATATGAGTTATCAGTGGTTGGGAAAAAGCAAACTCATGCTTTATAGAGGTAAGACTTAAAGATTGTGCTCTACGCAATTTTATTCCCATCTGTTCAACTGCCAACGCCAGCCTGGCATTGTGTTTCTCCAGCTCGCTGATCTTCAGTTCCAGTTTACCTACATGTGCCACGCTTTGGCCCAATGAATTGCTGTAAACGTCCATTTGCGACAACAATGTTTCGCTGTTTGATTCCAACCGTTTGTTTTCCTTTCGCAGTGCCCTGTTTTGACCCTGTAGGAGCATTATCACTCCTGCAAGGAAAATTGATATGTAAATAAAAATACGTCTCATTGTAGCTTTATTTTAAACCGTATTGTTCACGCAAGCTATTGTAGAACTCTGTACGTTGCTCCAGACCATTATAGCCACCGTTGATTTTCTTTGTAATCTTATCAAACTCCTCCCCGTCTGCCAACTCATTAAGCCCATGTTCTTGCCAATACCAGCATGCGGACATTACTGCGTACTGAGGTGTGGCAAGCAATTCGGGATGGGAAACAAAGTCCATACCACTATGAATTGAGAAAGCCTGATAGTTGGCTCGTCCGGTCAACTGTATCAATCCGCGGCCCTTGTACCGTGGCCCATCTCCAGGAAGAGTGTTGCCCAGATCCTTTCTGTTTTCGTATGCTTTTCCGGATGCAATTTCCTCCGTGTAATAGAACCGGCCGGATTCATGGGCCACCTGGGCCAAAAAAGCCGCTTCTCTGTATGGGTTGTTGATACCGTAATGTGGCATATACATATTGAGAAAGACATTGAACGGCTCCAATGTCTTTACGGAGATACCTAAAGTATCTGCAAGTTGTGAAATGTTTATCATTCTTTGGAATCTTTTATCTCCTGTACACATGATTCACAATGTTCACGACGTTTATAGTACTCGGAGTTGGCTTTGAGCACAGCACATTCTTCAATAGGATTCTTAACTCCAATAAGGTGTTCACAGTCGTAAGCTCTGTTGATGGTGCTGCGCTTCTGTGAATTCTTCCGCTCCAGAGTGTCGCGGTACACTTTGTCCTGACTTATGATCTTAAGTAGCCTTTCCTCTCTGGCCTGCGACATGTCGTAATTACGGTTGGCCATTTCCACAGCTTTCTGCTCAGATTCAATGATTGAATCATACGTCTTCTGAACTGTAGATATCGTTTCTCCAAAGCTTTTCAGCATAGTGGCATTGGTTTCTCCGGATATCTTCTGTACAGTGGTTATAATATTGCTGGACATCTTCTGCATCTCTGCCATAAAGTGAGCAATATCATTCATTTTCTCTCCTTTACTCTTTACCCTAGAGATTATGGAGATAATTATCTGTGTCAGTCCGCCACCTGCAACCATAGAACAGAGGGCTACAATAAAAGGGTTGCTTGTAAGATCTTCCATGTGTAATTATTTTGTTCAAAGATGAAATAAACACTCTTTTCCCGACAGTTATTTTACCCTATAAAATGAAATACGGAGACAACATCCTGTTACCTCCGTATTATACATGGTAATTATCCTATAAAGCAGGACCACTGGCACCACAGCAATCGCATACTACAGTGTCCTTAACCTGCTCTAAGGTTTGTCTTCCGCAGTTGCGGCAGCACATTCCTCCTGACTGGCATTTGCAGGTATGCTCTTTTTTCTTGTCGGTTTCCGTTTTCTCTTTTTCCATGGCTGTGAACAGTTTTTCCCCTGCAGCACCCACACAGCAAGTGATTGCAGAAATCATGAGTATATCCAACTAGGCTGTCGAGAAGATAACATACCTGTTCACTCTTCTCGTCTATATTGTCTGTGCTTGCAATATGAGACTGTAGATGTCTCAATTCATGTATCAGGCAACGATGGAACTGCTTGGAAGAGGAAGCGAGCGCCACCACCACCACCGAACACCGTTTGTTGAAGTTGGAGAAGGTAAGCCCTGAGTTTAGTTCGTTACGGCACAGGCTTCTGTATGCGTCCGCTGCAAAGCGTGCATTGCATCCTATCCTGTGCAGGGATTCCATAATCTCGTCCACATTGTAACGGCTTACGGCGTAAAACACTTTTGCCCTCCAGGCGTACTCTTCTATGTATATGTCCTGAACAATCATTTACAACATCTCCTCCCATTCTACGGGTTCTCCTCTGGCCACCATGCCGGCATACCATCGTCTCATAAGTGTACCGTCCCCGGCATCCACATCGTCAATCACTTCACGAACATACATGCACAGGTGGTGTTCGTCCGGAACAGAACCTTTCAGATAATCTGCCTTACACATGTTTGCAGCCACCACATGGTCGTAGCCTACATTATTCTGCAGCTTTATGCCGTACTTGGCCATCATGGATTCTACATCTTCTTTGGTGTAAGGAATGATCTTCTCTTTTTCTCCAGGGCTGTTCTCCTTACGGCGGTACATTGTAGATGCGGCTATCTCACTGGCCTTTTTACTGAAGTGCCAACCGTATTGTGACAGATACTCCCTCATGTTGCTGGGGTATTTGTCGTATGTGTCCAATGGTAATCTTTTCATTACTTATAGTATTTAGGGGTGTAATTGCTTACACCCCAGGTTTACTAGTACCTGCTGTATTTGCCGGTACCTTTTACACCGCGTCTGTTGGCAATGTCACCGTGTCTTGCCATCACACCCTTGCGGTATCCGTAGCTGCCACGGTTACCCATAGAGCCTGAACCGCCACGGTTACCCATGTAGCCGGATCCTCCACGGTTGCCCATGTAGCCCGAACCACCTCTGCTGCGCTGGCCCATCTCTTCCTGGCCCCATTCCATATCCTCTTCGTCGTACTCCTCTTCGTCGTACTCCTCTTCGTCCTCCCTGTTGCCCATGCCCTGCATCTCGTCAAGGCACTCCATGAAGGACTCAGCCGCTTCGGATATCATTTCAGCAGCTTCGTGCATTTTCTTCACGCTCTTTTCTGATATTTTGATTATTTTCATGGCTGTTGGTTATTATTTTTCAGGATAGTGTTCAACATCTCCGATATGCCTTGAATAGAGTTTTTCATTCCACGGAATTCATCCTTGAGCTCAGATAACTCTCTGTCCCTTTCCTGCTCTTTGGCAATTTGAGGATTCAATACAGAAAGCATTTGCTGGCAGTTGGAAACTATACTCTCATGGTATGGCAGACTGTCAATGATGTTCTTGCTGGAAGTAAGCATACCCTCCACCTCTGAGATCATAGCATCCCGGCTCTCGCTGATTACAGCTTCCTGGCCATTGCATACCTTGTTCTCAATAGAGAGGTCTGCTCTCATTTCAGGGAACTTGTATTTGTTGCCATCTGCATCAACTGCTACAATGTTTACAAAGCTATGGAAGTTCTGTCCGAATGCTCCCATGGTAGCACCCATTCTCTGTTGTGGTTCGCTTACGCTCTCCACCTTACCTGTAACCAGGTGCGGTTTCTCGCCCTTGAACAGGATATATATCGTACTGTGTTGTCTTAATGCTGAAAACATGATTAACTGATTTTAATGGGGTGGGTATTACCCCCCCCCGTATTTATTAGTTTACTCCAGGCATTATCTGCAGTGTTCCGGAGGACTTGTCGTAGAAGAACTCGTACCAGCCTGTACCCGGTATATCCGCTACTGTGAGCGCTACCGCACCTACTTTGGTAACAGCCTGTGTCACGCCGTTGGTCTGAAACAAGATTGGAAGTGTACCTGTGGTGGCAGCAGGAATGGCCTGTGCCAGGTTGATGTACACCGAACCTCTGTACCACAATCCCAGAAATGAATGGTTGGGGAAAGTAAATACCACATTGTCGGTATTTACCGTTACTGCTGTGCTCTCAATGGCTGCAGCACCCCTTCTGTTTATAATCTGATAAGGTAGTGCCATGATGACCTCCTTTTCAGATTAGTACCAGAATCCACCCTGACCAGGACCATAAGGGCCACCTAGACCGTACTGTGCAGCTACACAGTTAGGGACTGCCACGAATGGCTGGTACTGTACAGGGAATGTCTCAGGAAGTTTACATTTGATGCCGTCAACATCTGACTTGAGATCACTTACCGCCTTGTAGATAGGAGTGGTTGCCTGACTGATCATCTGACCGAATGCTGCAGTCTGCTGCGCATTGTTGATGATAACAGCCTGCTCGGCAATTTTGCGGTCACGCTCTGCGATATCGCGGTTCAACTCGCGCATCTCAGCTGCTCTCTGACCCTCAAGCACTCTGCTGGTGCTGCTCTCAATGGCTTTCTCCAAGGTACAGGTTTGGTCTCTCTGCGCGTATCCCAAATCTGAGAATCCTCTGGTAAGGATCTGATTGGTGTTGTTGATGGCGCGCTCAGTGAGATAGTTGCTCTCAGAGATACCCTGTTTAAGGTCGCAGCAGCACTGTGCAATCTGTGTTGCAAGGTTGCAGTCACCTCTCTCAAGGGCATTGATAATCTGCTGGCTCGACATGCCTACCTGGTTGCCCACATTACAGATCTGTGTACCCAGCGAGTTCAGAGCATTGCGGATGTCACCTGTTGAGCAGTTAAGCATTCCAGACAGCCTGTCAATGGCGCTATTGTTACCCTGGATAGCCTGCATGATGAGGTCTCTTCCAGCAGTGTTGTTGATCTGGTCGGAAAGGAATCCGAATCCGGCTGCATTTCTGCATCCACCACCGAACATTCCATTACCGCCAAAGCCACCAAAACCGCCAAAGCCGCCCCAGCCACCGAATAACAGTGCCAATAGGAACAAAGGCCAAATACAGTTACCGCCGCCGAAGCCACCGAAGCCGCCACCGCCGAACATCATTCCCAACAATAGGTTGGGGTCAAAATCGCTTTTGTTTCCGTTTGCGGAATCAAAAACATAAGTTTTGTCGCTCATAACTTTTTGTTTAATTACCGGTCAACATTAACCGTATCACAAAGCTATTATGAGCGTAAAGGGTAGGGAAGCAGTTGGTTCCCACACTATTCCGTTGTTGTTCCCAGTGCGTTCTTCACTGCTTCCAAATTGGTTCTAAGCAGTTTTCTGCCGGCGGCACGGCTGTGGAAACGGGAGAGCATCTTGTTTACATTGCGGTGGCTGCACCCCATCAGGGTGCTTATGTGTGAAGAATACAGGCCTTGCTGGCTCAGAAGATATACCAGGATGTAGCGGGCATCTACAGCATCCTCGCATTTGTTGCAGGAAAGGATCACATCCGGATGGATGTCTGTTGCCTATGATACCAGGCCAAGAAGATGGGCAAAGATTTTGGCTTTATGCATAACTTGATAATTTTTTCTTACCTTTGCCTTCGCCAATAAGTAATATACAATAAAATATAGCCATTATTACTATAGATGCGAAAGGCTTCTATTAGCCCCGACAGCATCTGTAGTAGTAATGGCTTAATTGTTACTTAAAAAGTTATTTATTGGCGTAAATACTTTTGTCGGGGCTTTCTTTTTTACCCCGTCGGGAAGTTAAGAGTTGATGTCAGTAATGACGAACTGTTTGAATTCCTCCACTGTTGCATCAATGCTTAAGCCTGCCGGCCATGCTGGAGTAGCATAGGTAGGAGCTGTAAACTCCAACTCGGTGTCAGTTGGTACCATTTCAAGTTCATGGTTTGGCCTGTTAAGGCTGAAGTTGAACGTCCTTTTGTTTTGCTTGCATGTGATTTTTCCGTCGGTCATGTAGATCTTGCCGCTACGGATTACTACTATGCCTGAAACCTCAACGCCTGAGGTAGGCAGTGTTACTTTGTCGTACTTGTACGTTGTGTCCAAAAGTATTGCTTTCATAGTTGTAGATTATTTTAGTTGTTTTCAAACATAAATTCCAATGCGTTGATATCTGCTGGGGAGAAGTCAATCTCTGCCGCAATAAGAGAATCAATCCACCTGTCCTCTTCTACTGCTGATATCTCAACATCAACGGTTTTTTTGCCTTTTTCTTTTAGCTGATTAGAATACTCTTCCTCCAATTTTAGGTATTCTGGGTGACCTGATACAATCTGATGATTGATTGACATCATCTCTTCCCTGTTTTTAGATGTTGTAAGCTTGGCCCTGAGTTCTGAAACAATGGACATTTCATCTTTCCTGTCCTCAAATAGTTTCTCCCTGACACATTCCTGGAACTCCTCGTATTCCTTTACCACACCCTTAAGTGCTGCGAAATTCTTAATGGCCGCACTTCTGACAGATTTGTCAAATTTTTGCAATTTGAGTGATGCAAGGATATTGTATGCATTCACTATTTCTTTGACTGTTAGTGTTTTTTTCATATTGATATTTGTTAAGATTAAGTTATTATTCTACTTCAATACTTCCATTTCCCTCTTCGGTGCCATTATCATTTTCCATCCAATAGCTGATGTTAATCGTTATAGGGGTAGTTCCAACACTAAACCTATACGCATCATCTTCCGTTTTAGCTGAATAAAGCTCAACATAAGTTGTACTATTAGCTGCAAGGATTACAGTAAATGTTCCGTTAGGCTTATTATAGTGATTATAAGCGTTACTTACATCCCAAGCACCATTGATTTCGTAAGATACATCTGCAGTATTAGTAAATGATATACCACATTGATACATCTTGTAAGTAAGAGATGAGTAATCAATAATCTGAACATCAGCATCACCACCCTCAAAAATCACATACTTATTGAGGATATCAGAATCACCACCGTATTGTACTACTGATAATTTGAATGTGTTACAAAAAGGGAAAGGAAACCATTTACCACCTGTCTCCTCATCTCTTATATAATTAAAGCTATCTTTGCTAAACTGCTCAGTAGTTATCACTGGGTACATACTCCAAGTACCAAGAGCAAGATTAGCGGTACTAAACTGCATATCATCCAAAATATCTATAATTTGCTGTCCTGCAATAGCGGAATTACTCAAGCATAAGAAATATACTTGCGGTTGAGATGGAGAGAAATCCCCATTCCACATAAGGAAGCCAAAGTTGGAATTATAGACATTAAGTCCCTCTAATGCTCCAAGATTGAATATGTCAGTCAATTTTCCTAATTGGATATGAGCCGTAACCCCTTGTGTTAATGATATGGATGTCTTTTTATTTATGTTAGTCTCAAACCAATTACCTGCATTATGGTCATATCCCCATAGGTCCGCAGGTCTGAACCACGATGATGGTCTGCGGTAGGGGAAATTAGTACCTGCTGCTACTCCCCTGATAGCAGCTAAGGCACTATTATATTCAACAAAATCGTGGCCATAATTCACACTCTGACGTTGTTCTTCATTAAGTTGAGTTCTTCTGCTAAAAACAATACCATTGATTATCACTTTAGCCTCGTCTTGATAGTCTACAGGCTTATGCTTACTCTTAGGATTGATAAGACTACTATATGGGATTGCTCCCCAGTTGTACATACCATTATCATCTTTACCTATCCCAAAGAAAGTAAACAACTCTCCTCCCAATGAGGAACCCTCTACTATTACTCCATTCTCTATTGCCATTATGCGTTCCTCCTATATTGCTTTAGTTCGTTTTCTAATGCTTCAATTCTTCCATTCGCTATTCCAAGGTCTTTTTTCAACTTATCTACCTCGCTATCTATATGCTTAATTGCACCAATCTCAAAAGTGTGTAGTTGATTGTATTCAAGATGCAGATGCCCCATATCCACTACCATCTCTGGTACTATTGGCGCAACCTCCTGTGCAATTAGACCATAAGACTTCTTGCCATCTTTTTTCCAATCCCAAGTTGTTGGCCTCAATTGTCTAATGATACCTATTGATTGTTCTGCTGATACCGCTGCGATGTTGTCTTTGAGTTTTTGGTCTGATGATGATGCCAACTTAGCCATCGCTATTGTGCCTTCAGAGATAATGTCGCCTAAGACGGTTAGGTTGCTTGAAATCCTTGCTGTTCCGTTGACATTAAACTTGTATGAAGTATCAACAGCACCAACACCAACACACCTACCATCAAGCAATACATTATAACTTGAATAACCTACTCTTAGGACATTAGTATTGGTAATGTATAATACATTAACTGTAGTATTATCTGCCAACTTACTCTGTATAGCTGTGTAATTAGGTATCAGCAAACCATTTGACTTTATTTGTCCATTGACATCTAGTTTATACCCACTATCAGTTGAAGTACCTATTAAGACATTACCATTTAATCCTTTAATACGAATTGCAGCAGTTGTCGAGCTTTCACCTCCGTAAAAAAATACAGTGCTGCCAGAGGATGCTTCGTTATATACACCAGCTATATAGCCAATCGTTGTGTTATCAGCACCATAAGTTAATCCTCCATTGTATCCTCCAGTATATAATGACGAATTTCTACCTACTTGAATACCAGAATTGTTAATTCTTGTATATAAACGCCTTTGCGTTGTTTCGTACACTTTAAATGCCCCTTCCACCTGCAATTTAATAACGCCATCATCACTTGTAGTACCTATGAGAATATTGCCTTTATTAGTAATTGCTAATGCGGTAGTATTCCCACTACCGACTTTAAAATCGTGTACTACAATATCAGCATTAGTCCAACTACCACTAATATATTGTAATCCTGTAGATGCTGCACCAAAGACTATTTTATTATATCTTGTTGGGTCACCTGTGTTATAACCAGTACCTATCTCAAATGCAGTACCATTACCTAAATGTATATTTCCATTCAGTTGTAGCTTTGCTGTTCCATTATCATCAGTTGTGCCTATAAGGACGTTGCCACCATCTGCGATTCGCATTCTTTCAGTACCCTGCGTATGAAAATGAATACCTCCGTAATAAGCAATTTTAAGATAAGGAGAAGCATTTGAGCGTGATACTGATTCAATACAATAATTAGCCTTATCTGAATACCAATAGATAGCAGAAGCATTAAGATGTATATCTCCACTCACATTAGTACTTCCATCAAAACTCTGACCCCAGATGGTTCGTGCGGTTTGGAGTTTGGTTGCAGAGGCTACATTGTCTGCAATAGAGGCTATTTGTTTCCATCCTTTCCAACTATTATTATAGCAGTAATTATATTTCAAATAAGCATCCGTGGCTTGCAAAGCGAAACGATATGAAGTATTTGCTCCTATAATTAAAGATGCGCCATTATCTACCCAACCACTGTCTGAATAACCATATCCTGCTTCATTTACTGCGCTTTTAAAATTTATTGCAGTATTGCGTTTTATTGCGTAACCCCCTATGTTGCCAGAGTGGATGATGTCGTACCCATTACCTCCCGTTGATGGCGCATAGTATAACTTTTCATCAGTTCTCACACCGATGTAGCCCAATGTCGTACCATTGTTTTGGAACTTTATTGAAGGAGCAGTATTTGCTGTAGTTCTATTGATAATGAGTTGCTCCCCCCAAGAAGGACTTGAGATTATTAACGCCCCGTTTATCGTTCCTCCACTTGTACTCAATGCCCCCACTTCACTCGCTGTATAGGTCGGTTTAGTCGCTGCCAAAGCCCAACCAGCCAATGCCGATTTACCTAAGTACTTATTGGAGAGATCAGGTATATGGCTACTATCAATAACCTTAGTCGCATCAACCCTCGCCAACTCACTCCACATAGCACTGATGTCTAAGCCGCCACCAGTATCATCTGTGCCACCAAAGCCGGCCATGGACATTGTACCATCTGAAATAAAGTTGCAAGAGATTCGTACGGCATCATTTTCCTCATCGTAATAAAACCACTTCGTTTTTTCCTCTATTGCGGAAATTTTTGTATTATAATCCTCAATAGTCAAATATGTTTTAAGAGTATTATTTAAGAGTGTATCGGTAATGTATTTGTTGTCCTGTAGGTATTTGCTTAGAGCATTTTCGTTGATGCCTCCTGGACCATTTACCCATCTCCCAAGAATATCATTGTAGGTAAGAACATCTCCAGCTGTAGGCTCTGTAATAAGTACATCATTCAGTTCACTTAGCGTAGGTACCACAGCTGGTACATCATCCGGCATGCCAAAACCGGCCATGGACATAAAAGTGTAAGAGATAATTCCTACATCTGCACCGTTATATTTCTTTGGTACTACAGCATACATTGGATTTTCTGCTGTACCTACATTTATTATTTCGAACAATGATTCTACTCCCGATGGTGTTATCTGGGATGTGAGGTCATTTATGATGCATATTGTATTTCCGGCTACAGATGTATTTGGTACGACTGCTTCCCAATCGCCTGTACTTTCATACAGGGCTGCTTTCAGTGTTGTGTTCTGTACGACAGACATGCGTACATCAATATACCAGGCATTGTTGTTCTGGCGTATCCTTACACTCAGCTTTGTTTCCTCTTTGGATATATTGCTCTCTACGGCAGTAATTACAGAATTGCCGTAATCAACCGATACGGTAAACATCGCATACTTGGTTCCGAAGTCTATACGGATACCAGTTCTGGTGCCTATTGTGTCGGTCCTAGCTATGTTGTACCACTGGTTAGCAACAATCATCAGATCATCAGACTTTGTGCGTTATCATACGCATTTTGGGCTTGTGGCAAATTGCCGAATACAGACAACACTTTCCCGGCACATATCCATGTAAGAGCATCAATCATCTGAGTGCCGGTAATGTTTTCAGCAACATCTTCTTTGATATACAGGAATTCTGTAACGGTGTGATTTTCCTGTAGTGTGGAATAGTACTCTATAACTATTCCTTGGTTGTTTTTAGCAATGACGCCTACTGGCTTGGCAATACCACCCCTTATATATTTATTGGACTGACGCATTGAAATGGCATCTCCTTTTACCGCCAGAGATGTTACGCTGCGCTGCCAGTCTCCCATTTTAAAAGAGACCAGGCGCAGAAAATCTTCCGGTACCTGAATTGTGCCGGTAGTGGTGTCATTTGCATTTTTTACAGCAGAGGGAGTGGAACTGCTTATTGTAAGGCGCTGGACAGGTGCTTTGAGAAGCACCTCCCTGGCACTCTCGTCCAATAGTGAATCAATGATGGTATCCACTGCGTTTTCATCTACAATGGTTACAGATTGCACAGGTGTATCGGCTGCGCTTACTTCATCAATTTTCCTGCGTACGCGGTTAATCAGTTCTACTCTCTCCATTGTAACGGTATTACTCGATAGTTACTTTAAGACCAAGTTTTTTGGCAGTCTCCAAAGCGTCTGCGAGGGTTTTTACTTCTGAGCTCTTGCAGTTGTGCTCACTTACAAGATAATCCCTCAACTCGTTGAAGTTGGCAAAAGTCATGGCCTCGCTATCCTCAACATCTGTCGGGTTCTGGTCGCCGCTTTTGTTTGTGTCATTATCTTTTGGATCTACAGTCTTGGCTGGCTCTTGAATATTTCTTGTTGATTTGAGCTTGAACATGCTCCCGAAATATTTGGAGCTCTCCAGAGCTTTCTGAATATCCTCATCGGATGTCTGTAATGTAGCAGCTCCGTTCATGCTTAGTCCGCCATTGGAGAATTCCACACGGCGATATTTACCTTTTACCTTCAACTCCAAGCTTAAACGGGAGGTGTTGTCGGTAGTAATATAAGTCTTAATCGTTTTCATCTATTCTCTTTTTAATAATGGGCACGGGGGTTAGCCGTGCCCGGGTTAATGAAGTGTTGAATTGAATGGAAAAAGCTTAGTCTAGGCCCACAATCTTGCAGTGAGTTGGCAGATTCTCAAGGAATAGAGCATAGTTCTCCAACAGACGTACAGCATTCACACGTCTCTGACCGGTCTTGTCAAGATCCAGTACAGTGGTGTGTAGAGCTTCGAATACGTACTTGACAACATAGTTAAGGTCGAGCACCATTGCATTGTCCGACATGTCACCCAAGAACAGGCTTGACATAGGTCTGATAAGCAGCTCACCAAAGTCTGTGATAATGCGGCGTACTTTAACACCATGTACTACATCCACTGTTTTGGCATTGACCTGCTTAGTGTAAGCCTCAACGTTTGCAAGTCGCTCGAGGAAGCCGGGACCAGCAAACAAGAAACGTGTCTCACTACCATTGTTTCCGTCAAAGATGGCGCGTGTCATTGCCACGTAATCTGCGTTAACAAATGATTTGTCTTTTGAGAATGTCCATTTGCCAGGAATCTGGTGCCATACACCATCAGACAAGTGAATAATCTCGCCTTTTTCGTTCTTAGTAATACCTTTTACACCAAACAGGTTGGTAAACTCCATGCCGCGTTTCATATCCCAAATGGTCTGCTCTTTTGATGTTGAGAAGTCCATTGCAACCTTCTTTTTCTGCAAACCATGGATAACAGTCTCCTCAACTTGCGCCATGTGGATCTGACAGAAGTTTCTTCTTGGTACAGGCTCAATGTTGAATGGAATGGTTTGTGCATCTTTCTCAGCATGAGCAGAGCTCATTCTAAGCAAAACAGTACCTGATGGCAAAGCGGGTACCTGTCCGTCAGTGCTGTTGATGGCTTTTACATTAAGCTTGTTGCCGGTACCTTTAGATGTAACGTAGAGAGCAAGAGGACCACCATCTTTTCCAGCTACGCCATTTACGTAGATTGTGTCTCCAGGCAACCACATGTCTTTTTTGGAAACAGACATCTCTGCATCCTCGCCAGGAGTTATCTCTGCTGCTACTGTATCCAGGACATCTCTTGTGCCCTGTTCCCAACCGCCGCACTCAAACGATTTGACTGTTCGGGTATTTTTTATACTTCTGGTCAATGTATCAAGCGGTACCTCGGATGGACGTATTTTCATAATTGTGGTGTCCAGATCTTCCTCCAGGTATTCCTTGTCCCCGTCGCCTACTTCCAGTCGGTGCTCCTCGGCAATCTCTCCAGGACCCGCAACGCCCGCTGCAGCCATAGTCATACCTGTTGGTACCAGGAAGCTGATAATGTCTGCAAGCATTGTCTCTTGCGGAACAACGCCTGTTACAGCAAGTAACAGCGCGAAAAAGTACAGTGCTCCAAACGCACGTACAATGAGTTTCATTCTGTCTTTCATCTTTTAATTGGTATTAGTTGGTTAGAATTCTTCTTTCTCGCGGATACCTGCAAATAGAGGGTTTACTCTGCGCTGCTTAGGCTGCTGTACTGTTGCACCTCCGTTACCTGCGTTTGGTATTCCGTCACCGGCAGCTTTGGCACTATCCTTGGCTTTCTTGGCTTCGATAGCGGTATTGCGTCCATTGATCTCTCCTGCGGCCATAGCGTCAGCCACAGCCTTGTCAAACTGCGACCCCTTGTAGCACATCTCCAGGAATTCCTTTCCGATTTTCTTGTACAGCAATCCGAACAGTGCATCGTTGATAACCTGCAGGAAGGTGTCTTTCTCTTCCTCGGCAATGCCTTTCTCATTACAGAAATCATCAAAGAGTTTTGAACTCTCTATCTCGTTCTGTGCAATCTCTTTTTGCTGCTCAGCTGCTTTGGCTGCGCGCTCCAGACGCTCATTGCGGGCCTGCTGCCACTGCTGGTAATCTTCATCTCCCTCGACCCTCTGCAAGTCGTCAGGGTCGATATTGCGGGCAACAGCTATCACAAACGATGCTCCGTTTGCCAACATGTCTGTTACTACAGCCTTGAACTGCGGATCTGATTCAATGAGTTCGGATACAGCTTTTTCTGAATCTCTATACCTGCCCAGTTCGGCCTCGGTATCATCCAGATACTTTTCGCTTATTGCTGCGAAATCATCATCGGTTTCGGCGGCCATATCCGGATACTTGCTCCGTAGCCTGTCCCTATACCCCTGTTTTGTCTCTTGTGCCATATTTGGATTGTTTAAATTTGTTGCTAAGATGATGAAACGAGAGTATTGCGAATGGTTATTTTACCCTATCTCAAAAAATCTTTATAATTTTGTGGTGTTAACCTCAAATCTTTGTGTATATGGTTTATAGTGCAGATAATTACAAGAATCAGGAGATCCGCGACATGTATTATATCATCTATAATAACCGGCTCAGGGAAGGGGTGGAAGAAAAACTCGCAAAGAGAATTGCGTATGATAGTGTGTCGGCACGTTTCTCCATTACCAACGACAGGATAAGACATATACTGTACACCAAGGGATGTAACCCTGCATATCGTACATTTTTCTATACCAACAATAGGGAGATACTTTCAAATCTTCGTGAATTGGTGCGGCATTATGAGGGAGTAAAACAGATGTGGCTTAAGGTCCAAAAGGAAGGGGAGGGAGACGTGTCAGGAGTGATGAGCGACAAAATAAGGAGTGTAGATAAAAAGATTGCCACATATCATAAACTTATAGCACTGATAGAGGAGGTTAATGCGGAGTACAGCAAACAAGGCAAGTAGTATAATTGCGGAGAACAAAAGGAGACTACAGGATTATTTCAGGGAGTATGATCCTATTATTGGCGATCCGCAAGGTGGCACCGTACCGCGCCGTGAGATTACACTTGACGGCACTAAGTACTGGGTGCCGCTTAGCATGTTTATAGACCCTTTTATCCAGATCGTTGACAAATGCAAGGGTAATCTTTCCCGTATTGTCGCAGAATTATCTCTAACCAATACAGATGATATCAGAGAAGAAATAAAGGAGAAGTTCAACGATATCCGTTTCGACCATGATTTTGAGTTTTACGCATTCATGTGTCTTACCATTCAAGACAAGCTTACCAAACGACAGATACCTTTTGTGCTCAATACCGGCCAGAGAGTTCTTATTGGCGAGTATGAACGTCAAAGGCTTGCCGGCCAACCCATACGTGTTATTGTTGTAAAGGCCCGTCAGTGGGGAGGATCAACAGCAACGGAGATGTATATGTTGTGGTTGCAGACACGCCATTTTTTCAACTGGCATTCAGCAATCATATCCAAGATCAAGCAGCAGTCCACCAATATCAGAGGTATGTATAACAGGGCTGTCAAGCATCTTCCAGCCTATCATCCGTCACTTACCATCAAACCATGGGAGGGATTGCATGATGTACGCATAATTGAAGAGAGAGGTTGCCGTATAGGTATCTTTTCTGCTGAGAATCCGGATGCAATCCGTTCCGACGACGTTTCCATGGTACACATGTCTGAGGTAGGACTATGGAAAGCCACCAAGGAGAGAAGCCCCGACGACCTGGCACAGTCTGTCTATGCCTGTGTGCCTGAGACACCAGGAACCTTCATTTGTCTGGAATCGACTGCCAAGGGTGTGGGTGGATTTTTCCATGAGAACTACCTGGTGGCGTTGGACAACAAGGAAAACAACCTCGACGGCCTGCGTCCTATCTTCGTGGCATGGTGGCAGATAAAGATGTACAGCAAACCTATCAAGGATTACGAAGCATTCATTGCTACAATGACACCATACGACTGGTGGCAATGGAACCAGGGTGCTACTTTGGAGGGTATAAACTGGTACAAGAACTATAAGAGGGCTAAAAAGTATTCGGACTTCCAGATGAAATCCGAATATCCTACAACCGATATGGAAGCGTTCCAGTCTTCTGCTGGCAAGTATTTCACTGAGACTATGCTGAACAGGTTGCGCAGCTCTGTCAAGGAACCTGTATTCATAGGGGATATCAAAGGCGATTCAGTGATAGGGGAAAAGGCTTTAAGGAATCTGCTACTTATTGAGGATTCATCCCTTGCAGATAATCTCAAGATATGGATAAGACCCGATGATTTTATTGATCCATCTGTCGAAAGGGTAACAAACCGTTTTGTTGTTACGGTGGATGTGGGAGGATTGCACTATAAGTCAGATAACTCTGTCATAACCGTATTGGACCGTATGGCACTTATGTCTGAGGGGGGAGCTGTAGAAAGGGCCGCAGTATGGGTAGGACATATAGACCATGATATTCTTGCGTGGAAAGCTCTTCAGATAGCAATTTATTACAATAATGCGCTATTGGCCATTGAGAGCAATACCATTGACAGCAGGGATAAGAAGACTTCCGATAACTGGGTGTCGTCTGGAGAACACACATACACTGTCCTCAATAAACTGGAAGAATCAGGATACAGTAACCTGTATTACCGTAAGGCTCCTCCGGATACTGCAGGAGGAGCACCTACAAAGAAAGTGGGTTGGAATATGAACAAACATACCAAATACCTTGCTTATGATACATATTATGAGAAGGTGCGTGAGGGAGGTTATATAGAGCACAGTATGGATGCGTATGTAGAAGCGGAATATCTTGAGGTAAGCGATAAAGGACTTATTGAAGCGCTAAAAGGCAAGAGGGATGATATACAGGATACCACTGCAGTGGGTGTGCACATTTGCTATGATTTCTCAACTATATCTGTACCCAAGATTGTGCCGGTGCTACCGGATGCTCAGCAGGTACGCCGTGACCGTAGGAAATCACAAGGCGCGGCCAGCTTCTAATAACAAACGGCCCCATAAGGGCCGTCTGTTAAATAATTTACATGTTTTGTTGGTATTAAGAGGGATAGATGTAAAAGTCAATTCTATTCAATGTTACCAAGCGTATTTTTGATGGTTTCCTTCTTCAGCTGAAACATCCTATTGATTTCGTCACTTGTAGGATGTTTTCAATGAAACATTGTTAAACAAATCATCCAGAGCATATTGAAAAGCTATGGAAGTTCCATCTATTTTTCATAGCAATAAGTTTTATACAAAAAAAGTTGTTATTTCTCTGTTACTTTGGTTATTTTACCCTATTAAAGGAAATTGCGTATCGGTCTGCGTATCGGCTTACGACGGAACTCCAGCACTTTGATGATCTCCTTTTTTGGATTGTCCGCTAATCCCTGTACCTTATTCCATTGCTCCAGCACACGCTGAATTATATAGTCGGTACAATAACGGTACAGAGAACTGATCAGATGTGCTTCGTGGTTTTCGTCCATTACCAGGTAATACGTTACGCTCTCATTATTTTCTACCATACCTTCGTTCTCAATAACTTGACCGTCATTAGATAGTATTTTTATCGTAGGGTCAAGTCTTCGGGCTAATAACCCTGTAAGTTCAGCTATTGCCAGTGAAAGATAATAATTGAATATGGGCTTATCATCATCCGTCACCATAGTTTCTGAACCGTTGCTTTCAGTGTTGCGGATATAAGTGTATGCAGTTTCCATAGATACGAGATTGTATATATCTTCATACTTAAACTGCATTCTCCACACCATAGGACGGCCTTTCAGTATAATATGTGGGTAATTATGCGACATTCTTACCTCCTCTCATCATAAGGTTATACAAATTGTTGGCGTCCTGCATGCCTTGCTGTCCGGATGCAGGGATATTCTGTTGCACACCTTGCTGGAGTGCTGCCATAGAAGCACCGTCAGGAATCTGCCCATGCTCAAGCTGCTCTTTCTGCCTTTTTATAGTCTGCAGCAGTTTGTCCGCATATGGCAATGAAGAGTGTTCCAGGAACATCTCTATACCAATAAGGTTCTTCTCCAGCAGGAATTTGAGCGAATCATCCATGTACAGACGCATTGTTGCAGTGTCTGAACTCTTGGATATCCTGTTATAGAAGCGTATTCCACGTATCCTCTCCGGATCCCAGTTGTGGGCTTGCTTGCTGTATGACTTGCCGGCAAGGGCAATATATTGCGGTTCATCATAATACTGCTGTATGATCTGCAATATCTTGTAATCCCTATCCTCAAGGAATGATGCATAACTCTCCAGATAGTCAATAATGTTCATTTGAGCGTTCATCACCTCCTGCTGGTACAGTCCGGCAGGGGTACCGCTGGCCGCTGTCTTGCCCTGCATTGCATCATGTACACCACCTATATCGTTCAGGAACTTCATCTGCAGGTTTATCATGTCATTTATCCCGACAGGCATTGCGCGGGAAGCCACCTGCTGTGGTAACTGCATACCAGGTTTCACCTTGATCTTGATAACACCGTTGTACTTGGTCCACTCCTCTGCAATATCCTCAAGGGTAAAATCATCTGTAATACAATCCTCCGGTACCAACAGCACACCTTTTGCAGATGCACTGATAATGAAATCCTGGAGAATAACCATTCTGTTGACCATCCTCTGCGGGTCAATCATATCATCTACCAGGCTCCACACCTCATTGTTTAACATCGGATACAGCTTTACGACATAAGGGTGTGAGTTGTGCGTATATGGATTTGCGCTCTTGTACAAGCAATGTCCATTGGCTGTAACATGGTAACACATCCATTCGCGTACATATTTCTTTTCAATATCCAACAGTGGCACCTCAACACCCTGTGCTGCAGCCATAGCCATACGCTGTGCTTTCTCAGCCTGCAAAGCTGCCAGGTCTGACATCTCATATATCTCATACGTACCGTCCAACCAGTCGTGCACATACAGTTTCCAGTCTCCTTCCAGTCTCCAGATATGGAATATCCTGCACATGGTAGGATTTACCGGCACAAGAAATGACACAATACTGTCGGAGGGTTTACTCTTAACCTGCTCAGACCAGTAGTCCCGGCGTGCTGCTGTAGCAAATATATCCTCCAGCTCCCTTTTCTCCAACTCTGTTTTTGCGTATGCTTCAATAACCTCTTCGATGCTACAATCAACAATATGTCCTATGAAGTCCACATCATCGCCGCAAATATCCTTGGCTGATGGCGTCTGGAAAAACCTGTCCAGCTCTATACCGCTAAATGTGGGTATGGACCTTTTCATACGCCTGTTGTAGGTGTATGACGTAAGATATATTGCAGTACCCTCAACAAGAAATTCCTCAAGCTTGCGCACATCTTTTTCCGTCCCTTTGTTCATCTCGTGTGCAGATTCCAGTGCTACCGACATCATCTCCGATGCTTCCTGATCGTCCCTGTTCACTGAGATTACAACCGATTTGTATGGAGCCTTACGGAACTGTCCCAGAATATTTCTCAATGGAGGACGTATAAGGTTCTGTTTCAATGCGGGCTTGCCCTGGCTCTGGATGTACTTTTCCTCACTCATGGCCACACCGTTGACAACAACAGTATCACTCCACTGGTCGCCGCGGTAGTAACGCCTGGCGCGGCGTACGTTCTGGCGCAACTTGGATAATGACTCATGACATTGTGATGCATGTTCCACCAGCTCAAAAGCACCATCGGAACGGGGAAAGGACCTGCTGGCTGTTACAGCAGGTCTCCCACTCCTTATTCCCATGGGGACGATAGTCATGTCTTTAATTCTCTTCATATCGCTCCATTATTTGTTCAAACTCTTTGGAAGCCTTGGATATGAGTGCATCCACTTCCTTATTGTATTTTTTAACTTCCTGGGCACTAAGGTTGCCACTTTTAGTTATGTCTCGCAGTTGTTTTACCCTATCATCGTACATATTGAACATTGTGACGAGTTGAGTATTGTATGCGTTCTGCTTGAATGCCCTGTATCCGTCCCAGTCCTTTTCTCTTTGCAGAGCGCGCTCCATAGCCTCTATATCCTTGACCATATCGGCCACTTCATACCAGGTATTGTACCCTTCCTTGTAAAATGCCTGGCGTGTGAATCGTCCGACAATAGGCCGATTGTACAACTCCAGGTCTACATCCTCACTTATGACAGCATTGGCTGTCTTGAGGATATTGGATGCAAATGTGGACATGCCGCCCAGATATCCGTTGATAAGATGTTCTGCAGAAGCGGGATTGATATCAAAAGCATAACCGTACCATCTGCGGCTTACATTTCCGCTCTCCCTGTCAAACTTAATTGCAGAACTCATTTCCTCAGAACCTCCTGCAATATTGTTTATCCACTTGGAAATACCTACCATTACAGGGTTGGCATTACCATACACTTTTTTGTATGCTGGAGTATAGTCTGCTGTACCCTGAGTAAAGTCCTCTTTGTAGATAGGATCTCCCTTGAAGTCGCGGTTACTCCACACATCAAAGAACGGCTGTATAGCTGTAGGTACAAACGGTGCCACAATGGACTGTCCGGATTGTCTGCCTGTAAGGTCTATGGCATCTACAGACAGCGGCACAAACTCACCCACTGCATTGAGGGTAAAGGTGCTGATTGCATCCCATACGGTTTTGTTACCTCTCAGTACATCTACAGTCACATCAGAAAGGTTGCTGAATGCACGCATACCCTGCGGCATAGGAATAGTGAAGAAGATTGTTCTTCCCTGGTCGTCTGTGCCTGTCGGGATGATGATATTGGAGAATTTTACATAATCCGACAACTCGTCATAATCATCTCCACCCACCATGGCTGCTATTGCCGCAGAGAGCAGTTTGGTTAGGGCAAGTGATGTAAGGGCTACAGCTGTTCTCTTAGGGTGCTGTTTGCCCAGCTGCCATAACCTGTATGTACCCTGTACAGACGCATTGAAGAACGAATAGAAGGCATTCATATTGCCCGAGTATATTCCCTTACGGTTGAAGTTAACAGTTATCTCATGAGCCTTATATGCCGCATCTTTAGCGGATGTGCCCTTCTCCCTCTCGGTCATGTAAACGGCAAATCGCATTGCGTTCTCACTCATCACAGACAAATACTCCATTGACCACTTACCCTTTCTCATGAGCCAATTACGCCAAATGACATCAGAAGCATTTCTCTGGCCGGCCATTTTACGTCGCATCACTTCGTTCTCTTTCTTTATCTGTTCGAGTTTCCTCATGTGTATGAATCCTGTCTGTCCACCTTCGCTCTGGAACTCTTCATACAGTCTGTCTATCTTGCTGGTTCCTCTTTTACCCAAAGCAGATTTGTTGATGGCTTTGAAAGCAGCTGCCAGGTTCTTGTTGAGCGATGCCACATTGCCCCCCTCAATGGCGTATGCAATGTTACCGAACAGGAAGTCCCTCACAAAGTTCACAAAAACAAACTCTGGGGAATAGCTGGTTCGTACAGCACTCAGCCACCTGGTCAAAGGTCTGAGAGCATCAGCAGCGGCCCAATGGTTTACATTGGTATTGTTGAGAGCAGATGCAATCTTTACACCTATGTTGCCTTTGAACACAATCATATAACGTACACCGTTGATGATTACAGGTACAGTATGCGCTTCATACTCCGAATTTGTTTTGTGCCAGCGGTATGAACGGTTTGTCTTGCTGGTAACCATACCTTTGTCAAAGTACTCCTGCGGTGGTCTCTCGTCATATGCAATCACTTCATCCGAACCCTCAACCTCAACATAGTAGATCTGCGGAAGAATGGCAATATCCTCCAGGATATCCTTATTCTGCTGTACCAAACGGAACGCATTAAGGTGTACCATATTCTTATTCCCGACAACCACTGCCGACTGTGCCAACGAACCTATGTAAGCAATAGGATCATCTGCACGTGACGAACGGCCATAAGCCTTACGGTTAAGATTGATAATTTCGGATGCATGATTGAAAGCCTGCTTACCCAAAGAATCATAGTCAACATCTTCTTTCTCTGCCCAGCTGCGCAAAGGAATGTAGTTTTTGTACATCTCCTTATATGCACCGTAGGTATCCTGGTCAATAAGACTGTACTTCAGCCATGTCTTGAGAGTAAAATCATTGGACCTGCGTACGATATTGGAAAGCTCTTCCAGCATCTTTTGGGTCTCCGGTGTTACATACTTGGCAAGTATATCTCTTGCTTCCTGATCACTCATACCGGAACGGTTGGTCCCGCGTTTTGACTTGAAGATCTTGTCAACATCTGTGCGTGCAGTCTTTGTCAGTTCGGTAAATTTCTTGCGGAACTCATTCAACAGGTCATTCTCTTCCTTTGTCTTGGCTGCACCTTTGATGATATTTATTGCAAAGATATCTGAGGTAAACGGTGTCTTAGGGTTTTGGCGCTCGTTGTACATACGGCTTACCAGAGCAATAAGCACATCCCTTACATTTGCCGACTTGAAGAATTTCTGCTCTTCCTTGGACAGTTTCTTCATCATCTTGTCAGCTACCTCTTCCACGCAGATACGTTTGTTACGTTCAGGCGCATGCATAGCGTACAGATAATCATTGACAGCCTTGTATGCAAATTTTACATTGCTTAGTCCAAGCTTTACAAACAATTTCTGAACCTCAACCACCTTCTGCAACATTGGCTCGTATATATCTTTCTTGAACTTGTCAATCTCATGCATACTGCGAGCAGATGCAAGGTTTTCACTCATGTAAGGGTCTGTATCCGCTGTGATGGTTCCGTGGCGTGTAGTCACTATCTTTTTCAGTACCGCAACGGAGTGCATGCGGTCAATCCACCTCTCTTTCTGTCTTTCCCACCAATTGAGTTTGATATCATTGGTAGTAGGGCCCATATCTTCTTCAATGGAGAACTGCACTTTCTTGCTCCTGTTCTCGTATGCAAGGCTTTCAGCAAGTGTCTGGCGCGGCTCACTATTGTTTTCCTGCCACATCTTGTGCAACAGGTCTGCATCGGAGATGTCCAACATCATACCCTTATCCTGGAATGCCTTGCGCACAGATGCAACAATCTGCATGGCTTCCTCATTACGGTTGGCCACATCACTGCATACATCAGCAATGTATTTTCTTGTCTGTGCTTGTCTGTCTCCACCTTTAACCATGTTGACCTGTGTAATGACGTCTATGCCGGAGAATACATCGCCCATCATATTGCCGTAGGCCTCATTGCCCAATAGTTCCTCAACTGTATTCTGTTTGAGTATCTCTTGGGTTATTGTTGCCGGATGGGAAAGGTCGGTGCCGGAAACAAGATCATACAGTACCCTGTCTGCAATCTCTTCAGCGGATGAGAATCCTGAGATATTGAAAAGGTTTACATTTACCCAGTTCCAGAAATCCTCCAGGGCTTTCTTTACTTTCTGCAGCAACTGTGCAGCATAACCCTTACGGCCTGTAGCCTGTCCGAACTCTCTTGCATCCTGCTCCAGACGTTTGGCACCTCGCTTACCGCTGTAGCGAGCAAGCACCTCGCTGGCCACTGCGTCCTCATTACCGGCGATATCCTGGTAATTTACATCGGAAACAACCTGCTGCCACTGTGGCAGACGTTTGAGCAGTGATTTGATATTGTTCCACAACGCAGGGTTGTACTTCTGTACTGCATCAGCCCATATATGGGAGTACTCATGGATAGGTGTCTCAGGGTTAAGGCCGTCCTTGGTAAGGTAAACAACACCATCTTTGGTCCAACCTCTTACTGTGCCAACTCTTGATTTCTTAATTGAATCAATACTGAAGCGGATATCATTGTTCTCTGCTGAGAACTCACCGGTATTTTCGGTAGCAGATTTGATTTGGTTAGGATTAAAAACCACGTATTGGGTAACATTACCCTCAATTCCACCCTTCGATATCCATTCATATCTTTCAGATAGAGTATTGTCAATAATTCCGTCATTTATATTTCTGTTGGCATACTCTTGTTTTTTTGCAATGTGTGGATTCCTGATATTAAGAAATGCTTCAACAACATTAGGATTACTGAACAATTGAGTGCTGGCGCGCTTCATGGATAGTTCGTAATCACTTTGCATTTCATTATCCCAACTGTCATAATTATCCAATAAATCTTCAATAAAGTCATAGTAATCTATGTCTGCATAATCATCTCTTCCTTTTGATTGGCCAATCTCACTGAATATATCAAAAGCTTTTCTGGCTATTTTTAATTCGTTATCCGGGAACTCAGAATCTGTATATAATTGAGCAAACTCTTTATTGTTACTAAAATAGAACCCAGTTCCCATTTCAGCTGATTCAGTTTGCAGAGCACTATTAAATTCATTGAATGAAATTCCAGTACCATGAAATACAATTAAGGGCTCACCGTTATTATCTACAACTTTTGAGGTATCTGTTTGTAATATTGATAATAAACGCTTATCTTTGACATCAGAAAGTGCAGCCTCATTATCAGTAAACGAACTTGATATTTCGTCAATTCTGTTAATGAGGTTTGTTTTTTCTATAGCTGTCAATGAATGATCGTAGAACATTTCTCCATCTTTAACGCCTACGACAAGTTTTGCAGTGTAATCCTCTCCAGCAATATTCAATCCTACAACATAATACCTATAAGAATCAAAGCTAGCATTTCCTTTATCATTTATCTCTTCTGTGATAAAGACTGAGTTTTCAATCATCTGAGGTATCAATGCAATAGATTGCATATGAACTTTGTTTTCAGCATCATGTCTTGTTACTTTGAAAGCACCTTTTCTTGAAATCCTAATTGGTGTACCTGTATCATTGTTTTGGTATTCACCTCTTAGGGAATCAATAATATACTTTGCAGCTGACTGATTATTCAATTCATATTTTCCCGCATACTCATTTCCTGTAGCTTTTATGGGTTCACTTTCTTTTAGCTTTTGAATCCTGGCTGCTTTCTCCCAGTCTCCAAACCATTTCTTGAATGCCTGAGTACGTACAGTTACCCATTGTTCAGGTGTAAGGTTTGTATCTTGGCCGTTAGGTGCCTTGAGATAAGTGCCGGCTGCTTTGGCATTCTCTATGATTGCAGCTCTCTCAGATGCATTTTCCGCATCGGAATCAATGCTGAAACGTATAGGTTTCCCTCTATTGTCTGTCTCAACAAAGTTGATTCCCCGTTTCTCCAGTTCATTTCTCAATGAAGGAGTAACTACATTTGACGGCATGGTGATATCCCTTCCGTCAAACATCTCAACAATCTTCTCTGCTACCTCACTATCGGGAACAATACGAACCGGTTTATCCCAGCGGGACAGTATTACTTCTCTTTTTCCCGATATCTTGCTCTGAATAACACCGGCTTTCCACTCGATACGTCCGACAGGGTCTTTTGCCTTTTCGGCCTTGTATCCGCTTGTAAGTTCGCTAACCGGTATCTCTACCTCAACGGTAACAAGATTTGGCCTGCTTTGTGCTTCAGAGAACTGGTCATTGAGAGGAGTAGTAGAAGTATGGATATAAGGATTGTAGCGCGCTTTAAGCGATTTTTTGTTGCCCTTATCCAATTTGAAGTATCCTTTATTGTCTGCCAGCTCAGGATTCTCTTCTGCCTGCTCCCATACTCCCAATTTGATAGGCTTTCTCAACTTGCCGTTCACTACAGCACTCATAGGTGGATACAATTCTCCATCAATAAGCTGCATGGCTCTATACACCTTCATTGTAGGCCCGCTTTCCAACTGGTTAAGAACAGCATCGTCAGTTACTATTTCAAACTGAACATTATTCTCTCCTGTAGGATCCTCTTTTGCATTGATAACCTCCTCCACCATTTCGTCAGTTGCCATAACAACAGGAATGCTTGCATTGCTGAGAGCCTGGCGTACGGCGTCGTATGCCATCTGTTCACTGTATGTAAGCTCAGGTACACTGTCCACCATATCAACAATCTGTGCCTGTACCGCAGAATCATCATCATCATCATCATCCAGGATGATGTTTTCCACATCTACAGTAGCACCGGTCCCCATATCCGCATACTTGGCTTCTTTCTCCTGGAGCTCTTTTTTCATCGCAGTTGTGTACTCCTCAACCTTATCACGCGCATCGTTAAGTTCCTTAGTGTATTCAAACGGTTTGCCGTCCCTCGCTGACAGTAGCTTATTTTCCTCCTGTAGACGTTTTGTACCTTTGGTAATAGCTGCTATCCTTTCTCGTGCATCATTGCCTGTAATGACGTTTTCCAGAATGTCATCTACGGCACCTTTTATATACGCTCCCGATACAGGAACATCTGTAAGGTCCAATGCAGGGATATTGTACTTCATGTCTCTATGAACAGAAACCTGTACGCCTTTAATCTTCTCATTGTAACGGCTGTCACGTCTCAGGTCCAAAGTAACCTCAACAGGCATACCGTCAAAATCCAAAGTATAGGTGTATTGTTGTCTCTGGCCGTAAGGATTGTTCCTGAGCTGTTCTATCTGGTCATTCATTTTCTTGTTGACCTCCTTGAATGCCTGGATCCTTTCCTCTTCGGTTGTGCATCTAATGCCGTCAATGGTAACAACAGACGTTGTACCTTGAGGAAATTTCTCCTCAACTTGTGCCAGATTCTGTTCGTATGCAGTCATGTTGGCGGCATTCTTCTCCAGCTGTGCAGCATTGCGTTTCAGTTGGGCATTTACATATACTTGGTCTGCTTCCCACTGTTTGTACTTGCCCTGCCACTTGCGCAGTTCCCTTTCAGCCTGGGATTTGAGCAATGCATATTGTGATCCCGACAATACAGCAACAGGATTATCGAACAATCCTTCCTCTTCCTCCTCCAGTGTACGGTTCTCCTGGTTGTTGGCCAATAGAGGTTTGCTGTCCATTACACTGTCTATGAATGACGATTTTGTCTTAAGACGCTGGTACGATGTTACGTCGAGAGAATCTTCCACACCAAAACGAAGTACGCGTACTTCTTTGCCCCATTCCTTATGCAGGTTGCCCTGACGCAGGATACGTCCATTGCGCTGTGTGTAGTCCATAGGCCTGTCCGGAGCATCCATGTGGATAAGTGTATGCAAACGCTGTTGTATATTCACGCCGGTACCCAGTGTCTGTGTAGAACCAAGAATGACACGTACGTTGCCGGCATTTACATCTGCAAATACTTTCTCCTTCTTTGGAATGGACATGCCACTCTCCATAATTACTATCTGGCTGGCAGGTACTCCTGCAGTAACCAGTTTCCGCTTGATCTCCTGGAACAGGTTAAAAGTCTCCTTCTTCTTCTTCCCGGTAGCATCCTCCTCCAGACGTCTGTAGCTGTCGCAGAATATTGCAACAGTACCTTTGTATGATTTTGTCTCTTCCAGGGTGCGTAGTGTTTCCTCAACGGCTCTGGTGGTTTTGCTCAACGGTTCATCAATGGCATTTGAATCAACAAGGCGTGGATCAATGGCAGCTCTTTTTGCAATGCCGTACATGGTAAGTGGAATATGACTGTTGGCTTTTTTCTCCTTACCGGTCATTTTATCGTACTCTTCAAGCACCTGTCTCACACCACGCATTATATCTACAAGGCCAGGCGACTGAGGCAAGAATATATCCATAGCTTTGCCGGTCTCCATTTCAGGCACCTTGTCATTTACATAAGATACTTCCTTGGTAAGCACGGTATCACTTACGCTACCCCATAGACGTACCAGCTCCGGGAGGTTGACGTATGAAGCAAAACGGGTATTTTCCTTGAACTTGCCGTTAGTGGCAAACTCCAGGTTCTGTGTAATGTTTCCGAAGTTACGGACAAAGTCATCGAAGTAGTAGATATCATTGGCTACCATGGTGTCTTTAGGCATCAGGTAGCGCATGAATGTCCAAATCTCAGCTGCAGTGTTGGAGATAGGTGTTCCTGTGGCAAACACTACGTTCTTGCCGCTACTCTTCTCCAGTACCGCGCGTGTTTTCAGGTAAACGCTGGCGGCCTTCTTGGAATATGAAGGGTCAACACCTTTCACTCCGCGTTTCATTGATGTTGCGAATCCAAGGTGTTTATACTCATGTGCTTCATCAACTAATAGTGCATCAATGCCCATCTCGTCAAAATCCTCAACATCATCTGTAGAACGCTGTAACTGCTCTTCCGCCCTTACCTGTGCATTCTGAGCCGCAACAGCTTCCTTCTTCTCGTTTTTCTTACCACTGCGCTGCATTGTACCTGTCGCAAAATCCTCCTCCAGCTGTTTAAGCTCATTCTCCAACTGTCTTATGAAGTTATTGTCCAGGTTTGCGTCCCTGGCAGCCTGAATGGCATACATCTTTTCGTCTATCTTTTCCTGAACGAAGTCGCGCATCCTGGTCTCATTGTCGGGAATCATCTCAAATACCGACTGAGGAACAACAATAAGATCCCAATCGTTGTACTTAATTTTTGCATAAAACTCCTTACGTCCCTCTGCAGTACGGTCTTTGTCGCTTATAGTAAGCACTTTGGCATTAGGATACAGGAATTTTGCCTGTGAAACGAACTGCCCTACAGTAGCATTCTGTACTACAATCATAGGTTTTTTCGCTGTTCCCAGACGACGCATCTCCATTGCTGTGGTAATGAGGGTAAATGTCTTGCCGGTTCCCACCTCATGGGCCAACATCAACGGCTCTGTGGTAGCACGGATAACGGCTTTCTTCTGGTGTGGGTACAAGTCAATAACTTTATTGGCTCCCTCAAACCTCTCCGGGGTAAACACATCATCAATGGTTTTAGGAACAATGGCGTTGAACTTGTCATTATACACACGAGTCATTTTTTCTGCCAGCTCTGCATCTGCCTGCATCCTTGCACGTGCCCAGTCCTTGAACTCCTCCTTAATCTCCTGCATCCGGACAGTACACATCTGCGAAGCCTGTTTGTCTGTAACAGTCTCAGTGGTGCCATTGTAATGCTTCACAGTCTTGCTTACTGTGATAGGAGTATTGTTCATAGCTGCCAGGAACAGTTCATGTCCCATTACTCGTTTCCCTACCATTTCACTATAAACACCTGCAGTGCGGTTTTTCTCATTGTTCGCATACACATCGCGGTCTGCAACCCATACACCGTTGATATTGGTGTAGTCAATAGTTACATCGTACTTCTCCTCAACAAATGCAGAGTAAAGATTAGGATCAATCCATGTTGAACCCAATGAGAACTCTATCAAATGTGCAGGGATATCCATAGGAACAACCTTTTCCAGCTCCTCAATATTGGTGGTGTATGCATTGTCCTTGTTATTGGCTCTTGCGTATGCAAGTTTTTCCCTTACGTTTCCCGACAAGTACTCATGTCTTACCTCCAACAGGCTATTGGCTGGGTTAATGAATCCCATACGGGAAGAAATAACCTCTTCCAATACGTTTTCCTTATCCATGCCAAGCCAATGTGAAATGAGGTCAACATCAATATATCCGTTTTTTTGCACACTCAGGATTATACCGTCCTGCACATTGGTAGGGGTTGGGGTAGGGGTGTTACCTATGACGCGGCCTTTGAATACATCTGTCTTGGATACCTCAATTTTCTTTTTGCCCTCAATTGTTTCCGATTCGCTATACTTCTCAATAGCAGCCACAGTAGTAAAGTCAACATCATTGCGCAAGAAAGATATTGTTACATTCCTGTTAAGAGGTCCGTATTTATTAACAAAATTGTCATATACAGTATTCAATTTTTTAAGTAGCGGAGACAATCCCTCATCGGAATCATTCTCCACCTGGTACTGCAGTACATCATTCAGCGCCTGTTTTAAGGCGTTGTAATCTTTCAGTGCTTCAGCTTTGGTGTATTTGCCTTTTATCTTGTTGTCATTAACATCAAGTGGCACTGCTTCTCCTCTGCGGGATATGCAAACACGGCCCTGCTTATCCAATATCAGCGAACCTTCTTTTTCTGAACTCTGTTCATATACAGGTTTCTGTTCAACCTCAACCCTTGCACTTTGTTCTACAGGAGAGAATGAAGATACCCACTCTTTCATCCTTTCTTCCTGGTTGATATTTGTGCTAGGGTACAATCCTACGGATGCAGGACGGAATGTATCCCCTTTTTCTGCAGCGATAGCCATTTCCCCACCCATGTATTCAGGGTGCTGTTGGAAATATGTATTGTAATCTACTGCCACATCACGTATTATATCCTCATATTGACCTGTTTTCTTTTTGAACTTTTCATCTACCTTAACAGGTACAACTCTTGTAGTGGATGTGCTGAGTACATCAATAGCTGCCGGAGACTGTATTCCTCCAACCCTTTTTCTCACAACAATGATATCACTGGTAACAGGCGCACCTTCAAAAGTACGGTTGTTGAGACGGAAAGCACCAATCACATCTGCATTACCCTCACGGCTTACCAGCCATTCGCGCAACTGCTTGCTCTTATCCAGGGTGCCGTTTGATGTAATGAAGATACCTATACCACCTTCACGCAGTTTACGTACATTCTTGGCAATACAGAAATCATGAATATTCTTGAATTTCCTCGAAAGGTCCTTATCAATAGGATCATTAACTCTCAATCCTGTTACAAAAGGCACATTGGTAATGGCAAGATCCACACTGTTGTTTGCAATGGCTGTCTTCTCAAATCCCTGGACATGTACCTGCGCATCTGGATACAAGTATGAAAGGATACTCCCGGAGATACTGTCAATCTCAACAGCTTCAATGTTGCTGTTGCTACTAATACCCTCCGGCATAAATCCGAGGATATTTCCGGTACCGGCACTACCCTCAAGAATATTTCCACCCTTGAATCCCAACTGCTGTGCTACATCCCACAATGTATTGATAACCTCAACAGGGGTGTAGTAAGCAGAATTAAGGCTCATAACTGCATCGGAGTACTCTTCGTCAGTAAGCAATTCCTTAATTTGAGCGGCTTCACTCCCTGGTATTCGTGCAGCGTTTGAGTTAAAATAGGTTCCCATACCTCCCCAACCACTATAGCGGCTGAGCACTTCCATCTGCCCAGGTGTAGCCTGTGCGTTGTTCTCCTGCAGTTCCCTCAATACCTTAATGGCGGCAATGTTTGCTTTGAGACGTGCGGATACAGATGTAGGAATTCCGGTACCCGAAGCAGGATATCTCCAGTTGTGTGTGTTCTTTTCCCCTGATTCTACTGTAGATTGTTCATTAACATTGCGTCCAGATACTCCTCTGTCTCCTGTAGTGTCATCGCCAATAGTGGCGCTGCTGTCTGTATCCACTCCTGCCGGTTCATCTGTGAGAACTTGCGGTTGTTGGTTACTTCCCACCGTCTCATCCTCGACGCGTGGTTGTCCGTCTCGTTCGGCAGTAACGGCACTTCCTTCCAACTGCTGTACTGTTTCTTCTCCATTTTCAGTTATTGTTTGAGGTTCATATTTAGTTATATCATTCCAATTTGCCAACTCATACATCACAGGGCCAAAGCCTGTATCCAATACAGGACGGCCCATGTCAAAGTCGGTAATTGTGGCTATTTCGCCATTATACAACACCTTGTCTCCAATCTTGAAGTCTGGGTTTGATGATTGGCGCAAAGGATTTACCAACTTATCTATAGTCACATCCTCATGCTCAGACTGCTCAGGTACAGATGTAAGGTATTCCCTGGCAACTCTCTTTATTCCCGACAGCAGATCCTGGTATGTTGCATCTGCATTTGCAAAATTATTTACGCCGTATCGGTTCATTCCTGTTGCATTAGGATCCTCCACGCGGTACATTATTGCATCACGTCCGGAATAATCCATAACGCCCCTGACAAACAGATCATCCTCTCCTGCTTTTTTATCATAGTAATACCCACTGTTAGGCATCAAACTGATATCTACATACAACTGCTTGCTCTCATTCAATGGCAAACGGAATGTAATATCACCACCGGCAGGTGCGATATTGGCTTTTGCTAACTTTTTCCTGCCAATATCAATACCAAGGTCCTTAGCAAGAGACTTGGCAAGTTTCTCAGCATCTTTCAATGCTTTTTGTTCAGCAGTTTTGATATAACCGTAACTCTCATTAAACTTGCCAGGGTTATAGTCTGCCTGATAATAGCCCAATAGAGCCAACTGCTCATTTATGCTTGCAAGGGCTCTGTCGCATTCATTGATTGCTCTGACTGCATCATCTGCAGTTTGGATAGCTTCTGCTTGGCTGCCGATTTGGCTGACAACAGTCTCTGCTTGGCTGATAACAGCGATTGTATCTGCTGATCTCTGCTCAGCCTGGGTGTCTGTGATTTCTCCATAGTTTAAATTATTGAAATTGTTTGCATCACTTTCAGATGTGAATATGAATCCCTTTTTAAAACGCGAATAATACCCGCCATTGCTCTTGGCTACTGCAGCTATCTCATTGTATTCGTCCCGCTCCACACGGTCATTGAGTTTAACAACCCAGATGTCTGCACCGGTCTTTGTGTTCACATCCTTGGTTACTGTACCTCGTACAGCGGAATGCACAGGTTCTTCCGGCACACTCTCCACCTGTGCAACCGTTCCCTCAGCGGCATCATCACTGGTATTTTCCATTTTGGAAACAGCCACTTCCTCAACAGTATCCTCAACGGTAATATCGTTTACATTTACAGGAGATACGTCAGCATAGCTATCCATTTGTGCAGCGTACTCTTCCATTCCAGGAAGATCTCGTGCACCGTTATAGAAAGCTTTCAAGTATGGACGTATAGCGTCTCCCAGGTCAGCAACCATCTTACGTGTATAGTCAGCAAACTTGTATGCACCATTCTCAATATGATAAACGGCCATTTCAATACCGATAGACAACATCTCCGGATCTATACCCACATTGAGCTGAGACAATTTTTTTCTCATTCTCTCTTTCAACTGTGCATACTTTTCATCATCTACCAAACGGTTACGTTTTGTAACGGTTTGCACAGGTGCTTCTGAACTTTCTTGTTGCTCAGCTGTTTGCTTTTTTGGAACGGATTGTTTACCTTTGTTAGCAGAAGTCTGAGGAGAATTTCCCGCTGGCGTGGTTACACCATCTGATTGGCCACTATTAACTCCACTGATATCGGTGTTAGTATCAGAACCTAATGCGGGTCGGTCATAGACTTTCCGCTTATTGCGCGAGTATTTTTTTCGGAAGATACCCGCGCTATTTATTGTCCAGTACTCACCGTTCTTGGAAAGTTGAATAAATAGAGTGTTGTTATGTTCATCAACAAGTTCAAGAAGATATGTTTGATTATTGGCTATGATTCCACCTTCTCTGATATCTGTGTAGTTTTTAGCAACACTTTCAACAAACTCTTGTACTGAAGAATAGCCAGCTTTCCTAATTGCATCACCCCGCTCAGCCTCGATGTGCAATAGACCATATCCATGATTATTTCCTTTCTCGTCAATGGTATTGTCTCCCATGCTTAGTTTAATTGGAGCCTGTTTCAATCCACTTTCGGCATCTATCAAGCCAAAATCGGTTGAACCATCAGATGCTAATACAAAGCGATTCCCGTATTCATCAACCTCATCTGCTTGTGGTATAATGGAAGCATTTTCCTGACGAGATGCAAATGGTTGTGTCTTCTTTCTACCGTCTTTTGCCCACTCCTTAAAATCCTCAACAGAGACTTCTGTAATGTTACCTAATCCGTTCCATCCAGGGGAATAGTTGGACATATAGGCCTGCTGTGCTTCCTCAATGCTGTCAAAGCCCATCATAACCTTGTGCTCGTCAAAGTTGCCGTTTTCGTCCACCTGGTCAACAATGAAGATCTTGCCGGATGTAGGGCTGTCTCCTACAAACACATCAATCTGATCTCCGTCCTTACCTTTGGTTCCACGGAAATATCCGTAATGGTTATTCATCTGCACTTCCCATGGAACACCGTTATTGTCAATACCCGAACGAATACTGCCTTTAGGATTCTCAATAGTGATATCAAAGCCATTTATCTTAACATGGCCCATCTTATAGTTGCCAGCTTCTTTTTGTGCTTCAGTAGGCTCAGTGTTTACCTGCTCAGCTTGGGCTTCCAGAGCTTTGTTGGTGTTTTCATCCAGCGCACTCTCTAGTATAGTCTTTGGTTTGGCAGGTTCAGTCTTGACGGATTCTGTCAATTCTGGTGTTTGATTCTCAACCTCAACTGTTCCAATTTCCTCAGTTTCCGTTCCAATTTCCCCGTTTTCCGTTCCAATTTCCTCAGAAATAGGATTTATTTCCTCCTCAATAGTCATTGTTTCCTCAACGTATGGAGAAATTTCCTCGGAAGCGGAAATAATTTCCTGTTCTGCAGGGATTGTTTCCTCAACAGGAGCAGAATTTTCCTCTGATTGAAGAATAGTCTGTATAGAATCCCTCTGCGATTGAAGTTTTGTAATCTCTTGTTGTAGCTTAATGGATTCATTCAATGAAGTAGCTTTATTTAACTTGCCGGTAACTTGCTCAATTTTCTGGTCCACGTTGGCAACCACACTCTTCAGTTGTTGAACAGCTGCTTCTTCCCCAACAACATTAGAGAACTCCTGTAGAAATCTCTGAGGGGACTGCACCAAAAGAGTGTCATAATCAATATTGCCGTCTTTATCAACTGGTAAAACATCTTCTGTAGATTCTTCAATGGCTCCAGGCTCATTCTCCAGCGCGCCTGTAACTTGCTGTTCAACTTCTTCTATGGCGCTTGCTTCTTGTGAATCTAATTTATCATACTGCATCAATTCCTCAGATGTAGCAACCAAAGTGTCCTGAATAGGCATATTATTGTCGTCCAACCTTTGGATAAGATATCTTCTGTCAGGTGTTTGGCCTATCTCAATATAACGTTCTCCAGTAGGAGATATATAAATGGTTTTGTTTTGCGATGGCGCTACAGCCTGCAAGTCTTCAGCCGGCACACTATGTGTCTGGCCGTTTGCGTCACGTACAGTAACCATATTATTGTTATCATACGTATCAATAACCTCAACAGGAGTACCGTCGTAAAGTGCTGTTTCGCCAGCTACAATAGCAATGCTTTCTGCAGGCTGCTGAGCTTGCTGGTCCATCTGTTGGATATCCTCAATGGTTTCAATTTGTGTGCTGCCAGGCCTTTTACCTACAAAGTAATCAGTACAGAATGCATCCATGGTGTATGTCTGCACATTCTGAATATCATCACGCGAAATCACTTCCGGCTGTGCATCCTTTTCCATCATGCGGACTGTAACACTTTTTCCGGCTTCATCCAGGATAAATACCTGTCGGCCATCATTTGTAGTACCAAGCATAACACCTCCAGAGGTACCATACTCAAAAGCTCCTACTTCATCCTCAACAATGGCGCGCATGGCTTCTGTCTGCCCCTCTTTATACAGTGATAGCTGTACATAATTCTCAGCCTGCTGTATCAACTCAGAGTTGGAACCGGCTCTGCTGCGCAATTTATCCAGGTGGTTGATAATAGTTTCTGCAGTAAACTCATAGTTCTCGTTGTAATAATCCCTGTTATCAACATCTGCAAGAATGTCATCAATCGCAAATTTTATCTTAACCTCTTCGGGAGTGTCGCCTATTTGAGTATCTCTGATTGATACCAATGCAGAACGGGTATTGTCGAGCTCTTTATTTATTTTTCTTCTCTCGATTAGTGCCGAAGGACCACCGACGGCAATATTCACAGCACTGTGCATACCGCCTAGTGCAGCAGTAGATATAGCCACTTCTTGATAAAATCTAGGATCTGCCAGCTGGTCAAATTGGTTTTCCCACAACATGAGAGACTGCATAGGTATAACCGCAATCTCTTCCAAAAACTCTGAAGGCATATTGTTCAAACCCATTTGCTCCATACCGTTCAGGATAAATTTCCCCCACTTATTGTGCAAAGCCTTATTGTGCATCCTGTCGTATGTCTTAACAGCTTTGGACAATATACCTTTTCCTTTACCTGCGGACTTGGCCAGGCGGGATACAAGTCCTATATTTTCAAATACGTTACCAAGTGCTTCAGATGCAAACTCTGTTGTTGTCTCAGCATAGGTTCTGTAAAGATTTTTCAAAGAAGATTCTTTCTGATTGATGTCCCATGTGCCATTTGGTCCCTCTTTAATCTCATAGTTAGCTATCTGGTTAGCTGTAAGATTCTTGTAAAATGATGGTGTAATAGGAGCCTTGAGAAATATCTCTGCAGTTTTCTTGCCGTAGTTTTTCAAACTCTGCTTTACAATCTGCTTCACTCCTTGATTTGTTGCAGTCTTAGCCAGGCCTCCAAAGCCAAATAGCGCCATATCGCGCATGAACTCAAATGTCGTTTGCATACCAGTACCGGCAGAGAAAAACGCTCCTCTATCCTTACTCTGTATTTCCTGTAGATTTTGGTACAGCTGTATTGCCTTTTGTTCATCACTTGAAAGTTTTCTGCCGTTACGGGCTTTTTCCAAGATGCCTATAAACTCCAAGTCTTTTTGCATACGGGACAATCCAAATGTGGCAAGAGCCTGCATATCACCCTCTGCATACATTCCTCCAAAGAATCTGCCTAATGCATTACGGTCAGCATCCTTGTCAAAATCCTCATATTTCTTGAATTTATTCAACAGGTCATACTGTACTTGTAAAGCTTTTTTCTGTTCTTGTAACTCATTTACACGTTGCCTTTGTTCTGCTGACAACTCTTTAGGACGTTTTTTGCCTATCTGAAACAATATCCTATGTTCAGGAGACGTATAGTAAGACTCAGCAAGTTTTTCAGCTGCTTTCTCTCCCGTCAGTTCTTCGAGCTCTGAATCAATGGCATCAATGCTACTTATGATCTCCTGGGTACTTTCCGGGACTGCATGTCTGGCTTCTTGCATCATTTGCTCCTGGAATCTTTCATTCTCGCGTTTCTGTGCAGCCATAACTGTTTCGGCATACTCCAAGTCGCTTTGCCATGGTAAACGCGGTACCTGAACTTGTGCTGCTTCCTTGGCAGGTGCTGCAGCCAATTCAAGCATAGGTTGAGTGTCTTTAGCAATGATATCCCCAATACTTGATTCAGCCTGCTGTTTACCGATTGTACGGCCAAAAAGAGAATCATCCATACGGTTGAGTGTCTTGGCCACGTCAATTGGAGCACTTGTACGAGGTGTCGCCTCTTGCTGGCTTCTCCTTTTCTCAATGATATCGGGACGATTGTTATACCCTTCTGTGTCATCTATTAGCTGAAAGCCTGCGTCAAGAACGCTTTTCAACTCTCTTAGCTCCACTGTACCACGTTTCCCCTCCGGATTGGTGACATAGACACGATCACTACCACGCTGTTTGGCGTATGCATCCAAATTGTTGAGTAGGATTTCCTGGTCGATGTGTTTTATTTCATCACCAATCTTAATCCTATTCATTACTCTGTTGTCAGATGTATTACTCATAAGATGTAGTTATATCAGAATCATCCTCCATGAATGTTGATGAAGGATTGTTTTTTGTTGTTTTTACTCTGTTAGCGCTGTTTATGAATTGATTGAACATTCCTGGATACTTCTGCATGTATTTGGATATGATACGGAGCGTCTCAGCATCTTTCATATCTGCATCATACCTATTCGCTAAGATATTCAAGTCCCCCTCAACCTCTTGTTTAATGGTTGGACCAAGGTCAATTTCACCTGCTTGAATGCGCGTCAGATAATTAACTATATCCACTGCCTTACTCTTGGAAATGCGGTAAGTATATCCATCAGTACTATTCTCAAACTCATAGAACGGGCCTTTCTTGCTGCCACCCTGTTGAGCTTCACGAATAAGTTTCTCCTTCTGAGCAACAGTAAGGTCTTTTCTTGCTTGGATCTGCTTAATCTCCTGTTGGAGTTTCTGCCTTTTAAGCTTGTCAGTCTCCGCTTCGTTAGGGTCGTACTCGTATTTTGTCTTACTCTTTGAACGCGATTCCATTCCAGCCTTGTTATATGCATCAACATATTTTTGATTTGCGTCATAGATAGCTTTCTCTCGCGCATTATGCATATCTTTAGCATTTGATACGTATTGCAGCTTGGAGTTGGTAAGCGCAGTTGAGTATCTGTCTCCAGCCTGCTCCATCAAATTGCGGACATTATCCACATCATTGAAAGCCTTGAACATTGGTGTAGTGTCTTCTTTTACTACTGGAGCATAACCCCAACCACCCAGCTTGGCCAGATTTGTAAATAGATTTGTCCATGCAAGTGTACGTGCACGCTTTGTGTCGTCGGTTAACCTGTTTTGGTACTCTTGCATTTTCCGGTCTCTTTCAGCCATGATAAGACCGAAAGCAGTAGAATTTTCAGCATCTTTCAAAGCCTGCTTTTCTTGCTCAGCAGTGAAAGGCTGCATCTTGTAGTTATTAGCTATAGGCTGAAAATCATTGCCTATAGATTCTTCCTCAATAATTACCTTGCCTTTTTGCCTGGCAATTTCTTCGGGAGTAAGTTGTCCTTGTACTGTTGTCATATCTTACCGTGGTGCTCCTATGTATTTGGTTAAATTCAATGGTTGCATTGTAGTTGGCTGAGGAGTAAACGTAGGCGTTCTGTTGAGCCATCCTGAACCACCCATAAGATATGAAGCGGCCAAAGAACCTGCGGCAGAACTTATTCCTGCTCCAAGGTTAGCCCAGTTGTTGGCTACAGCTGCATTTTGGGACATCTGTCCGGATTTAAGGGAAGTCTTTGTATTGAAGTATCTGTCCTGTACGGCCAGTTTACGGTTATCCTCTCTCTCTACCAGGCCGGCAATTGCGTCAGACATCACTTCGTTATTGGCCTGCTTCGCGGCAAGTCTGTTTTCATGAGTAGCACCAGAAGCAGTAGCCTGGTTATCTATGGCGGTCTTGTTGTCCTCCAGCTTTGCATCCAGACGTTTCAAGTATGCTCTAGCCCCTTCATTGTCCAAAGCACCTCTATAGTACTCCCGTAGGTAGTTTGCTTCATTCTCCCTTTCCATTTCTGCAAGGATACGGGCATTTTTTTTGTTGGCCTTGGCACCGGCAATGGCAGCACCTCCGGCAGCAAGTGCGGCAACTCCAGCGGCAATCAATGGTATCATAAATAGTTGAGTTTAATGGTTGAATAGTCCAAAGTAATGAGCACTGGGCTTCTTTTAATGGTTATTTTACCCTCCAAAAAAAAACTTGCCTACATACCTTGCCGCTGTAATTTCTATAACTACAGTTAGTTTATGGCCAAAAACAAATACACTGACGCTACCAATGAGCGTAAATGGAATTATATATTCCTGCTCCATACCAGGTATAAAGGATCCTTTTCCCGATTGGCACGGGCCATGGGAATACCGCAGGCAGAGTTGAAGAATTGGGATGTTGAGTTCAAAAATGATGTAATGCAATGGATAGAGAACGAGAAGAAACTCTGTTCACTATTACCAGTCCCCGGTGCATCTGCCAATGGAGCGGATAACCAAGCTGTTGATGAATTGCAGCCAATTCCAACACCGGAAGAATTGATTGAGCGGATAATGCGCCGGTTGGGTGCCACTATCGCATCAGAGCAAGATCCGTCTAAACTGTCTAGAACCCTGGAGCACCTGCACCAACTTCAAGCCAATAAGGCTGCTGGAGGAAATAATTCCAAGTGCAGCACAATCACTCAAGCTGTTGAAGAGAAACTTAAAAAATCAAATAAAAATGAGTAGAACTGATATAAGATTCAGAGGAATAGTGCGCAATGCAAACCTATCCGATAGCTCTATTGGGGATTGTGAAGAGCTGATTAACGTCATTCCGGAGAATGGCTCGTTGAAAATAGTAAAGGATAAAGAAGAAGTATCCGTCAATATCCCGTACAAAGATGTAATAATCCATGAAGTAGGTGGTATAAAGAACTATATTGGCAAGACATCGGGTAGTATTGCTCACTTTGATCCAGAAACGGGACTGGTAAAAATGGTTCTTTATTATAATACGGAAGATGTTTATTTGACTTTATTGAATAACCAAGTAATAATTTCAGATAGAAAAAATATAAGAAATATTAACTATGTATTTAATGGATATTCCTATGAGATGTTGTCTGAAAATTTAGATATATCAATTTCTTCTGTTATAACTAAAACGTATTACGATAAAGAGTTTGAAGGTGAAACTTTTCTTGGTACAGGAGTGAGTGCTACGTCAAAACAAAATTTTCTCAGCTCTCTACAATCAGTCGTGAATAAATTTAAAATTCAAAATAAAACTTATTGCGAAGGAATATTCTTGTATGCATTTACAGTTACATTGAATGATGGGACAGAAACAGGTATGTATAATTTAAATTTTGTTTCAACAAATTATAAGGTGGAGCCAAGTGAAAAAGATGCATTTATCAATATACACAAATGGGCTTTAGATGATGCACGATTATTTGTACGTATATTTTTTGCAGATTTTTTTCAAAGTATCCAACTTAAAGTTCAATCCAATGAACTCCTTTTAAATCACAAAAAGCAGATTAGTAAAATAAATTTATATGTGTCAGTGCCTATTACTCGTATGCCTTTACTCGAAAATAGTGTAGAAATATTAGGCCCTGAGTGGAATGAATTTGGAGAAATGACAGATTTTGATAGTGATATAAAATCTTTTTCATTTGATAAATTTAATATTTCAGATTCAAAAATTGAAAAAACTTTATTGTACAGACAAAAGTCTTGGACATTAGAAGAATTTGCTAGAGGTGTGGAATATCAAATCGAATTTGGGGGAGATGTACAGACAACAAGCAAAACAATGGAAGTTGTCAATACGTCTATAGTTAGAGCTGGAAAATTATTTTCCTATAATAATAGGATTCATTATTATGACTCTTTAGTACGTTTATTACCTGCTTTAGGTAATATGTATGTTGCTTCAGACGAAGGGTACACCGATATAGAAATGAATGTTTATGTATATATTCATACCTCTGAAGGTAATAATGTTATGAAGTATCAGAATATTTTATTTGGGACAACGGAATCAGACTCTGAATATTTTAAAACTATTAAACTACCTAGTATGATTATATATTCAGATTCAAGGGCGTTTAAGATGGTTATAGAATCGGGTGGAAGATATGCAACAATTCCACTTTATTCATCACCAAGCTATAATTATGCATATGCATTTGGCGACAAAATTCAATTACATTTATTACCAGATAATCCAGAGGATGGTATATTACCCGATCATAATGATGTTTATAGTGAGAGGTTTGCAATCAATATATCAGCACATAATCAACCTTTTGTTTTTCCTATTGAACATTCATATCTTTTTGCAGGAAGAATTAAAGCTTTGGGATATGCAACAGAACCTATATCGCAAACACAGATAGGGCAATATCCTCTATATGTATTTACAGATAAAGGTATTTATGCGATGGAGCAAGGAAGTGGAGTTGTTTTGTATGCCAATCAGATTTTAATCAATACAGATAATGTTGACGATACAGTTGTGCAAACGCGCAATGGAGTAATATATATTGCCAATGGCGGCGTGTATGTTCTTTCCGGGCGCAACTCACTTCATCTGTCACTGCCTATCAATGGTCCTATCGATACAGATATCCGAAGATCTGTGGCGTACTCCCAGTGTTGTATCAGTGATACACTCTATAATGCAGGTATGCATATATCGCAGGTGGAGTTTGAAAAGTTCCTTCCGGAATGCAGGCTTATCTATATACCACATAGGGATGAACTTGTAGTAAGTAATCCAAAGTATCAATACAGCTATGTATTCAGTTTTATATATAAAACGTGGTATAAAATTACGGATACTCTGTCCCCTGTAGATGGCAATGTAGTACAGAAACATTTGTTCTTGTCTGAATCTGTAGCCAAAGCGGCAAAAGGTTCTTTAACTGTGAGTACAGTAATTGTGTCACCAGAACATCAGTTTACTTCTCAACAGAGGGCCATATATTCAGGCACGGCATATCAGTCTGATAAGGATGAACGTTTTGCGCTGATTATGGGAGGAACTCAGATATCATCTGTTAATATCCAATATCCGACCAAGTTGCCAATAATAATAGCTTTGCTGTGTAAGGATGTGCCATACTTGGATTGTATGTATGATGGAGCTTCTCACTATATATATAGTTCCATGGATTTATCGCAAGGTGCTACAGTACAGCTGGTCAATACTACTACAAACTATACTATTTTTGAAATCACATTTGAAGAACATAATGCTGTAGTAACTATTCCTGCTAAAGGTGTGGGAGATACAATCAAGATTAGCAGTGCTCCAGCTGGAACTATAACAACTAGACAGTTGCAGGCTGTAGATAATGTATTGACAGTATCACAGCTAATTAGTGCAGCCATTAACAATGCGGAGAGCATACGTGTAACTTCTGACGTTAATTATAATATATTGACCTTGGTAGCCAACACTCCTGGAGAGGAAGGAAATAATATTGCTCTCACATACGATGGCGGTGACTATGTCGGTTTATACAGTGAAAAGATGTCGGGAGGAAAGGATATCTCGTTGGAGCCGGGAGATTACACAGTGCTGTTGGATTACACAAAAGAAAAGGAATCCTACAAGATGATACATCTGCAGTCGCGACCGATGTCGTTTACAGAAGCATATTCAATAATGAGAAGAATGGTTCTGCACTGCCGGGCCAAACTGCAGTTTAATGGCACAAATCTTTCCATGTACCTTTTTGCCAGCAACAATATGGTTGATTGGGCATGTGTATCAGGATCGCAGAAGAAAGGAGTTATCATTGATCATATAAGATTGCAGCGTTCTGCAAGAGCTTATAAGTATTACATTGTCATTATTGGAGGAACAGTAAGAACAGATTCCGAACTGTCTTATATATCTGCAGAGATTGAAGAGAGATTCAATTCAAAATTAAGGTAGATGTATATGCTTGTTATATAGATAGTTAATGTAATTGCGCGCGCAAGACACTTGCATGCTTTTTGCTATTTGTTTTGTCTGGTTTTCAATTGTTTATATTTTTGACTACATTTGTGTTGTCATAAGTAAACATCATGTCCCTCCCAAGGCTTTTAACTTATTGATGCCGTCAATATTGATGCAATACATTGAAATATATATCGGTATGGTATCCTGTTGGGGCTACAAAAAAAGACGCTTAACTTAAGCGTCTTTTTTTGTTACATTTCAATAAGCTCAGTCCAGAGTCGGCGTCCTTTGTAATCGGAGTTGTTGGTTTGGTCTACCACGTATTTGGCTGCATTGGAACTGATACTTACAAAACATTCGCTGCGGCGAATCTCAATTTTGCCAATGCCTTTTTTGCCTACTCCAAGTGATGTCATCATCCTTACAATGGTTCTGGCACTTACGCTCTGCTTGCTGCCAATGTTCATCTTAACCCATTTGAACCCTTTCTCATTCCTGCGTGGAACATAATCTGGAGTTTCCGACTCTTGTCCCTCGGCCCCTTTTTTCTTCTTTTTCTCCACTACAATGTTCAAATCCTGGGCATTGCGGTAATAATCCAAGAAGCGGTTGAACTCCATTGAAAGGAATTTCTTTATTATCTCATGACGTCCAAGATTTCTCCATTTGTCTTCTATAAGTGACAAATATGGTGCAATCTCCTCCTCTCTAACCTCTACGGCGTTAATCTGGTCAATCATTGCAAGCAGCTGTTTTGAGCAAACTTCCTCTCCGGTAGGGAGTTTGGATTGGGCAAAAGTTTTGTTGATAATCTTTTCAATCCTGCGAATTTTGCTCTGTTCCTTTGTGTTTATGATTACAATAGATTTGCCGGTTTTGTCGGCACGACCTGTTCTTCCACTGCGGTGGGTATACTGCTCAACCTCGTCGGGAAGATTATAGTTGATAACATGGGTTAGGTTGTTTACGTCTATACCTCTGGCAGCTACATCGGTAGCTACGAGCAATTTAAGGTTTTTCTCCTTAAAACGTCTCATTACCTGATCTCTCTGCATCTGAGAAAGGTCTCCGTGAAGAGCATCTGCATCATAGCCATCTTTAATAAGTGCTGTGGCAATGTCTCCACATTCGCGGCGTGTGCGGCAGAAGATAATGCCATAGATGTCGGGATAGTAGTCTACAATTCTCTTTAGTGCCAGGTATCGGTCTTTCTCGTGGATAGTGTAGTAGTAGTGTTTTACATTATTTGAGCCACTATTTCTTTGTCCTACTGTAACTACCTGTGCATCACGCATGTATGTTTTGGCAATCTTCTCCACCTCAAGAGGTAGGGTTGCAGAGAAAAGCAGTACGCGTTTTTCTTGCGGAAGACTCTCCAGAATGGCATCCAATTCCTCCTTGAAACCCATATTCAGCATCTCGTCAGCCTCATCAAGTATAAGTGTATGTACACGACTCAGGTCTACGGCTTTCCTCCCGATAAGGTCGAGAAGTCTTCCTGGAGTAGCAACCACAATATGGGGGATTTTTTTGAGAGCTTTAATTTGCGGTTCAATACCAGCTCCACCATATACATCCACTACAGCCAAGTCGTTGAGGTATTTGGAGTAGTTTCTCAAGTCTTGCGTAATTTGTTTGCAGAGCTCTCTGGTAGGGCTCAAAACAAGCACTTGAGTGTAGCGTTCCATGTTGTGAGCAACAATACGCTCCAATGAAGGAAGTCCGAATGCTGCAGTTTTACCGGTACCTGTTTGTGCAAGGCATACTACATCGCCCTCTTCTGATAGGAGAGTAGGAATAATGCGTGCCTGCACAGGAGTAGGCTTTTCAAATCCCATCTCACTAATAGCTTTGGTAATAAAGTTGTTAAGGCCAAGCTCCTGGAATGTGACAGTTGGTGCCTGTTCTGCCTCTGCAGTAGTGTTTGCCTGTTCGGTTTCTTCCGGTGCAAGGGGTTGGCTAACTGTATCCTGTTGGATGTCGGTATGCAATTCTGTTGGGATTGCAGAAAGGTTTGCTGTGCTCTCACCCTTATTCTCCTCAATCTGCTGCGCTTTTGCTTTTGCAGCCATTGCTTCCAGCTCAGCCGCTGTTTCCGATGCTGATGCGCCAAACATTCCAGCAGCTCTTACCGCATAAGCAAACTCCTCTGCCATCCTTGCTACGTCTGCATTCTTTTTTGCTCTTGCTTTAGCTGCATCCAATTTGTCGGGATTCAACTTAGGACTTTTCTTTTTTGCCCCTGACATTGATCCCCAAGGAGCACCTTTTGATGTGCCCTTTTTCTTTGAAGAATACTCCTCAGATGTGTATCCGTTGGATTTTGCTCTTTTGTCTGTTCTGGATTTTGCTCCAGATGCTTTTTTCTCCCTGGATCTCTCTCTTGAAGAGGCTCTCCCTTGAGCTCTTCCTTTAGATCCTGATGCTTTTTCTCTTGCCATTATTTGCGTGTAAAAAAGTTTCTCCCAAGCAACTTAGGGCCACTTTTTACGCCCACTGGCTTGTGGCGGCAAAGTTAGACAATTTGCGGTTGATAACAAAGTGGCATTATTGACTGTCCCATCCCCTATAAAAACCATCTACTATGTTGGGCCAGTATTCCACAATTATGTAAATGAAATAGAAAATCAGTAGGGCTGCGGCAAACCACAGTGCATCTTTCCAGAATTCTTTAGCAGATAAAAAATTTTTCATATATGGTTGGGTTTTGATTTAAAATGGTAAAGAGTTCCGGGTAGTTGTTTCAGTTCTCTCTCTGCAGATTCTCCCACTACTGCAACTTTTGAGTCCTTGCATAACGGTCAAATTTCCTCATCTGATCTACCTCACTAACCTTAAATAAGCTCTCCGTACAAGGCTGGCCCGGAACTCTTGTTGCAAATATATGTGGCAAAGGAGACAGAGGATGCCAGAAAAAGAAAATTCTGAAAAGTTTTTCTCTTTTAGGAAAAAGCAATTTATGAAAAAAGAAATACCTTCTTTATTTATGCATTATATTTGTAGGAGGAACGCAGTTTCTGTATTTAAATGTTTATAATAGGATAAACTTACTTGTTATGAGTGTAAAGCATATTGGTATTTTTGGTAGGAGGAATGTTGGAAAAAGTTCCCTTATAAATCTGTTGTTGGGACAGGATTTTGCAATTGTATCTGATCAGGCAGGAACAACTACAGATCCGGTAAAGAAGAGGATGGAGATTCCAGATGTGGGGCCTGTGCAGCTTATTGATACCGCTGGATTTGATGATGAGGGGGAGGTAGGACAGAAGAGGGTGGAGAAGACCCTTAAGGTTATAGAGGAGGTTGATATGGCGCTGCTGGTATTTACGGGAAATGTATTTGGGAAGGAGGAGAAAGATGTGCTCGCCAAGCTTAAAGAGTATGATGTGCCAGTGGTTGTGGTTCATAATCAGTCTGATATAACCCCTTTAGATTGTGGTGTGGCAGGTGATTTGAATAATATGTATGATTGTGACGTGGTGGAGTTCTCGTGCAAGATGGAGGATAAGCAGGAGCAGCAGGATGCTGTAGATATGCTTATGGCTTTTATTGTTAAAGGTTTGCTTTTGAGTGGTGGTGAGAGGACAATTATGCAGGGGTTAGTGGAGCAGGGTGATAACTTTGTATTGGTGTGTCCTATAGATTCTGAGGCGCCTGCCGGTAGGCTTATTTTGCCGCAGGTTATGGCTATAAGGGATATTCTGGATAATGGTGGTATTGCTACTGTATTGCAGCCGGAGCAGCTTCAGGAGTATCTTAAAGGAGAGTTTCCTGTAAAGATGGTGGTTACAGACAGTCAGGTGTTCAAACAAGTTTCTCAGATTGTGCCCCAGGAGATACCGCTAACCAGTTTCAGTGTCTTGATGGCAAGGGCCAAGGGGTCGTTCCAGGAGTATATCCAGGGGGTAAAAGCCATTGATAACCTTAAGGATGGAGACAAGGTCCTGGTGTTGGAGTCGTGTACCCACCATACATCTTGTGATGATATAGGTAGAGTTAAAATTCCTGCAATGTTGCAGAAAAAATGTGGATGCAAACTGCAGTTCAATTTTATAAGTGGGTTGGATGAACTTCCGTCGCAGGAGCAGCTGAAAGAGTATGCATTGGTTTTGCAGTGTGGTGGCTGTATGGTTACCAGAAGGCAGTTGGCCAACCGTATCCGCAGAGTAATAGCAGCCGGAGTACCCGTAACAAATTACGGCATGTGCATTGCCTACGTAACCGGTATTTTCCAACGGGCAGTTCGTAATGTCGTCTTTTTGTACAATTAGCTGATTTTTAAGGGTGTAAAAGATAGTAGGTCTATAATTTTTCTAAAATATATTTTATAAAGGCTTGATTTGTAATGGATTGTACAAAAAGACGACGTAAAATAGAAGAGGCGTATGCTGTGAAGTTGGAGCACAGGGGGGCAGAGGTGTATTTCAGGGGGTTGATAGAGATTTCCAACAGGTGCAGGAAGAACTGTCTGTATTGCGGAATACGGGCAAGGAACGGGTGTGTGCAGAGGTATGAGATGACGGATGAGCAGGTGTTGCAGGAGGCACAGTTTGCCCTTGATGCAGGGTATGGCTCTGTGGCTATTCAGGGAGGGGAAAGAATTGATAGTGAGTTTGTTGAGAGGATTACAAGGCTGGTTTGGCAGATAAGGCATCTGAAGAGGGGTGGGGTGCAAGCAGGAGAGAGTTGTCGGGAAGAGAATGATTTGGGAATTACCCTTTCTTTGGGGGAGCAGTGCGTTGAGGTGTATAAGGAGTGGTTTAAAGCGGGTGCGTCGAGGTACCTGTTGCGTATAGAGGCCTCAAATAGGGAGTTGTATGAAAAGTTGCACCCTGGATTTGCCCTTACCGGGAATAATGACAGAGATGCCAAAATGCACTCTTATGAGAGAAGGGTGCAGGCTTTGTATGATTTGAAAAGTGTCGGGTATCTGCTGGGTAGTGGAGTTATGATTGGATTGCCGTTTCAAACGTTCAACAATCTTGATGAGGATCTGAAGTTTCTTAAGGATTTGGATGTGGATATGGTGGGAATGGGTCCGTATATTCCTCATGATGAGACACCTTTGGGGAAAATTGTGGCCCATTGGCGCACTGGGGCACCTCTTCCCGACGAATTGAAAGAACTGTCGGGATGCCCAAGAGGAGACTTTTGGAATCTTTCCAACAGGGAATTGCTTGACATATGTATAGATATGGTGGCCCGGCTGAGGATTCTTCTTCCCGACATAAATATTGCCGCAACAACGGCCCTGCAGGTGCTTGACCCTATGGGAAGGGAGGAGGCACTTATGGCTGGCGCCAATGTGATAATGCCTAATATGACAGAGAGTTCCTTAAGGGGGAATTATGCTCTGTATCAGGGGAAACATGGAGTTGAGGATGATGCGGTTTCTACCAGGGACAAACTTCTGGAAAACTTGCGGAGATTGGATATTCCTGTGGGTTGGGATATTCGAGGCGACCGCAGGTGAGTTTTATTCTTTTTTTAGAAAATATTTTTATATTTTTGTACCGCATTTTTCTAAAAATGACTATTTATAACCAAACAATATTTAATTCATTCAATTATGTCAGAAATCAAAAGAGTTTATCGTTTTGGTGGTAAAACTGCCGACGGCGATGGAAGCATGAGAAACCTTCTTGGCGGTAAAGGTGCAAACCTTGCTGAGATGTGCAAGCTGGAGATTCCAGTTCCTGCAGGTTTTACAATTACAACTGACTGTTGTACAGAGTACTACAAAAATGGTTGTAACTATCCAAAAGAGTTGGAGGCTGAGGTAAATGCTGCAATGGCTGCTACCGAGGAGATTATGGGTATGAAATTCGGTGACCCTACTTCACCACTTCTTGTTTCTTGCCGTTCAGGTGCCAGAAGTTCAATGCCTGGTATGATGGAGACAGTTCTTAACATTGGTCTATGTTCTGCAACTATCCCTGGTCTTATTGCTAAAACTGGTAATCCTCGTTTTGTTTATGATGCTTACAGACGTTTGATCATGATGTATTCAGACGTTGTAATGGAGAAAGCTGAGGGTATTGAGCCTGAGGAGGGTAACGGTATTAGAGTACAGTTGGACAGAATGCTTGCCAAAGTTAAGAAAGAGAAAGGCTATGCATCTGATACTGATCTAACTACTGAGGATCTACAGCAGCTTTGCGAGGATTTCAAGATTAGAGTAAAACAAGAGCTTGGCAAACCATTCCCAGACGATGCTTACGAGCAGCTATGGGGCGGTATCGGTGCCGTATTCAAATCATGGAACGGTAAGAGAGCTATTGCATACAGAAGAATTGAGGGTATTCCAGATGAGTGGGGTACAGCTGTAAACGTACAGTCAATGGTATTTGGTAACATGGGTGACAACTCAGCTACTGGTGTTGCTTTCTCAAGAAACCCTGCTACCGGTGAGAACAAATTCTACGGTGAGTGGTTGATCAACGCTCAGGGTGAGGACGTAGTTGCTGGTATCAGAACTCCTAACCCATTGAACGAGGCTACTAAAAACGAGCACAACAAAGAGCTTGCATCTTTGGAGACTGCTATGCCTGCTGTATACGCTGAGTTGGATCAGATTCAGAAGAATCTTGAGGCTCACTTCCACGATATGCAGGATATTGAGTTCACTATTCAGGATGGTAAACTTTGGATGCTTCAGTGCCGTGTAGGTAAGAGAACAGGTCTTGCTGCTTTGAACATGGCTATGGATATGTTGGCAGAGGGTCTAATTGACGAGAAAACAGCTGTAATGCGTGTTGCTCCTACTCAGTTGGACGAGCTTCTACACCCAATCCTTAACCCAGCTGCTGAGAAGAAAGGTACTGTAATCGCACAGGGTCTTCCTGCTGGTCCTGGTGGTGCTGTAGGTAAAATCGTATTTACCGCTGAGGAGGCTGTTGAGGCTGCTGCAAGAAAAGAGAAAGTTATCCTTGTTCGTGAGGAGACTAACCCAGAGGACGTAGAGGGTATGCGTGCTGCTGACGGTCTATTGACTGCTCGTGGTGGTATGACTTCTCACGCTGCTCTTGTTGCACGTGGTTGGGGTAAATGCTGTATCGTAGGTTGCGATGCTCTTCATATCAATATGTTGAACAGAACTTTGACTATCGGTGAGAAAGTTTACAATGAGGGCGATATCTTCAGCTTGAACGGTAGTAAAGGTTATGTTTACGATGTTGCTATTGACACAATGGATGCTTCAGAGAACCCACGTTTTGTTGAGTACATGAAGATCGTTGACAAATATAGAGTTCTAGGTGTTCGCACAAATGCTGATAACCCTCAGGATGCTCAGACTGCAATCAACTTTGGTGCAGAGGGTATTGGTTTGTTCCGTATTGAGCATATGTTCTACGGCGAGAACTCAGAGGCTCCTCTATCAAAACTTCGTAAGATGATCCTTTCTAACTCAGAGGCTGAGAGACGTCAGGCACTTGCAGAGTTGGAGCCATACGTAAAAGAGGCTGTTAAAGGTACTATGAAAGTTCTTGATGGTATGCCTGTAACATTCCGTCTACTTGACCCACCTTTGCATGAGTTCGTTCCTCAGACTAAAGAGAAGATTGAGGAGATGGCTGCAGAGTTTGGTATCACTCCAGAGGATATCAGAAAACGTGGTGAGGCTTTGCACGAGGTTAACCCTATGATGGGTCACCGTGGTGTACGTCTTGGTGTAACTTATCCTGAGATTTCAGAGATGCAGTTCCACGCTATCTTCACTGCAACTGCAGAGTTGATTAAAGAGGGCTTCAAACCACAGCCAGAGATTATGGTTCCAGTAACTGTTTCAGTTAAAGAGCTTGATTTCCAGAAAGAGCTTTGCGACAGAGTACACGCAGAGGTTGAGGCTGCTGAGGGCGTTAAGATCGTTTACCTATATGGTACTATGATTGAGATTCCTAGAGCTGCTATCCTTGCTGACGAGATGGCTAAGACCGCACAGTTCTTCTCATTCGGTACTAATGACCTTACTCAGATGACCTTCGGTTTCTCTCGTGATGATATCGGTGGTTTCATGGGTGATTACCTTGGCAAGAAGATCCTTCCTGCAGATCCATTCCAGACTTTGGACAGATCATCAGTTGGTAAACTTGTTGAGATGGGTATCAAAGGCGGTAGATCAACTAATGCTAAACTTAAAGTTGGTATCTGTGGTGAGCACGGTGGTGATCCAGACTCAGTAGAGTTCTGTCACTTGATTGGAATGAACTACGTTTCATGTTCTCCATTCCGTGTTCCAATTGCACGTTTGGCTGCTGCTTAGGCTGCAATTAAACACAATGCTCAGAAATAATAATTTTTAGAGTATATATAAAAACCACCGGCAGTACCGGTGGTTTTTTTATTACCCCTTTTTGTTACGTCGTCCTTTTGTACAACTATCTGATTAGTAAGTATATACAATATCAATGTATGTAGAATTATATAATATTTATTTTGTAATGTTTTGATAAACAGGTGATTGTACAAAAAGACGACGTAAAAGAAAACAGGAAGTTGAAGAAATTTGTTATCTTTACAAAAACCCACCGCTATGCAAAAGTTACCTAAGATTTTTGTGCTTGACACAAATGTGATTTTGCATGATCACCGTGCAATCTATAATTTTCAGGAGAACGATTTGGTAATCCCTTTGGCTGTTTTGGAGGAGATAGACAAATTCAAGAAAGGGAATGATATCATAAACTACAATGCAAGGGAATTTGTCCGTACGATAGATGAAATTTCAGATCCGAGACTATTCAACGGACATGGTTATCCACTTGGAAAAAAACGGGGTACACTTACCATTAGCATCAATAGGGAATTCCCAAAAGACCTTCAGGGAACTTTCAGAGACGACACGCAAGATCATAGAATACTGGCAACAGCAATCTGGTACAGACATAACTACGGTAACCGTATAGTGGCACTTGTAACCAAAGATGTAAACCTTAGGATGAAAGCCAAAGCGGTAGGAATGTTTGTACAGGACTACCTCTCAGACCATATAAACGAAGAGCTTGTAAATCAAACGGAGAAGAGGGTAATAACAGTAAAAGGGGCAGACCATAAACTTCTAAACGGACTGCTGGAGCTACAGGAAGGACTCCCTTTAGGAAAATTCCGTTACAAACTTCCCCCTTGCAACCAATTATATAAATTCCTTCATCCCGACGGAGATTACATCCTTGCCCGATACAACCACAATACCGGGAATATACAGATGGTAGAACCACTTACCGCATATGGAATCTCTCCTCGTAATGAAGAGCAGGCGTTTGCCATGGATGCAGTCCTTAATCCCGACATAAAACTTGTCTCCCTCACAGGAACAGCCGGTACAGGAAAAACCCTTATAGCCTTGGCCGGAGCCTTGGCCCAAACCCATCTGTACGATCAGATACTTCTTTCCCGTCCTGTAATACCCCTACAGAACCAGGAAATAGGATTCTTGCCGGGAGATGCAAAGGAAAAAGTAGCACCTTATATGCTGCCTCTGTACGATAACCTTGCCGTAATAAAGAGGAACTTTAAAGATACCAGTAAAGAAAATATAAAAATAGAGGAGATGCTCCGCCGCAATCAGCTTTTGATAACTCCGCTGGCCTATATCCGCGGACGTTCCCTATCCAATACTTTCTTTATTATTGATGAGGCCCAAAACCTTACTCCTCACGAAGTAAAAACCATAATTACCCGTGCTGGAGAGGGAACCAAGATTGTTTTTACTGGAGATGTTAACCAGATAGACCAACCTTATCTGGATAAATGGTCTAACGGCCTTACCCATTTGAGTGAAAAACTTTACGGAGAAAATCTTTTTGAACATGTAAATCTAGTAAAAGGGGAACGCAGTGAACTGAGCGAACTTGCCGGTAAAAAACTTTAAAATCCCCTTTGTAAACAGGATTTTTGTGGTGTAAAGGAAAAATTTTCTCAAAAATTGAAAGAAAAATTTGGATAATAAAAAATAATGCCTACCTTTGCAACCGCAAAAATGAACGGGAGCATAGCTCAGCTGGTTTAGAGCACCTGCCTTACAAGCAGGGGGTCACAGGTTCGAATCCTGTTGCTCCCACGAAAAATAAAAAAGTTCTTTCAAAAAATAATTATCGGGAGCATAGCTCAGCTGGTTTAGAGCACCTGCCTTACAAGCAGGGGGTCACAGGTTCGAATCCTGTTGCTCCCACGACTTTAAAAGTCAAAAGTTTTTCATAGTGTATTTTAAGTGTTTTGGAGGTCTGCACAGTTAGTGCAGGGCTCTTTTTTCTTTTTACGGGGTACTGTACTGATATATTTGGAAGCAATTGAAAAAAGAACAAAAGCCGGTTTTCACTATTGCAGGTAATGTGGGAGTAATGGAAATGCTTTCAATTTCTGCCATAAAAATCAAAAAATACCTAAAAAAGAAATTTGTATCAGATGTAAGGCGTGTAAATTTCAAAAGTAGTGGAAGTGGAGGTAGATTTGTGGTGCAGTCCGGGGTGGATGTGATGTGGGAAAATGGGTAGATTCCGCTTTGTAGTTAATTTTAAAAAGTGTTTGTTTTTCAAGGGGTTGTGCAGACTGCAGCAACCCCTTTTTTATTTTGTTTTTTATTGTATTATTTGGTATCTTTGCAAAGATTATTATGCACGTATTGTACGCAGAAGTGTAAAAATCAAGAAGTAAGAGAGTGAACTTATTGGCTTATAGATAGTTATACCTCTCTGGCTAAATAAAAAGGATAATTAAAGTTATTTATATACAATGAAGGTTAGAAAATTATTATTGGTTCTGGCATTTGCCTTTACACAAAGTTTTGCAGCTGCACAAAGTTCAAGTGATATAGCTTTGGCAAAACAGCTTGCAAAGCAACAGGGATACTCAGATGCCCAGATAGAGGCAATGATGGAACAGTATAATAGCAAAGATGCCGGTAAGACATCTGCAACCCAACAGGTAGTAGACCGCAACGCCGCAGCATTGCAGCAACAGCAGATGATGCAGCAACAGCAAATGATGATGCAGATGAGCTATGGCGTAGCAGGACAGCAACCAATGGCTACAGTATCACAGCAGGAGCAGCCTCAAGGATTGTTGATGGGAGCAGATCTTATCTACGGTCACAACCTTTTTAAGAACAAGAATCTGAATTTTATTCCAAGCTATAATATCCCTACCCCTGCAAACTACAAACTTTCAGCAGGAGATGAGGTGGTTATAGATATCTGGGGTGATGCAATCTCAAATATCACCACAACCATTTCTCCCGACGGTAGTGTGAATATCCCAAATCTTGGTCCAGTTTACCTTGCAGGCCAGACAGTGGAGAAAGCGGAAAAATCGCTAAAATCTTATTTGAGCAAAATCTACAGCGGAATAGCACAGGAGGAGCCAACTACTTTTGTAAAACTTGCACTTGGTAAAACCAAGACTGTAACTGTAAATGTAGTGGGTGATGTGGAAAAACCTGGTAGCTATACCCTTCCGGCACTTTCAACCATTGCAAGTGCAATGTATTTGGCCGAAGGTCCAAATGATTTGGGAACAATCCGTTCAATCAACCTATACCGCAACGGCAAATTGGTAAGTTCATTTGATGTATACGAGTTTATTGCAAAAGGAACTTTCAACAGCAATGTGAGACTAGAGGATAATGATGTTATCTCTGTAGCACCGTATGCAGGTTTGGTAACAGTACTGGGCGGGGTAAAACGTCCTATGAAGTATGAGATAAAACCTGGTGAGACATTGGATAAAGTGCTTGCATATGCAGGAGGTTTTGCAGATGTGGCTTTTGCTGGGAAGGTGCATATAGACAGAAAATTGTCGGGAGCACAAAGCGGAGCGGTAGGTGAGTCGTTTGATGTATTGGCAGAGCAGTTTGGTACATTTGAAGTTAAGGATGGTGATGTGATCTCTGTAAATAGGAATACTGCAAGATACCAGAACAGGGTAGAGATTACAGGTGCTGTGTGGCACCCAGGTGCTTATTCAATCACACCTGAGACCAATACACTCAAACAGCTTATTCAGGCAGCAGGCGGTTTAAGGGATGATGCCCATACTGAGAAAGGATTTATTGTAAGATATGGAGAGAACAGAGAGAAGGTGCAGGTGACATTCAATGTGGCTGATGTTATTCTTGGCTCTCAGAATATACAGTTGGCGGCAGATGATTCTGTGCATGTGTTTGCAAAAGATTCTCTATTGCCTGCTTTGTCGGTGAAGATATTTGGAGAGGTGAACAGACCTGTTGGGGAAAATAATTTTAATGGACAGAGCAATACATTTGAGTATAGGGATGGGATGACTATTGGTGACCTTATCCTTATGGCAGGGGGACTTACCGAGGCTGCAACACTTTCTAAGGTGGAGATTGCCCGCAGAATGCCTAAAGAGGATACTGGAGCAGAAAATCCTGCAGATGTAGTGGCAGAGGTGTTGCATTATAACCTGTTGAAGAATCCGTCAGATGCAGATGTACAGTTGAAGCCTTTTGATATTGTATTTGTACGTAGAGATGCAGGATTCAAGCAGCAGCAGTCTGTAACAATTGAGGGTGAGGTTAAATATCCAGGTACTTATGTAGTGGAGAAGAGTACAGTGAGATTGAGCGATATTGTAAACCGAGCTCAGGGATTTGGTAATGATGCATATGCCAAGGGGGCAAAACTTACCCGTAAACTTACAAAAGAGGAGTTTGACAGATTGAAAATTGCAATGGAGATGGCCAAAAAGCAGGTTGGAGACTCAACAATGGTGGATTCTCTTGAGGTAGGAGAGAGTTATACAATTGCAATTGATATGGAAAGGGCTCTTGCTCATCCGGGATCTGTGGCAGACGTGATTTTAAGGGAAGGAGATATTATCTCTGTACCTAAATACAACAGTACTGTAAAAATTTCTGGTGCTGTAATGTATCCTAACGTTGTAGCATATGAGCCTGGCAAGTCTTGGAATTATTACCTTTCAAATGCCGGTGGTGTTACAAAAGAGGGTATGAAACGCAAGGTGTATATGGTACATATGAACGGTTCTGTAGCAGTTAAGGGTGACAAGAACTTTAAGGTACAGCCTGGAACGGAGATTATCATTCCTGCCAAGAGCAAACCGCAGGGAGGCCAGAATCTTGCAGCTATTATGGGTATTGCAACTTCAACTGCATCTTTGGCAGCTATGATCACTACCATGATTAACCAGATGAAATAACAAAGTATAAAGTATATACTGTAATGAGCAACGTTTATAGAAAGATATCAGACAAAATTGTAAACTCTCCATATATAAGCAGATGGAGTGTACTTATGATTGACTCTTTTGTGTCTACATTTGCCACGTTGTCTGTGTATCTTGTGCTGGGTTTCTTTGTAAAGGCCGAGCCTGTACTCTACCGTTATGCTTTTATTGGAGGCAGCGCCTTGGTAACCGCAATAGTGACATTCCTATTGTTTGGTACCTACAGGGGAATTATGCGCCATACCACAATTCAGGAGATTATAAGGATATCGTTTGCTGTGCTGTTCAAGAGTGCAATACTTTGTATTCTGTTTATATCGGTAAGGAATGTTGTGGGCTTTACTTTCAATCCTATCAATATTTTCTTTGCTCAAATGGCAGATGTGCTGTGCTCATTGGCACTTTTGGTGATTTTGAGAATGTTTCTCATATATATCTATGAGCTTGTTCTGGCAAGCAAGAACAAGACATCTAAAAGGGTATTTATTTATGGAGATGATGCCAAATCTGTTTCTTTAGCGTCGTTCCTCTCAAGGAACTTGCATGCAGAGTATAGGATAATGGGATTTGTAAAGATGCAAAGTGCAATGACAAAGCTTAAATTGCATGGCCTTACCCTCTATACTGTTGACGATTATGATTATTTCTGCCAGATAATAAACAGAAAAAATGTAAATGCCATAGTATTCCCTACCCAGCAAAGTGCCCTTGAGGAGAAAGATAGGCTAATTGATTGGTGTATTAAAAAGCATATTAAAGTTCTGGTAATGCCACAGCTGAATGAAATGCCAAAAGATGGTAATATGCAGAACATGATTAGGGAGATTAAGATTGAGGATTTGTTGGGAAGGGATGAGATTACCATAAATATGGCTGAGATAAGCAATTTTCTGGAGGGTAAACGTGTGTTGGTAACAGGTGGTGCCGGCAGTATTGGCAGTGAATTAGTCCGTCTGATAAGTTCTTTCCCTGTTGAGCAGGTTATGGTATTGGATTGTGCCGAGACACCTTTGCATAATATTCAGCTTGAACTGACCGATAGAGAGAAAAATGCCAAAGGTTCGGAGTTCTCTTTGGAGACGTTTGAAGCAAGGTATAAGTTTCTGATAGCAGATGTAAGGGATGTTACCAGAATTGAGAGAATCTTTGAAACATACAAACCACAGATTGTATTCCATGCGGCTGCGTACAAACATGTGCCGTTAATGGAGAGTAATCCGTGTGAAGCTGTGAATACTAATGTTATAGGTAGCCTCAATGTGGCAGATATGGCTGTGAAGTATGGTGTGGAGAAGATGGTAATGGTATCTACAGACAAAGCGGTAAATCCAACCAATGTGATGGGGTGCTCAAAGAGGTTGGCAGAGATATATGTACAAACACTCAGCAGGGCCATTATAAGTGGTAAAGTTGAAGGAAAGACCAAGTTTATCACTACACGTTTTGGAAATGTGCTTGGTTCAAATGGTTCTGTGATTCCACGTTTTAGGGAGCAGATTATAAATGGAGGCCCTGTGACAGTTACCCATAAAGATATCATCAGATTTTTTATGACCATTCCAGAGGCTTGCCGTCTCGTGCTTGAGGCTGCAACTATGGGAGAAGGTTACGAGATTTTTGTATTTGATATGGGCAAACCGGTTAAGATTGCAGATTTAGCCAGAAATATGATCTCTTTGGCTGGATTTGAGCCTGATAAAGATATAAAAATAGTGTATACAGGTTTGCGTCCTGGAGAGAAACTATATGAGGAACTTTTGAGCAATAAAGAGAATACAATACCTACAGGGCATAAGAAGATTTCTGTAGCTAAAGTGAGAGAGTATTCATATGAAGCAATCTTGCCGGACTACGAGAAATTGAGAGATTTTGCTAGGGTAATGGAGAGGACAGAGACTGTAAGGCAAATGAAAGCCATAGTGCCTGAGTTCAAGAGCCAGAACTCTATATATTCTAAATTGGACAATTAGAGATGAAAGAGGCTCCATACGAGTGGTTTGCCATGAGGGCAACCTATAAAAGAGAGCTTATTGCAGAAGAGTATCTTAAAGGAAAAGGGCTTGAGGTGTTTGTGCCACTAAAGAGTGAGGTGAAGGTGGTGAGGGGTGTAAAAAGAAAAATAAAGGTTCCGGCCATAAATAGCCTGATTTTTGTGTATGCACAAAAGGAGGTTATTCAGGAGGCCAAATATGGGGTAGAGTATTTGCAATACCTTACCAGGAAGTTGGATGGTAAGAATATACCAATAGTAGTGCCGGATAAGGAGATGGAGAACTTCATGAAAGTGGTGCAGGATGATACCGTGGAGAAGACATTCCATACCCCTGAGGAGGTAGATTTGGCTGTGGGGACTAGGGTAAAGGTTCATGGAGGCGCATTTGATGGGATGGAGGGTGTGTTGGCAAAGATAAAAGGGAAGCGGAAGAAACAGTTTTTTATACAACTTCAGGGGCTTGTTGCTGTAAATACTGTGATAGAAAACTTGGACCTTATAGAGGTTGTAGAATAGGAATATAGTTCCTAAATTTGTAGAGATGTGGGCTGAATATATTGGATTATAGGATGCCCAAAAAATATATTAGTTTTTTATAATTCATTGAGGCATAATGTTTTACATATGCTTTGATGCCCCATTGTATTACACAAACCGTAAATTATCTTAGAAATGGAAAACAATACAGTACAGCAGCAGAACCAGTTTCAGGAAGAAGAAATTGACATTATGGCCCTTGTAAAACGCCTGTGGGAGAAAAAATCATTTATAATAAAAGTTATTTGTGTATTTGCAGTACTTGGAATATTTGTAGCAATATTCTCTCCAAAAGAGTATACTGCAAGTTGTGTAGTTGTGCCACAGACTAAAGGTGGAGCATTCTCATCCTCTTCTTTGGGAGGTTTGGCTGCAATGGCTGGTATAAATTTAGGTGCAACAACAGGTGGGGAGATGTTGTCTCCACTAATGTATGACAAATTGCTTAAAAACATTAATCTGCGTAAAGAGCTTATGCAAACCCCTATCAACTGGGAAGGATATGCAGAGCCTGTAACCATTCTGGATTATTATACCAATCCGGAGTATGCAAAAACTTCTGTGTTGGGTACAATAAAGAAGTATACTATTGGGTTGCCGTTTGTGATTTTAAAGGCTATAAAGGGTAATGATGATACATCAGAGGTAACTGCCAGTGCACCTGGTAGCAATCTTAGTGCTTATACAAAAGAGGAGTTGAGGTGTATAAAAGCCTTTGCTCCGCATTTCTCACTTATGGCAGACAAAAAAAATGGAGATGTAACTATCTCTGCCCGTATGCCCGAGGCTTTGGCTGCAGCACAAGTTGCGGAAGCGGTAAAGGATCTTTTGCAGAAATATGTAATTGAGCTTAAACTGCAGAAAGCAGAATTGAACTTTGAATACATAAAACAGCGTTACGATGAGGCAAAAGTGGTATTTGAGCAGAAACAAGAGGAGTATGCAAAATTCCAGGATGCAAATAAGGTACTCTCTACTGCACTTTCAAAGGCAAAAGAGGAGCAGATGCGTAGTGAGTTTAACGTGGCAAGAGACCTGTTCAATCAGTTGACCACCCAACTTGTACAGGCCGAGATGAAAATAAAAGAAGACATTCCAATCCTTACCGTTGTAGAGCCGGTACAGGTGCCCCTTGAGAAAAGCAAACCTCAACGAGTTAAAATTCTATTTATCTGGTGTTTCTTGGGAGGAGTTCTTGGATGTGGTTTAATTCTTGGTGGTGATTGGTTGAAGGAGCAGGGGATTGAGAACAGGTGGTTAGATAAAATGGTAAAATAATTAAATTTTAGAATATGAAAGGAATAGTACTAGCAGGTGGGTCAGGAACTCGCCTCTATCCGATCACTAAAGGCATCAGCAAACAGTTAATGCCTATTTACGATAAACCAATGGTTTATTACCCAATAAGTGTACTAATGCTTGCAGGTATCAGAGATATCCTTATTATCTCAACCCCTCACGACCTTCCTGGCTTCAGACGCCTTCTCGGAGATGGCTCAGACTACGGAGTAAACTTTGAATATGCAGAGCAGCCATCCCCAGACGGACTTGCCCAGGCATTCACTATTGGCAAGGATTTCATAGGTGATGATAGCGCTTGCCTAGTATTAGGAGACAACATCTTCCATGGCGCTGGTTTTACTGGCATGTTGAAAGAAGCTGTAAGAACAGCTGAAGAAGAGAAGAAAGCTACTGTATTTGGATATTGGGTAAATGATCCTGAAAGATACGGCGTAGCGGAGTTCGATAAAGATGGTAACTGCCTTAGCATTGAGGAGAAGCCAGCTCATCCAAAATCAAACTACGCTGTAGTTGGTCTATATTTCTATCCAAATAAAGTAGTAGATGTTGCAGCTAACATCAAACCATCTGCAAGAGGAGAGTATGAGATCACAACAGTCAATCAGGAGTTCCTTAAAGACGGAGAGCTTAAAGTACAAACTCTCGGTCGTGGCTTTGCATGGCTTGATACTGGTACACATGACTCACTTTCTGAAGCCTCAACATACGTTGAGGTTCTTGAGAAACGTCAGGGCCTTAAGATAGCTTGCTTGGAAGGCATAGCATACAGACAAGGATGGATTACTGAGGAGAGAATGCGTGAACTTGCTCAACCAATGATTAAGAACCAGTATGGTCAGTATCTTCTTAAAGTTATTGACGAAATCAAAGAAACTGGCAAACCAAACCTTGACTAGCTATGGAAGTAATCAAAACCGCAATAGAAGGCTTAGTAATCATTGAGCCGAAAGTATTTGGTGATGCACGTGGCTATTTCTTTGAAAGTTTTTCACAAAGAGAATTTGAAGAGAAAGTAAGAAAGATAAACTTCGTACAAGACAACGAAAGTATGTCAAGCTATGGTGTAATGAGAGGTCTGCATTTCCAAGCACCTCCTTTCACCCAGAGCAAACTTGTACGTTGTGTAAAGGGAAAAGTTTTGGACGTTGCTGTGGATATCCGAAAAGGCTCTCCTACTTACGGCCAGCACGTTGCAGTAGAACTGTCAGAAGATAACCATAGGCAGTTCTTTGTGCCAAGAGGCTTTGCACATGGATTTGCAGTACTCAGCGAGACAGCCATCTTCCAGTACAAATGTGACAACTTCTATGCTCCACAGGCAGATGGCGGAATCAGCATTTTGGATGAAAGCCTAGGTATTGATTGGCAGATTCCAACAGACAAGGCTTTGCTTTCAGAAAAAGACTTAAAGCATGCTTTGCTTAACGACTTCGATAGTCCGTTCTCAATTGATATGAACCTTTATCCAGAGTTTGAATAATGACTATCTTAGTAACGGGCGCCAACGGCCAGCTGGGAAATGAAATGCGTATCCTAGCTAAAGACAGCCAGGACAAATACATCTTTACAGACGTCAATCAGGTTGAGGGATTAGAAACCACCTTCCTTGATATTACGGATTTGGAAGCTATTAGAACAATGGTAAAAGAGCAGAATGTTAACGCCATTGTCAATTGTGCAGCTTGGACAAATGTAGATGGGGCTGAAGATCCAGAGAAGTATGATCTTGTAGAGAAGCTTAATGCTACTGCCCCAGAAAATCTTGCAAAGGCAATGAAAGAAGTTGGTGGTTTTCTAGTGCACATCTCTACAGACTATGTTTTCGGTACAGAACCGTACAATACACCATGCAAAGAAGATCAGACTGGAACTCCTACTGGAGTCTATGGCTTGACAAAGTTGCACGGTGAGCAGAAAATCATTGCTACAGGTTGTAATCATGTTATCATTCGTACATCATGGCTTTATAGTGAGTTTGGAAAGAACTTCTGTAAGACAATGATGAACCTGACTGCTACAAAACCAGAACTAAAAGTAGTATTCGACCAGGTAGGAACTCCAACTTACGCATTGGATTTAGCAAAGACAATAACAGTAGTACTTGAGAAGTTTGATGGCAGTCAGTCTGGCATATATCACTACAGTAATGAAGGTGTTTGCAGTTGGTTTGATTTTACAAAGATGATTGCAGAATACAACGGAACAACAGCATGCAATGTGCAGCCATGTTATAGTTGTGATTTCCCTAGTTCAGTTAAAAGACCATCTTATTCAGTTCTGGATAAGTCTAAAATCAAAAGAGTATTTGGAGTTGAGGTACCATATTGGACCGACTCCCTTAAGAAATGTATAAACAATTTAAAGTCAATATAGTATGAAGCGTAATATCGTCATCACAGGTGGTGCAGGTTTTATAGGTAGCCACGTTGTACGTCTTTTCGTAAACAAATATCCGGAGTATAACATCATCAACCTTGATAAGCTTACATATGCTGGTAACCTCGCTAATCTTAAGGATGTTGAGGATAAACCCAACTATAAGTTTGTAAAGATGGATATCTGCGACTTCGAGGCATTTTATCAGCTTATGCAGGATGAGAAGATTGATGGAATTATTCACCTTGCAGCAGAGAGCCATGTTGACAGAAGTATAAAAGATCCTTTTACATTCGCTAAGACCAATGTGATGGGAACCCTTGCTCTTCTCCAGGCTGCTAAGTTGTATTGGGAGTCGCTTCCTGAAAAGTATGAGGGTAAAAGATTCTATCATATATCCACAGATGAGGTATATGGAGCGTTGTCTATGAATCATCCAGAAGGTATTGAACCTCCTTTCAAGACAGTTGCATCTTCTGAGGGTCATAAAGCTTATGGAGATGACTTCTTCTATGAGACAACAAAATACAATCCTCACTCACCATATTCAGCTTCAAAGGCATCGTCTGATCA